>JAFXJX010000032.1 GCA_017532025.1 Clostridia bacterium | reverse complement strand
TGAGCGTAGCGAAGCGGAGTCGAAACCCGTAGGGCAATCTCGCGGGACGGTACACTATATTTCGCGTAAAGAGATTCTGAACCCTTGTTTTGCCGCAGGCAAATCAGGGGTTCAGAATCGTGTAGTTCAGCGCACAAAAAACAAAAGACACCCGATTGGGTGTCTTTTGTTTTTTGTGGGGTGAGTAAAGAGATTCGAACCCTCGACCTTCAGGGCCACAACCTGACGCTCTAACCAGCTGAGCTATACCCACCATATTGTCTGCTCTCGCACCAAAAAGCAACAAGAGCAGATTGGCGCATCCAGGGGGATTCGAACCTCCGACCTACCGCTTAGAAGGCGGTTGCTCTATCCTGCTGAGCTATGGATGCATTTTTCATGGAGCGGGTGATGGGAATCGAACCCACACGGCCAGCTTGGAAGGCTGGAATTCTACCATTGAACTACACCCGCAAAACGATTGCCTAAATATAATAGCACACTGTTTGGCTTTTGTCAATACCCAAAACGAAAAAATTTTATGTTTTTTAGAAGGAAATCCCACTACCCTTCAAAAATCCGCAATTTTTTTGGCTTAATTCAATCTTCAAAAATCACAACCAAAATTTTCTTTCTTTTTTTAGTATTTTTCAAAAAAACATTGATTTTTCAGGTTAAATATGTTATACTGCAAAAGAATGGGAAAGTGTGAAAAATCACCGCTTTCCAAGCGTGGTTTGAAAGGAGAATGTCATGGAAAACCGTCCGCTTGCCGACCTCTTGCGTCCACGGGATTTTAACGAGATGGTGGGGCAAAAACACCTCTTCGGTCCAAAAGGCGTTGTTACATCCATGTGCCAACGGGGCTACATCACCAACATGATCTTCTTCGGTCCTCCCGGCACGGGCAAAACCACCGCCGCAGGCATCATTGCCGAAAAAAGCGGTATGAAAATTCACCGCTTGAATGCCACCACCGCGTCGCTTGCCGACGTCAAAGCCGTCATTGCGGAAAGCGGCAGCTTGTTTGGCAACAACGGCACGCTGCTCTATCTTGACGAGATTCAATATTTCAATAAAAAACAGCAACAGTCGCTTCTCGAGTTTATGGAAAGTGGGCAGATCACCCTGATCGCGTCCACCACCGAAAACCCATATATGTACGTGTATAACGCGATCCTGTCGCGATCGGCTGTGTTTGAATTCAAGCCGGTTTCTCCCGAGGATGTTAAGGAGCGCCTGGCTGTGGCGCTTGACCGCTTGAATCAGACACAAAATCTCACCAAAACGGCAAGTGATGAAACCCTTTTAACAATCGCCTCTGCCGCTTGCGGCGATGTACGGCGCGCCATCAATCTGTTAGAAAATCTTTACTTCGCATCGGAAAGCGAGATTACCAAAGAAACGCTTGCCGAATTCACACCCAAGACGGTGGGCAATTTTGACAAAGACGGCACCACACACTACGACCTCGTTTCCGCACTGCAAAAATCAGTGCGCGGCTCTGACCCCGATGCCGCCGTATTTTATCTTGCCCGTCTTCTTGAGGGCGGCGACCTGATCGGCGCTTGCCGCCGCATCGGTCAAATGGCGAATGAAGACATCGGGCTTGCTTACCCCATGGCGGCAGCAATCACAGATGCGTGCATCAACACCGCTCTGCGCCTCGGAATGCCTGAAGCCTCAGCACCCCTTTCCAACTGTATCATCATGCTTGCCACCGCACCGAAATCCAACAGCGCCATGGAAGCGTATTTTGCCGCCAAAAAAGCCATTGAAGAAGGCAAAGGGCAAGCCATTCCCTCTCATCTGCGCCAAACCGAGCTATTCAACGGTTACAAATACCCGCATGACTACCCCAATCATTGGGTCAAACAACAATACCTACCAAACGACCTTGTGGGCACACATTTTTACCGCTACGGCGAAAACAAAGCCGAGCTTGCAGCGTGTGAATATTGGAAAAAAATAAAAGGCAAACCCGACTGATTCCGAAAGAAAGGTAGCACTTCATCATGAAAACAACGGAAAAGCTCCAGACTCCGCAAAAACAGGAACTTTCCCCCGCCACCAAAGAAGAAAAAAGAGAAGCCAAGCGCGAGCAAAAGCGCCTGAAGCAAAAAGAAAAAAAGGAAGGCAGACGCATCCGTTCGCTTGAACCGATGAGCGAGTTGACACCTTTTCTTATGAAGAAGCGCAACGACGCCTGCAATTTTTTCGAAGCGGATTTTGATACCGAAGCGGCAGATGCTTATATCACACAAAAAAGAAAAGAAGGTCTCAAAGGCTTCAGCATGATGCATCTTCTGATTGCGGCATACGTCCGCACAGTTGCCGAATATCCGGGTGTTAACCGATTCATCCGCGGCCAGCGCGTCATGGCACGCAATAAAATTGTCATCATTATGACCATCAAGCGTGAAGCTGTCCTTGATAAAGGCGAAACGGTGGTAAAATTCTATCCGAAAGCGAATGCCACCGCCGAAGAGATCTATCGCTCCATGGAAGAAACAATTGAAGCTGCACACACAGACAGTGGTACCGATTTTGACAAAACGATCAAAAAACTGACCTACCTTCCCCGTTTTATGCTGCGCGGCACAGTGCATCTGCTTCACCTTCTTGATTATTACGGCATCATGCCCAAAGGTCTTGTTGAAGTCAGCCCCTTCCACGGTTCTCTTTGCGTCACCTCGATGGGTTCTCTCGGTATGCCGCCGATCTATCACCACATCTATAACTTTGGCAACATACCGCTTTTCCTTGCCTTTGGCAGCGTGGAAAAGAAGCTCCACCTAACCCCTGACGGTGATGTGGTCAAAAAGCGCTTTTTGCCCTTGAAGGTCACGTGTGACGAGCGCATCTGCGACGGTCACTATTACGCAACCTTCTTAAAAACCATCCGACGTTATTTCAAAAACCCTCATCTTCTTGACTCTCCTCCCGATGAGGTCAAAGAAGATATCCCGTAACTTGTCTGTAAAGCAACTTGCTTTTACATAAAACTTGACCTTTTTTAACGTTTCATATACAGAAAGGAATTTTTGCTATGAATTATCTCAAGGAACGAATCGGTCAGATTCTTGGAACCGTCGGCAGACGCATCGTCACCGACACCGAAAAAATCACAGGCATCGAAGTTTGTGAATGCGGCTACAAGAACCAAACCAACACCCCCCCTGCCGACGCAGAATGGAAGCCCTTTGAATGGGGCGAAACCTTCGGCGGTACACACGAATGGCACGGTTGGTTCCGCGCCACCGTCAAAGTCCCCGAAAGAATGCAGGGCAAGACATTGGAGTTGAAAAACTGGGTTAGCGGTCGTGCCAATCCGCAGGTTTTGACCTATATTAACGGCAAGACCATCCAGGGCAGTGACAGCAACCACCGCGACTTTCTTCTTGAAGAAGGCCTCACCGAATTTGAGCTTCTCACCTATATGTACGTCGGTTATAACTCGGCAAAATATGAATATACGCCCGAGCTTTGCACCATCGACACCGACACGAAGAAGCTTTATTGGGATATCCGCGTGCCTTACGACGTGATGAACTACATCCAGCCCGACAGCTACGACTATTGCAGAATCCGCACCGCACTCAACGAAGCGATCAATCTCCTTGACCTTCGTACCTCGGGCACCGAAGAATATGCAGCAAGCGTGAAAGCGGCTGACAAATACCTGCAGGATCACTTCTACAATGAAGTTTGCGGCCCGCAGGAAGCCAACGTCGTTTGCATCGGTCACACCCACATCGACGTCGCATGGCTCTGGCCGCTCCGTCAGACCAGAGAAAAAGCACAGCGCTCCTTCTCTACCGTTGTGAACATGATGAAGGAATTCCCCGAATACAAATTCATGTCCAGCCAGCCCCAGCTGTATAAGTTCGTCAAGGAAGACGACCCCGCCCTTTACGAAGAGATCAAAAAACTCGTCAAAGAAGGCAGATGGGAAGTGGAAGGCGCTATGTGGCTCGAAGCCGACTGCAACCTCACAAGCGGCGAATCGCTCGTCCGTCAGGTGCTCTTTGGCAAGCGCTTTATCAAAGAAGAATTTGACGTTGACAGTAAGGTGCTTTGGCTGCCCGACGTATTCGGCTACTCCGCAGCACTTCCTCAGATTCTGAGAAAAGCAGGTGTTACCCGCTTTGTGACATCCAAGATCTCTTGGAACGAAACCAACAAGCTCCCCGCCGACGTCTTCAAGTGGTACGGCATCGACGGCACCGATATTTTCTCCTTCTTCTTAACCGCGCAGGACTTTACAGGCAAGGATGCCGCCACCGGCACCACCTACAACGCCCAGATCACCCCCAAGCAGATCCGCGGTACATGGGAGCGTTTCCAGCAGAAGGATATTGCCAACGAAGTCATCAGCACCTTCGGCTACGGCGACGGCGGCGGCGGACCTACCCGCGAAATGCTTGAAACCGGTCTCCGTCTTGAAAAGGGCGTTCCCGGTTGCCCCACCGTTTCCTTTGAGTTCGCAGGCGATTTCCTCGACAGAATGGAAGACAAGACCAAGGACAGCCGTTTCCTTCCCTCTTGGGTAGGTGAGCTTTACCTTGAATACCACAGAGGTACCTACACATCGATCGCCAAAAACAAGAAAAAGAACAGAAAATCCGAATTTCTGTATCAAAATGCAGAGCTTATCTCCTCGATCGGCAAGGCGTTCCTCGGCGGCACCTATCCGCAGAACGTGCTGAATGATGGTTGGGAAAAGATCCTGCTTCTGCAGTTCCACGATATCATCCCCGGCTCTTCCATCAAGGAAGTGTATGACGATTCCGATGTCATTTACGAAGAACTCATGGGCAAGGGTAACGAAATCGTTGAAGCAGGTCTTGCCGCCATCGCCGAAAACGTATCCGAAGCCGGCACGCTGATCTTCAACCCCAACGCTTTTGTTGCCGACGGTCTTGTGAAGACAGAAGATGGCGACACCGCATGGGTCGATAGCGTTCCCGCAAAGGGCTGGAAGGTTGTTTCCTCCCTTTCCACCGCTTCGAACGTGACCGCTTGCCTCGAATGCAAAAAGCTTGAAAACGATTTTGTTACCGTTCGGTTTGACGACAACTTCGAAATCACATCGATCTACGATAAGAAGGCTGACCGCGAGATTATTCCCGCAGGCGCCAAGGCAAACACCCTTGTGGCTTATGAAGACATTCCGAGAGCATGGGATGCTTGGGAAATCACCAACTACTACACCGAAAAGAAGTGGCCTGTCAACAACGTTGTGGAAGCCACCATATGGCAGGACGGCGCAAAGAAGGGCTTCATCGTCAAGAGAAGCTTCCAAAACAGCACCATTGAGCAGATCATCAC
>JAFXJX010000031.1 GCA_017532025.1 Clostridia bacterium | reverse complement strand
TCGAGGTGAACCAATCCACACCCTTCAGGATGATCTGAGGAATGTTCGCATAGGTTTCCACGTTGTTAAGTACGGTGGGCTTGCCAAACAGACCCTTAACAGCCGGGAACGGAGGACGGGGGCGAGGTTCGCCGCGGTTACCTTCGATCGAAGTCATAAGAGCGGTTTCTTCGCCGCATACGAATGCGCCTGCACCGAAACGGATCTTCAGATCAAACGAGAAGCCTGTGCCAAAAATGTTGTCGCCAAGCAGACCGTATTCCTTAGCCTGGTCGATAGCGATCTGGAGACGCTTAATCGCAATGGGGTATTCTGCACGAACGTAAACGTAACCCTGGTTAGCGCCAATTGCATAGCCGGCAATTGCCATAGCTTCGATGACTGCATGGGGGTCGCCTTCGAGGATCGATCTGTCCATGAACGCGCCGGGGTCGCCTTCGTCGGCGTTGCAGCATACAAACTTCTGATCAGCATCCGGAACGAGGATTCTGGCAAGCTGCCACTTCTTACCTGTGGGGAAGCCTGCACCGCCACGGCCGCGAAGACCGGAAGCGAGAATTGTATCGATTACCTGCTCGGGGGTCATTTCGGTGAGAACCTTACCGAGAGCCTGATAACCGTCGTTTGCGATATATTCATCGATCACTTCGGGGTTGATAACGCCGCAGTTACGGAGTGCAACTCTCTTCTGCTTCTTGTAGAAAGAAGTTTCGGAAAGAGAGGTAGCGTGGTGAACATCAGCATCGCCCTGTTCGTGGTAAACCTTTCTTTCAACGGGACGGCCCTTTAAGAAGTGCTCTTCTACAATTTCGGAAACGTCGGAAACTTCAACGCTGTGATAGAAGGTGCCTTCGGGATATACGATCATAATCGGACCGAGTGCGCAAAGACCGAAGCAACCGGTCTTAACTACTTTAACTTCATCGGAAAGACCCTTTGCGGCAATTTCAGCTTCCATCACCGACATGATCTCTTCACTCTTGGAAGAAGAACATCCGGTACCGCCGCAGATCAATACATGTGTACGTACCATTCCTTATTTCATCCTTTCTTATTTCTCGATTGCGCCGATGGTGTATTCAGCAACCACCTTGCCGCCGATGAGATGCTGTTTGATGATTTTCTCTGCCTTTTCAGCGGTAAGCTTTACGTAAGTTGTCTTTTCTTTGCCGTCTTCGTAAACTTCCACAACAGGCTCATACTGGCAAATGCCGATGCATCCTGTCTGGGTTACGGTGATCTTATCCGAAAGACCTTCCTTGTTAACACCGTCAACGAACGCGTTAAGTACCGGTCTTGCGCCTGCTGCGATACCGCAGGTAGCCATGCCGACAACCACTCTTGTCTGCGCGGAGCCTTCACGGATCACAACTTTGTCTTTCATCTTTTCTCTGATCGCTGCGAGATCTGCCAAAGATATCATAGTAAATTCCTCCGTATATGTTCTTTAATTTAAGATTCGGTTTGGTATTGGCCGTAAAGATAAGCCTTGATCCACTCAAGCACCTCAAATTCGCCAAGCGATACATCGCCAAGCACTGCGCGAAGCTCTCTGGTATCGAGTGCCACTTCCCGATCAGGTGTCTTGTCCAAAAAAACAAAGTCACGGTCAGGGTCGCCTGCAATGAGGATCACAATGCTCGACACCACGTCTCCAATCGGCGCAAAATCAATATGCGTGCTATCAAAGGTGGCAACAAGCGTTGTGCCGTGATCGTCTTCCTTCACCGAGGAGGTCATAGAAAGACTGCCGCCCGTGGCTTCACAAGCCATGCGAAGAAGCGGAAGCCCCATACCCACCTTGCGCGTGGTACGCGTGGTGTAAAAGGGATCGGATACGCGATGCAGGGTTTCTTCATCCATGCCGCATCCGTTATCGCGGATCGTCATGGTCAAAAAACCTTTTTCATCGGTCACAAGCAGGATCTCGATCAAAGATGCCCCTGCCCGTGTGGAATTCTTGGCAATATCAAGAATGTTGAGTGAGAGTTCTTTCATGGATTACTGATACTTTTTCAGGATATCGGGAACGTCTGCTACAACGAGACGGCCGTAAACTTCGCCGTTGATGGTAAGAACCGGAGCAAGTCCGCAAGCACCGATGCAACGGGTAGCATCAACCGAGTATTTGCCGTCAGCAGAGGTGGAATCGGAAGGAACGCCGAGAATTTCCACGATCTTGTTCAGGATATCGCCGCTACCCTTAACGTAGCAAGCTGTACCAAGGCAAACAGCAATGGCAACTTCGCCCTTGGGGTTGAGGGAGAACTGAGAGTAGAAAGAAGCAACGCCGAAGATTTCTTCGAGAGCGAAGCCTGTTTCTCTTGCGATGATGCGCATCACTTCGATCGGCAGATATCCGTAGATTTCCTGAGCTTCCTGAAGGATCGGCATCATGGCGCCTTCGGTGTCGCGGTATTTTGCGATAACGGCAAGAAGCTTTTCTTCCTGTTCCGCAGTACCGGTGAAGGCGACGGTGGTCAATTTCTTTTTCATAGCTGAAAACTCCTTTTGAACCTTATTATTTTATTTATATTTTTATTGAAAAAACAAAGATACCTTGCAATTCTTAATTATACTACATTTGTCCGCAGATTTCAACAGATATTTCTTAAAATTTGTGAAAAGTTTCACAATATTTTTAGCCGTTTTGTATATATGAGAAGATTTTGGCGCGAATTTCCTCTGCTGACGCCCCTTCCTCCACCTCAAACGGAAAGCAATTCTCCGCCTCCGAGATCTTGTACAGCTGATGCGCATCGGATGAAACCAAAACGCTCTTCCCTGCCGCCTCTTGATACAGCGCTTCGTACGCTTCGCGTTTGCCGCCGTCGCGGTACTCCATTGCCGTAAAGCCGTATTCGGGCGGTATATCACCAAGCATGGCAATGATACCGTTGGAATCACGGTCGATATGTGCGGGGTAAATCACACCGCCAAAGGAGCGAACCATCTCTACCGCATCCCCCATCCAAAGATCAGTCGCGGCAATGAGAAGCGGCTTCATCTCAGCAACCACTTCGTCTTTCTCGTTCATCACAAGCTGGTTGCCAAAGATCGCGGGGTCGTTATCCATCGCCATACGGTGCGATTCAAGTGCCTCCTCAAAGGCAAGCGCCGCATCGAGCGTGGGAAAGAGCGCTACCATGTGGACATCCTCCGCCGTAGAAAGCTCCATACCCGCAATCGGCACAACCCCATAGCCCTCGCAAGCCTTGAAAAAGGCAGGACAGTTGCGGCAAGAATTGTGGTCGGTCAATGCCATGACCGAAAGCCCCTTGAGCATCCCCATGCCTGCCATGTTCATGGGCGTCATATCGTCATCTGCACACGGAGAGAGGCAGGAGTGCATATGTAAATCGTAATAAAGCTTCATACCAACGTAGAAAGCTTGGCACAAAGCGCATACGTGCTAAGCGGCGAGGTGTAAAGATTCACGCCCTTTTCAAGAGCCTTTGCCACAACATCGGCGGCAATTTCCGCTTCCTCTGCAACAATCACGCAGGAAACGTCAGCAAGCGTTGCCACCGCAACAATATTCAAATTGGTCATGATGGTCACCCACACCTCATCGGCAGAGGCGCGACCCATCACCCAGCTGAGAAGATCGCCCGCATAACAGCCCTTCGCCTCGCGTTCGGTGTCAGGCTCGGCAAGCGGCTTTAAGTCAAGTGTCTCGGCAAGTTCCTTTACCGTCATGTTGTTTCCCCCTTTTCCTCGGTTTGAGTCAAAGATGCGCACTGTTTTAACAGCTTGTCGCGCATCATAAAAACACAGTCATCTGCCACGGCGCGCCCTTTGACAATGTCCTCGGCAAGTGCTCGGCAAGTCGGTGCACCGCATGAACCGCAGTCAATACCGGGCAAGGTGTGCGTGATGGCAACGATCTCGCGCATCATCCGCATTGCCTCGTGGCGGTCATCCGAAAGTTTGGAAACAGGCTCAGGCTCGGGAAGTGAATCCCATTCATAGGAATCAAGTCGCTGGTCTCCCATGCGATTGAGCGAAACCGGCAGATAACGGCGAAGTGTCTGCAAACGTGCCTTGGCAATATAAGGATTTTCCACGTTGAGAACACCGCCCACGCAACCGCCGTTGCAAGCGTTCAGTTCCACAAAATCAAGATTGCGAATGTTGCCGTTGTCAATTTCGTCCAGCACCTTGATCACGTTTTCAATACCGTCTGCAGCAAGGTATTTTTCATTGAAGAGAGCCGATGCCTCTCCGCTTGTACCCGCCCAGCTGATACCGATAATGCCGGACTGTGCCTGCACCTTTTCTTCACGCATCGTCTTCATGGCTGCGCGCATCTTAAAGAACATTTCGCCAATCGACAGCACACCGCTCACAGCGCTCTTTTTCACGCCAAGCGGATTTTTCACGTAGCTTGCCTTAGCAGGGCAAGGCGAAATGAAGAGCACGCAAATATCCTCGTCCGAAAGCTCAGGGTGCTTTTCAAGCGCTTCCTTGCGTGCCACACGCGCCGCCACCTCAATCGGCGGCATCACGGGAAGAATGTTATCCAGCAGCAAGGGATAGCGAATGCTGATCAGACGCACGATCACAGGGCAAGCCGAGGAAATCACAGGACTCGGCAGGCTGTCGTTGCGTTCTAAGTATTTTCTTGTGTATTCCGAAACCATTTCGGCGGCACGCGCCACCTCAAAAACGTCGTCAAAGCCAAGCTCCACAAGAGCCGAAAGCATGGCATCAAGATCGTTCACTTCCTCAAACTGCCCGTAAAGCGAAGGGGCAGGAAGCGCAATTTTATATTTATAATCGGCAAAATCTTCAAAGCGGTCGTAAATTGCTTTTTTTGCCTTATACTGACAGGCGCGAATACATTCACCGCAGTCAATACACCGCTTGTTTTCAATGCGGGCATGACCGTCGCGCACGCGGATTGCCTCGGTAGGACAATGCTTGATACAATTCGTACAACCCTTGCACTTATCACGGTCCAGCATCACCGAATGCGTAATCGCGTCGGTCATGTAGGAATGATACTCTGCCGTCAGATTCACTTTTTCGTCATTTGTACTGTTCAAGTCATCACCTTCTTTTTACAAATATCAGAAAGTAGTCAGACCTTTACCACCATGGTAACCGTCGTGCCCACACCAACCTCCGATTCAATCTTCATCTCGTCGGTATATTTTGCCATATTGGGAAGACCCATACCGGCGCCAAAACCGAGCGAGCGAATATTATCAGGCGCCGTAGAATAGCCTGCCTGCATGGCAAGGTCAATATCGGGAATGCCGGGCCCGCGGTCGGCAAGCACAATCACAATGCGGTCATCGTAAATATCCACCGTGGCCTTGCCGCCGTCGGCGTGGATCACCATGTTGATCTCGCCCTCATACATCGAGACCGAGACCTTGCGAATCGTTTCGGGATCAAAGCCCATCTGGCGGAGCGAGCGCTTCACCTTAACCGAGGCTTCACCCGCCGAGGTAAAATTCTCGCCGTCAATATCATATTCGAGTCTTACAAAATCAGCCATGGAGCACACTACCTCCGGACAGTCCGTTTTGGTAAAGCACGCCGCAAGCAACGTACATACGCTCCTTCGAGGTAAGCACCACGATATCTGCCTTTTCGGCAAGGGCAACTACCTCAGGCGGCGGCATTTTACCGCGCACAAACACAATACAACCCATATCCATCATCTGCGCGGTACGTACCACCTGCGGGTTGCAAAGACCGGTAATCAAAACCGCCTGCTCTTTCACAAAGGCAAGCACGTCGCTCATCATGTCGCATCCGCAAGCGGATTTCACCTCGCGGTCAAGCTCTTCCTCGCCGCAAAGCACCTCCGCATTCAAAAGTTTTGCAATTTCACTGATTTTCATTTATGTCCCGTTCCTTTCGTGATAGACTTTTATTTGATCGGGATAGAGTTATCCAAATTGTATTATACAATAAATTTGTACGCTTTGTCTACTCTTTTTTGAGAAATTCCACATTTTTGTGGAAAACAACGAAAATTATTCTCACATTTTACAAAGAAAAACATGGTTTTTGTTTTGCAGAACCCTTTTATGCACACGGTAGAGGTCGGCGCCACTTGCCTTTATCCAATCAAATCTCACAACAAATCACAACAAAATCCCGCAAAACACTTGAAAAAGTAAAAAATCGTGATATACTAAATAGGAAAGTGAATTTCATGAAAGGTTGGTATTACAAAGTGGAAGAAAAAGAAGTCAACTCCGAAACTTGTACCCATGACTGTTCGACTTGCTCGGCAAACTGCGCCTCCAAGGCAAAAAAGCCCGCCTATGAGCCTGCCAACGCTTTGAGCGATGTCAAAAAAATCATTGCCGTTGTCAGCGGCAAGGGCGGCGTCGGTAAATCGCTTGTTACCTCGATGCTCGCCGTCAACACCCAAAGAAAGGGTTATAACACCGCCATCCTCGACGCCGATATCACAGGTCCCTCCATCCCCAAGATCTTTGCCACCAAGGGCGAAGTGCAGGGCTCGGAATACGGTATGTACCCCCTCGCCTCCAAAACAGGCATCCGCATCATGAGCGTCAATCTGCTTCTTGATGACGAAACCAAGCCTGTGGTTTGGAGAGGCCCCGTCATTGCCGGCACGGTCAAGCAATTCTGGACCGACGTTTGCTGGGGTGAAGTCGATTATATGTATGTCGATATGCCTCCCGGAACAGGCGACGTACCGCTCACTGTGTTCCAGTCGCTCCCCATCGACGGCATCATCATCGTCACCTCTCCGCAGGATCTCGTTTCGATGATCGTGGAAAAGGCTGTGACCATGGCAAAGCTGATGAACATCCCGATCCTCGGTATTGTAGAAAACTACAGCTACTTTGAATGCCCCGATTGCGGCAAAAAACACGCGATCTACGGCGAAAGCCACGTAGATGCCGTTGCCGAAAAGCACGGCCTCAAGGTTCTTACCAAGCTGCCCATCGACCCCAAGCTCGCCGCCCTCTGCGACCGCGGTATGCTTGAGCTGATGGAAAACACCTACCTCGACGAAGCCTTCCGCGAAATCGCCAAGGCAACGGGTAATGAGGACTAAACCCGCATAACAAAAGGAGTTTCACTTTTCGGTGAAACTCCTTTTTGATTGGTTAATCAAATATTCTTGATGCATCGATGCTCTCCTCATCCGTATTTGTCTGTGACAAATCAACCTTCAACACGCTGGGGAAGGCTTTTTTATACGCAGGAATCAAAGAAAAGCCCCGCGCGAGGCGGGGCAAAAAATCACGGTTTTTTAGCAGCGGATTTCAAGCGATTGACAAGCGCTTCATACCGTGGGTCGGCTCGCAAAATAGCAACTTCATCATCGGAGGTTATCCACTCAAGGAAGGACTGCGAATAGTTTCCGGTAGCTTCTATAATTACGTCACCATCTGCATATCCGCGAAGGATGGGCGTTGAATGCGGAGCATCGTAATCGTAAGTGTCTGCATGAACGTTATAATCCACACAGCGTTCAAGCCAATACCAAGCATTCTCATAGTCCTGTTTATTAAAGTAATCTTTAAATATGAAATAACTTGCGGTTGCGCCGAAATACGCATTATATTGATAATCTCCATCCGGATAAAGACATTCAAGAAGATCTATTTCAAATTGATTGAGTTCTTTCCTTTCTTCCCACGAATATATCATTTTTCCATTATCATCGCAATGACCTTTTAGGCAATGTATCATAGATAACAATTGATGAACTAAAAAATGCATATATTCTTGCCGTTCATTAAAGCCCTCCGTTCCTTTCCAGTGATATACCATAAAGTTTTCATACGAGAAATAGGTGCGAGGCATTTCTGTAGCAAGCTTTAGCATTTCGTCTTCTTTGCCTGCATAATCGTATGCTGTTCCAAGAGTTTTCATTGCTTCGTATCTAATAATACTGTCAGTACATTCTGCAAGGATTCTATTGCAAAGGTCAAATACTTCGTCGTATTCCTTGATGCCTTTTCGGGAATATTCGGCAACCATTGCATCTGCAAGGGTATGCATAATCTTATAATCACGCGGGAATTTTTTGTTCGCTTCGCGGAGAATTGCGGTATGTTCCGCCCACTTTGCTTGGTGGCACAAATTCTGCGCTGTATCCAAGTATTTTTTGATTTCTTCGTTATTCTTTTCAATATCGATTCCCAGCAGAACATCCGAAGAAATATCAAAGATATGACAAAGTGCGGGGAGCTGAGAAATATCGGGAGCTGTTCGGTCACACTCCCATTGAGAAATAGCCCGCGATGTGATCCCAAGATATTCAGCAAGCTGTTCTTGCGTGATGTCTTTCTCACGGCGCAAACGTTTAATGGTTGAACCAATAGACATAATATTGTCCTCCAAAAAATATTCAAAAGCGCTTTTGTGATTTTATTATATCAAATTCCAGAAATTATTCCACGAAGTATTTGTCGAGTAAAAGTATAGTTTCGCTTTGATTTTCAAAGCTATTATAGCACAAAAACTTAAATATATCAAGTTGCATTTCCCAACGCTTGTGTCTGAGGCAAGCATAGCGTGAGGCAGTCCACCGCGCCCAATCGGGCATATGCCCGTACCCACTATCCGCAGAGGAACAGCGCACAAAAGCCTTTCCCAGCGGGTAGCGAAGCGGCGTGAGCGCAATGAATGACACCACAGTGTGGTGTCAGAACGCGAGCGTGACCGAGCCGCAGCGAGACAGGTGGCACAGCTTGCTGTGACGGATGAGGAGAGCATCTTTTAGTTGAAAACAATTGGATGAAAAAGAAGTTTCACATGAAACACAGTCTTTTATTTTATTCAAAAATCCTTGCTATATCCGTGAAAAGGTGATACAATACAGGCAAAGGAGGCGAAAGCTGTGATTTTAACCAAAGATAAATCTTTTTACAAATCGCTGATTCTGCTTGCCATTCCGATCGCCCTGCAAAACCTCATCACCTTTGCCGTCACCCTTGCCGACAACGTGATGGTGGGCACGCTTGCCGACAATGCCATCTCCGGCGTGTACATCGGCAGTCAGGTGCAAACGCTTTTGCAAATCTACACCGCAGGTATCGAAGGCGCCATGCTGATCCTTGCCGCGCAGTATTGGGGCAAGCGCGACACAGATTCGATCAAGCGCATCGTTGCCATTGGGCTTCGCACGGCACTCACATCGGCAGTTGTCATTTCCCTTGCCTGCCTTGTCTTCCCCGAGCCTATCCTTTCGCTCTTTACCGACTCAAACGAAGTCCTCGCCCTCGGCGTAGTCTATCTGCGCTACACTGCCCTGTCTTTTCTCTTTTTCTGCGCCACACAAGGCTTAATCGCCGCCATGCGAAGCGTGGAAAAAGCGCGTATTGGCATGATGGTGTCGCTCGTTTCGCTTGTGGTCAACGTCTCGCTCAACTATATTCTCATCTTTGGCAAATTCGGGCTTCCCCGCCTTGAAGTCAAAGGCGCCGCCATCGCCACGCTGATCTCGCGTATTTGCGAATTTGCCGTCATCTTTGTGTATGTCTTTTTCATCGACAAACGGCTGAGGTTCCGCGTAAAAGACCTGTTCTTGAAAGGCGGCAATCTCACCCGCGACTTTTTTAAGTATGGTACACCCATCATGGGCGGTCAGCTTGTGTGGGGTGTCAATATGTTTTCTTATTCCGCCATCATGGGTAACCTCGCCTACGACGGCGTGATCACCGCCCTTTCGGTGGCAGGCACGCTCAATAACCTTTCCTATGTCGTGATGAACGGCATGAGCGGTGCGGTCGGCATCATCACGGGTAAAACCATCGGCAGCGGCAAGACAGAAAAGATACGAGAGTACGCCTACACGGTACAAATTCTCTTCCTTGGACTCGGTCTTGTCACAGGTGCGTGCGTTTTTCTCCTGCGCGATCCGTTCATTTCGCTGTATAACATTTCAGACGCCGCCATTTTACAATCGCAAAAGCTCATCAATGTCCTCTCCTGCACCATCGTTGGCACTTGCTACCAAGCAGCGTGCCTGTTCGGACTTGTGAAAAGCGGCGGCGACGTTTCGTTTGTGATGAAAAACGACGCCATTTTCGTCTTTTTGGTGGTGCTTCCCTCGGCACTCATTGCCTCCTACCTCGGCGCCGTGCCGTGGGTGGTCTTCCTTTGCTTAAAATCTGACCAAATACTCAAATGCTTCGTTGCCGCTGTTAAAATCAACCGCTTCAAATGGATGAAGAATCTGACGAGAAAGCAAACATAAAACACAAAAAGGAGTTTCACTTTTGGTGGAACTCTTTTTTTCTTTGCGTCAAGTATGTGCGAAAAAAATTTTCTTTATATGCGCCTGTTTACAAAAAATATTGACTTTTTTGATATGTTATGGTATAATAAAATGGAGTATTTTTCGAGAGGAGTGAATTCACATGAAAAGAATCGCAATATTCTTGATACTCTGCTTGATTTTGATACTATTGATTTCTTGC
>JAFXJX010000030.1 GCA_017532025.1 Clostridia bacterium | reverse complement strand
GCCGTGAAAGGGCGGTGTCTTAACCGCTTGACCAGCGGGCCGTTATGGTAGCGGAAGTGGGACTTGAACCTACGACCTACCGGGTATGAACCGGGTGCTCTAGCCAACTGAGCTATTCCGCCATATTTCGTTGCGCACTTCTCGCTCGTGCTTGATAATAATAGCACAGAAAGATCGGTTTGTCAATACCTTTTTTCAAAAAAAATAAAAAAATTTTGAAAAACTTTTTCGGCGTTTTTTTGTCGGGAATTGGCAGAAAAAGGCTTTTCATTTTGGGTGAAAAATGACGGCTTTTGTCTGTGAATTTTTTGTTTTGTAAAAAAACTTGCCGTATTTTTTTGCCAAACAATTGATTTTGTGAAATCTTTCGTGTATAATGTATCTGTATGACAATACGCAATTACCATTAAATGAGGGAATGATTATGGCACTTACATTTCGTGGCGGCATTCATGTTGCCGAACACAAACATACAGCGGGCTGTGCGATAGAGCCCTTTGAAGCGCCTGAGCTTGTCTATCTGCCGATGCAACAGCACATCGGTGCGCCTGCCACACCTTGTGTGGCGGTGGGTGACAAGGTTCTGTGTGGTCAGACGATCGGTGTTATGGAAAAAGGACTTGGCGCACCGATCCACTCGTCTGTTTCGGGTGTGGTGGAAGCCATCAAGCCAATGCAGGACGCTCAGGGTAGGGCGATTCAAACAATCGTGATTCGCAACGATTTTGAAAACACGCTCTCGCCCGATATCAAGCCTTTTACGGGAGATCTGACGCTTGACTCCCTTGCCGAAGTAGTGAAGAAAGCAGGCATTACAGGCATGGGCGGCGCGACCTTCCCGACGCACGTGAAGATCTCCTCTGCCAAAGGCAAGGCGGAGCATATCATCATCAACTGCGCCGAATGCGAGCCTTACATAACAGCCAATCACCGCCTGATGCTTGAAAAACCTGAGAGCATCATTGCGGGTCTTACGGTTTTGCTTGATGCTTACGGCATTGACGACGGCATTCTTGCCGTGGAAGACAACAAGCCTGATGCCATCAAGCTTCTCACCGAGATGACAAAGGATATGTCTCGCATCAAGGTGAAGGCATTGAAAACCAAATATCCGCAAGGGGACGAGCGCCAACTGATGGTGGCTTTGTTTGGCAAAGAGCTGCCTGCCGGAAAGCTGCCTGCCGATCTTGGCTGTGTGATCTTCAATGCCGAAACCTGCGCTGCCATTGATACCGCAGTGACAAGCGGTATGCCGCTTGTACGCCGTGTGGTAACGGTGGACGGTGACTGTGTGGCAAATCCCAAGAATCTGCTTGTGCCGCTTGGCACGCCTTTTTCGGCGCTTCTTGCCCATTGCGGTCTGAAACCGAACAAAACCCTTCGCAAAGTGGTCAGCGGCGGACCGATGATGGGTCAGGCACAGTATAACATCGATACACCTGTGGTAAAGGGAACTGCTGCGATCCTGGCGCTTTCCCAAGATGCTGACGCGAAGCTTGCCTCTTATTCGCAGTGCATCCGTTGCGGACGGTGTCTTGCCCATTGTCCGATGCATCTTGCACCGTTATACATTATGAAATACGCCAAGGCAGAGGATTTTGCCGAGGCGGAATCCTACGGCGCGATGAGCTGTGTGGAATGCGGAAGCTGTTCCTACATTTGCCCCGCGTCTGTGCCGATTTTGCAGTACATTCGCATTGCCAAACAGAAAATCGGTGACGAGCGCCGTAAAAAGGCGGCGGCTCAAAAAGCTGCCGAAGAAGCCAAAGCCAAAGAAAAGGAGGTTGTGAAGCAATGACAGAACAGAAAATGCTTGTTGTTACCTCCTCACCTCATGCCAAACACACATCCACAACGCAAAAGATCATGCTTGATGTGATCATTGCGCTTCTTCCCGCACTCGGATGGGCGGTGTATCAGTTTGGCATCCGCAGTTTGATTCTGACCGTGGTGACTGTACTGACCTGTATGATCTCGGAAGAAGCATTCTGCCGCATTGTCAAGCGTCCGAGCTCGGTGCATGATCTCTCATGCGTGGTAACCGGTCTTCTGCTTGCCTTTAACCTGCCTGTGACCATTCCGATGTGGATGGCAATTCTCGGTGCGGTCTTTGCCATTGTGGTGGTAAAGATGCTGTTTGGCGGTATCGGGCAGAATATTGTGAACCCTGCGCTTGCGGCGCGTGTGTTTATGTTCCTCTCTTTTTCTGCGTATATGCAGCCTTCAAACAATCTTTATTCCGAAACGGTTGGCAAGCTTGTGAACACCGACGTTGTGGCATCTGCCACACCTCTTTCCGAGGCTGTTGGCGCGACGGCTCCGATCGACCTCTTCCTTGGCAATACCAACGGTGTTTTGGGTGAGGTTTCTGCGCTTTGCCTTTTGCTTGGCGGTGTATATCTTCTGCTTCGCCGTGTGATCACCTGGCATATTCCCGTGGCGTATCTTGGCACAGCGGCGCTGATTTCGCTGATCAGCGTTCCTGAGGGAGCTTCGATGGGTGTGTATGTTGCCACACAGCTTTGCGGCGGCGGTATGATGCTTGCGGCAATCTTTATGGCTACCGATTATGCCACAAGCCCGGTAACACCGTGGGGAAGAATTCTTTTCGGTGTGGGATGCGGCGCGATCACCATGGCGCTTCGCCTTTTCTCTGTTAACACCGAGGGTGCTTCTTTTGCAATTCTTGTGATGAATCTTCTCGTTTATTATCTTGACCGCTTTACCATGCCGAAGCGCTTCGGCACACGCAAGAGCAAAAACAACGCGTAAAGGAGATACGGTTATGTCAAATGAAAACAATATGAAAAAGAGTATCCGCATCGTTGTTACGCTTTGCCTGATCACAGCTCTTGTCGGCGCGCTTCTTGCGTTTGTCAATCTGGTGACCAAAGACCGCATTGCCGAGCAAAATCAGAAGGCAATGGACGAGGCAGTTGCCGTGATCTTCGGCGAAGGTACCACCGAAGAGATTGCGGGGGATTACCAAGCACCGGTTTCTAAGGTCTTTGACGTTAAGGTCGCGGGTCATTCGGTGGGTTACTGTGTTTTGGTGAATCCGAAGGGCTACGGCGGTGCTGTGGAAATGATGGTGGGCATCACGCCTGAGGGTGCCGTGCGCGGCATTTCGATCGTTTCTCACAGTGAGACACCTAACCTTGGCACCAAGGTTGTGGAAAACACAAGCTATCTTGCCAACTATTTCGGTAAAACCCAGCCCGTGTCATACGGTGATGGAATTGAAGCGGTTTCGGGTGCTACCCGAAGCTCAAACGCCGTGCGCGACGGCGTGAATGCTGCGCTTGCGCTCGGTCTTGGCAAAAAAGTCCCTGTGACTGATCAAGAAGGTTGATGGGGGTGTGAAAATGAAAAAAATCCTAAACCAGTTTTTAGATGCTGTCATTGGGCAAAACCCCATTCTGATTCAGCTGCTCGGTATGTGTTCCGTGCTTGCTATTTCCACCACGGCGATGAACGCCATCGGTATGGGTGCTGCGGTGACTGTGGTGCTGATCTTCTCTAATGTTTTGATCTCTATGCTTCGCAAGCTGATTCCGAATGAAATCCGAATTGCGGCGTTTATTGTGATTATTTCGGGTTTTGTCACGGCAGTACAGTTGATCATCAAAGCCTATCTGCCCTCGCTTGACAAATCTCTTGGTGTGTTTATCCCGCTCATTGTGGTAAACTGCATCATTCTTGCCCGCGCGGAGGCGTTTGCCTCGAAGAATCGTGTGCTTCCGTCTGCCCTTGACGGTTTGTTCATGGGTGTCGGTTATACCGCGGCGCTTCTGATTCTCAGTATCGTGCGCGAATTTGTGGGCTATGGCTCTTTCTTCGGCATGAAGCTGTTTGGCAACAAGTTCGTTGGCGTGGGTATGCTCGTCAGCCCGCCCGGTGCGTTTATTTTGCTGGGTATTCTGATTGCTGTTGTGAATTTTATTATCATCAAAAACAAAGAAAAAAAGAAAAGCAAGGAAAAAGAAGCCAAGCTCTCTGCTGAAAAAGAAAAGGAGGTATGTGAACAATGACAAAAATCCTTCTTTTGATGCTTGGCGCGATTTTGGTGGAAAACTTCATTTTCTCGCGCTTTATGGGCATTTGCCCGTTTATGGGTGTTTCGGAAAAGCCTGATACTGCCATTGGCATGGGCTTTGCCGTTATGTTCGTTATGACACTTTCCTCTGCTGCAACCAGCCTTGTGTATGATTATCTGCTTGTTCGCTTTGAGCTTGAGTTTCTCTCTACCATCGTGTTCATCGTGATCATTGCCTCTCTGGTGCAGTTCATTGAGATGTTCTTGAAAAAGCTTGTGCCGTCGCTTTACAGTGCGCTTGGAATCTACTTACCTCTCATTACCACCAACTGTGCCGTTTTGGGTGCTGCGCTTCTGAACGTGGAAGAGGGAAGAGGCTTTGTGGAATCGGTGGTGTTTGGCTTTGCCGCCGCCGTTGGTTTTACCTTGGCGCTTGTGATTTTTGCGGGCGTTCGTGCTAAAATGAAATACACAAACACCCCCAAGAGCTTCAGAGGCTCTCCGATTGCTTTGATTGCCGCGGGTTTGATCGCCATGGCGTTTGCCGGTTTTTCCGGGATCTCGCTGTGATGCCTGAGAAAGGAATGTAGTTATGATGTTTGTTTTATTGGGTGCGATTTCATGGAAACCCATTCTGATCGCCTTTGCGGCGCTTGCCGCCATCGGCGCTTTGCTCGGCCTAATGCTTGCTGTTGCCTCCAAGGTGTTTTTTGTAGAAGCTGATGAGAGAGTGGAACAGATCAAAGAATGCTTGCCCGGCGCCAACTGCGGCGGTTGCGGTTATGCAGGCTGCGGCGCTCTTGCTGAGGCTATTGTAAAAGGGAAAGCAAAATCCACCGCTTGCGGTGCGGGTGGGCCCAAGGTGGCAAAACAAATTGCCGCCATTATGGGCGAAGAAACGGTTGATTTCGTTGGTGTGCGCGCACAGGTCGTGTGTTCGGGCTGTTTAGGAAAAGTAAAACTGAAATACCAATACGAGGGACTTGAGGATTGCCGTTCTGCCATTCGTCAGGGCGGCGGTGACAAGGTCTGCCCCAACGGCTGTATCGGTCACGGTACGTGTGTGAAGGCTTGTGCATTCGATGCGATCCATGTAATCGACGGCGTTGCGGTTGTTGACTACGAAAAATGTACCGGCTGTGGCGCGTGTGTTGCTGCCTGCCCGAAGTCTATCATTCGTCTTGTTCCGTTCAAGGCGGATGTTTGGGTTGGTTGCAGCTCGCAAGACAAGGGTGCTGTCACCCGTTCGTATTGCGAGGTTGGCTGTATCGGCTGTAAGATCTGTGAAAAGAACTGCCCGTCCGGTGCGGTGAAAGTGGAAAACGGTCTTGCGCGTATCGACTATGAAAAATGCACGCATTGCGGTATTTGCTACGAAAAATGCCCAAGACACATTATCTTTTCGGGCAAAGAGCAAAAGCTTTCGGTATGACAACGGTATATGTAGCCGGGATTGCTTGCCAAAATGAGCGTGACCGCAAAGCATACGCCGAAGCGGCAAGGCGGCTTTTGAAAGAAGCCGTCAAACGTGAATACGCCCTTGATATTTCGGCATACACCGAGAGAAAAGGTGAAAACGGAAAGCCGTATTTGGAAGGTGCGCCTTTTCATTTCAATCTTTCGCATAGCAAAGACTATGTGGTTTGCGCTTTATCCGATCATGAAGTGGGTGTGGATATTGAAAAAATCAGACCCATTTCCGAGGGTGTGATGCGCCGCTTTGTCGGGACGTGTACCGAGTCCGATGAAGAAAACACAAGGCTTTGGACACGCTATGAGGCGATCGGCAAGTTTCTCGGTACGGGGATTCCGTATAAAAAAACTTTCGATGAGTATTCCATTAAGGAATACTTTGATCTTGACGGCTATGCGCTGACGGTTTGTGCCGAAAAAGATTCTTTTGCCGAGCGGCTTGTGATTGTGTAAACAGAATAAAAAGAACGAAGTTTCGTCTCTGCATTCTTAGCGGAGAAAACATGAACACCACCAAGGATTTTTCTTTGGTGGTGTTTTTTGAATAGATGAAGCTGTGAAAGGCTCCCTCCGGGAGGGAGCTGTCGCGGAGCGACTGAGGGAGAATGCGTCACAATAAAGCTTGTCCATGCCTAAAGTCACGCAGGCTCCTTCCGTCTTTGCCTGTGGCAAAGCAACCTTCACTCTCGGAGGAAGGCTTATTAGTAAATCCTTCTTCTGCTGATAGTGGGTTTAAGCTACTGCCCGATCGTGCGCGGACATCCACGTGATATGCTTGCCCCAGACGTGAGCCTCGGGAAAGCGGGAAAACAAGTGTTAATTGTATTATTCAAACGCCGTTTGAGAAAACTCAATAACGCAGTTGTTGACTTTCAGCACGAGTAATGCTAACATATTACCAGAAGGTGCGCACCTCTCATAATCATTTAGGAGGGTTTTATGGCTGAATTGAAAATTGCGGAAGTGATTCTCCGCGAAAGAAGAAAACTGAAACTAACGCAAGAAGAGTTAGCCAATGCGCTGATGGTTTCACCGCAAGCGGTTTCCAACTGGGAGCGTGGTGGTTATCCCGACATTACTCTTTTGCCTCGAATCGCAAATTATTTTAAGATAACGGTTGACGAGCTCATCGGCAATGATGCGGTAACGATGGATGAGGACATGATTTCCTTTGGGAATAAG
>JAFXJX010000001.1 GCA_017532025.1 Clostridia bacterium | reverse complement strand
GTATGGATAAGGAAGAAGAGCAGAAGATCATGGTATTCGACCTCGGCGGCGGTACGTTCGACGTTTCGCTTCTCGAGATCTCGGACGGCGTGTTTGAGGTTCTCGCGACGGCGGGTAACAACCGTCTCGGCGGCGATGACTTCGACCAGAGAATCATCGACTGGATCGCAACCGAATTCATGAAGGAAAACGGCGGCATTGATCTGAGAAAAGACAAGATGGCGCTTCAGAGACTTAAGGAAGCTGCTGAAAAGGCAAAGATCGAGCTTTCCGGCGTGACTTCTACCAACATCAATCTGCCCTTTATTACCGCAGATGCGACAGGACCCAAGCACTTTGATGCCACCCTTACCCGCGCGAAGTTCAATGAACTGACCGCTGACCTTGTGGATGCTACCATGGTTCCCACAAGACAGGTGCTGCGCGATGCCGGTCTTTCGGCTTCCGAAGTGAACAAGGTACTCCTTGTTGGTGGTTCCACCAGAATTCCTGCCGTACAGGATGCGGTGAAGAGCTTCACCGGCAAAGAGCCTTTCAAGGGCATCAACCCCGACGAATGCGTAGCACTCGGCGCTGCGATTCAGGGCGGCGTGCTTGGCGGCGAAGTGAAGGATCTTCTCCTTCTTGACGTAACACCTCTCTCTCTCGGTATTGAAACCCTCGGCGGTGTGTTCAACAAGATCATTGAAAGAAACACCACCATCCCCACCAAGAAGAGCCAGATCTACTCCACTGCTGCGAACGGTCAGACCTCGGTTGAGATCCACGTGCTTCAGGGTGAACGCGACATGGCAGCCGGCAACATCACTCTCGGCAGATTTGTGCTCGACGGCATTCCTGCTGCTCCCCGCGGTGTTCCGCAGATCGAAGTTACCTTTGATATTGACGCCAACGGTATTGTTAACGTAACCGCAACCGATAAGGGTACGGGCAGAGAACAGCACATCACCATCACCTCTTCCACCAACATGAGCAAAGAAGACATTGACCGCGCTGTGAAGGATGCGGAAAAGTTCGCTGACGAAGACAAGAAGATGAAGGAAGCGATCGAAACCAAGAATCGCGCCGAGTCGCTCGTTTTCCAGACCGAAAAGACCCTTGCCGATATTGGCGATAAGCTTTCGGATGCCGACAAGGCAGACGTGACTGCTGCTGCCGAAGCCTTGAAGGAAACCCTCAAGGGCGGCGACACCGAAGCGATCAAGAGAGATTCCGAAGCGCTTGAGCAGGCATTTTATAAGCTCTCCGAAAAGCTCTATCAGCAGCAGGGCGGCGCGCAGGGCTTTGATCCCAATGCAGGTGCAGGCGGTTATGACCCGAGTGCAGGCGGCTACAACGGTGGCTCTTACGACGCTGATTTTGAAGATAAATCCGGAAACTGAATCAAAATATAAGCCCGAAGGCGGTATTTTACCGCCTTCGGATTTTGGCTGTCAATAGGTAAAGTGAAAAGAAAGGCATGACATATCATGGCTGAAAATAAACGCGATTATTATGAGGTGCTTGGGCTTGCCAAAGGGGCAAGTGACGACGAGATCAAAAAATCCTACCGCCGTCTTGCCAAGCAGTACCATCCCGATATGAACCCCGGCGATGCCGAAGCGGAAAAGAATTTTAAGGAAGTGAACGAAGCTTACTCGGTGCTTTCGGATGCCGATAAGCGCCAAAAGTATGACCAATTCGGTCATGCCGCGTTTGACCCTGCCTCGGGCGGCGGCTACGGCGGATTTGATGGCGGCTTCGGTGGCTTTGACATGGGAGATCTCGGCAGCATTTTTGAGAATATGTTCTCAGGTGGTGGCTTCTCCTCGCAAAGACGGAACGGTCCCTCCCGCGGTGACGACATCGAAATGCGAGTTTCGATCAGCTTCGAAGAAGCCGCTTTTGGATGTAAGAAAGAGATTTCGTTTAACAAGATTGACAAATGCTCGAAGTGTAACGGCAGCGGTGCCGCCGAGGGCAGTACGGTTGAGACCTGCTCAACCTGCCGCGGTACGGGTCAGGTACGTACCACACAGAGGACCATTCTCGGTATGATGCAGAGCACAGGTCCTTGCCCCACCTGTAACGGCTCGGGCAAGATCATCAAAAAGCCTTGCGAAGCTTGCCGCGGCAATGGCAGTCTCCGTGTGAAGAAAAAGCTTGAGGTTTCGATTCCCGCAGGCATTGACGACGGACAGAGCATAGTGCTTCGCGGTCAGGGTCACGAAGGAAAACGCGGCGGCGGAGCAGGGGATCTTTACCTTGTGGTTGCCGTTGGCAAGCATGAGATATTCACAAGAAACGGCACGAATATTTACTGCGACGTGCCGATCACCTTTACCGAAGCGGCGCTTGGCGGCGAGATTACCGTGCCCACGCTTCTTGGCGATACGACTTATAAGATTCCCGAGGGCACGCAGACCGGCACGCGTTTTTCGATGCGCGGCAAGGGTCTTTCTGCCATCAACTCGCGTGCAGTGGGTGATCTTGTTTTCACAGTTGTGGTGGAAACGCCTAAGAATTTGAATAGCGAGCAAAAAGAGCTTCTGCGCAAATTCTCGGGCAGTACAGAGGAAAAATACGCTTCGCGCCAGAAGTATTTTGACAAACTCAAGCGCATCTTCAAGAAGAAGTAAAAGAAAGGATGTAAACAATGGATTGGTCACAAATCAAAGTGAAATGTTCCCACGCCGATCTTGACCGCGTGGTTGCCATCATGAGCATGGTGGATTCGGGTCTTATGATCGAAGACTATTCGGATATTGAAGAAAACCTCATGCAGGTTTACGGGGAGCTGATTGATGACAGCATTCTGAAAGCGGATAAAGATATTTGCTACGTCAGCTTCTTTTTGCCCGAGGTAAAGGATATTGCCGATGCGATGGCGTTTTTGAAGGATCGCTTTACGGCTGACGGCATTGGCTTTGAGATTGCCGTTGAGGGCGTAAACGAAGAAGACTGGGCAAACGCATGGAGAAAGTATTACAAGCCATTGAAGATCGGCAATCGTCTTGTGGTTGTGCCGATGTGGGAGGATTATACCCCCGAAGAGGGCGAAGTGATCGTGCGTATGGATCCCGGCATGGCATTTGGTACAGGCACACACGAAACCACACGTCTTTGTGCTTCGATGCTTGAAAAGTACATGAAAGTTGGCGATAACGTACTCGATATCGGTACGGGTAGCGGCATTTTGTCGCTCTTTGCCGCCAAGCTCGGCTGTGCGTATGCCGATGCATTTGACATTGACCCCGTGGCAGTTCGCGTGGCGAATGAAAATGCCGAGGCTAACAACACGCCGAACGTTACCTGCGGTGTTTCCGACCTTTTGCGTGCGGTGGACAAAACCAAAAAGTATAAGCTTGCTATGGCAAATATCGTTGCCGATATTCTCATTCGCATGGCGCCTGACGTGAAGCCGTATCTTGCTGATGGCGCGCATCTGATCTGCTCGGGCATCATTGAGGAACGTGCCGAGGATGTGAAGGCGGCAATGACGGCGGCGGGTCTTACTCTTGTGGATTCTGACAGCGAAGCAGACTGGAAAGTGCTTGTGTTTGAAAACCGTACATGATAGAAAAAGGGGAGCTTATCTATGAAAAAAATAATCGTGGCTTTGATGCTTCTTTTTGTGCTGGTTTTGAGCGTGGTTTCCTGTTCTTGCGGCAAAGAAGAGCCATCTGCCAATGACACAAAAAACTCAACTTCTGTTACAACGACGAACAGTAAGCCGAGGGAGCCCATATACGATACCGATGACAGTTGGGGACCGCTGATTCCCATGACATAACATGATAACCCGTTGGCTACTGCCGACGGGTTGTTTTTTGACTTGACAAAAGCGCTTCTTTGTGTTACAATGACGATACAGTAAAATTTTTTGAGGTTTTTATGAAAAAAATGCTTCTTTTTCTTATGCTTCTGTGTGTTGTCTGTGTTGTGGCAGTTTCTTGCGCCGGTGTTGAAACGCCTGCCAAAACCACGGCTGACACCACAACAAACAGCAGTGTACCGACTGAGACCGAAGGCACAACCAAAGCGCCGGTTGTTCATTCTACCACCCCTGCAACAACAAGTCTTTTCGGTTTTGATCAAATGCCTGATACAACCAAAACCACCGATACGAACAAAACTCCCGATACAACCAAGACCCCCGATACACCCCAAAAGCCCGCGACCACCACGCGTGACCCGAACGAGGGCTGGGGAGGATTGATTCCGTTTACTTAATTGTCATAAGAAACTTAAGTCTGTTGTGCTTATTGCAACAGACTTTTTTGTTTGCTTACAATTGGCTCTTGACAAACTCGAAAAAATGCGGTACACTATATCATGTGGTTCTATACCCCAAATATCAAGAAAAGAGACGGATATATAGATGGCAAAGGCGAAAGAGACAATTGTATATGATAACCGAAGCATCCAGCAGTTGAAGGGTGCTGACCGCGTCAGAAAACGCCCTGCCGTTATTTTTGGCTCGGACGGACTTGACGGCTGTGCGCATTCCTTTTTTGAAATTCTTTCGAACTCGGTCGACGAAGCGAAGGAAGGCTACGGCTCTCTCATTACGGTGCGCGTATGGCGCGACGGCACGCTTGAGGTGACAGACAGAGGACGCGGTGTACCGCTTGATTATAATGAAGCCGAGCAGCAGTGGAACTGGTATCTCATCTTTTGCGAGCTTTATGCAGGCGGTAAATACAACAACAATGCGGCGGGATCGGCGTATGAATACTCGCTGGGTTTGAACGGTCTCGGTGCGTGCGCTACGCAGTGTTCGTCCGAATTTATGTATGTGCGCTCTTGCAACGGTGTGACGGTTTCGGAAATGGACTTCAAAAAGGGTGAGCCTGTTGGGGAGCTCAGAAAGCGTCCTGCCGAAAAGAAAGAGGCCTTTTCGGGCACAACCATCCGTTGGCGCCCCGACCTTGAAGTGTTCAAGGAAATTATCATACCGAAAGAACACTTTGTGGAAACTTTGAAAAAGCAGGCGGTGGTTAACAGCGGCACGCGCTTTGTTTTCTTCTACGAAGAAGAAAAGGGCAAGTTCTCGGAAGAGACTTTCTACTATGAGAACGGCATTGTGGACCGCGTGAGTGAGCTTGCGGGCGACACGGCGATCACGGCGCCAAAGTTCTTCAAGACCGAAACGGTGGGCCGCGACCGCGCCGACCTTGACGATTACAAACTCAAGATCGAAATGAGCTTCTGCATTTCCAAAACGGTTCACGTTTCGGAGTATTATCACAACTCCTCGTGGCTTGAGCACGGCGGATCACCCGCACAGGCGGCAAAGACTGCCTTTCTTTCGGGCTTTGATAAATACATTTCCGATCAAGGAAAATACAAGAAAAACGAATCGAAGATTACCTTTGCGGACATTGACGAGTGCTTGATCTTGATCATCAACTCCCTTTCTACGCAGACAAGCTATGCCAACCAGACCAAAAAGGCAATCACCAACGAATTCATCAAAAAGGCAATGACCGATTATATCAAGCGTTGGCTTGAGATATATTTTGCCGAAAATCCGATTGATGCCGAAACAGCAGCCAATCAGGTCTTGATCAACAAGCGCAGCCGTGAAACGGCAGACGCCGCCCGCCACGATATCAAAAAGAAGCTGAGTGGCACGATGGATATTGCCAACCGCGTGGAAAAGTTCGTCAACTGCCGCTCGAAAGACCCCGAGCGCCGCGAGCTTTACATCGTAGAGGGTGACTCGGCGCTTTCGTCCTGCAAGCTTGGTCGCTCTGCCGAATTCCAAGCGGTGATTCCTGTGCGCGGTAAAACCTTGAACTGCTTGAAGAGCACCTACGACAAGATCTTTAAGAACGACATTGTGATCGATCTTCTTCGCGTGATCGGATGCGGTGTGGAGATCAATGCCAAATCGGCGAAAAAAGACAGCGATCTTTCGATGTTTTCTCTTGACAAGCTTCGTTGGAGCAAGATCATTATCTGTACCGACGGTGATGAAGACGGCTTCCAGATTCGTGTGCTTGTTCTGACGATGTTTTACAGACTTCTTCCCACACTTCTCAAGGAGGGCAAGGTGTATATTGCCGAGTCTCCCCTGTTTGAGATCACCACCAAAACCGATACCTTCTTTGCCTTTAACGAACGGGAAAAGGCAGACATCCTCAAAGACCTTGAGGAGAAAAAACAAAAATATACCATTCAGCGCTCCAAGGGACTTGGCGAAAACGATTCGGACATGATGTGGGAGACTACCATGAATCCTGCGACCCGTCGCTTGATTCGCGTTTGCGAATCAGATGCCCAAAAGACGGCTGAAATGTTTGATCTGATGCTCGGCGACAATCTCGAAGGACGCAAGGATTTTATAGCCCGTCACGGTGCGGACTATATCATCTCTTCCGACGTGTGATTGAAGAATCCGACAAAACAAGCGGATGTTGCCCTTGGTAGCATCCGCTTATTGATTTTGAAAAGATGAGGTTGAATTGATGCTGACCTTACTGTATACACAAAATGCGCGCGCAGGGCAGAATACGCTCCATGAGCTTCTCTCTCGCTATGCCGAAAAAGATGAAAAAACGCTTGTGATGGTGCCTGAACAGCAGGTATTGGAAGCGGAAAAGCTGGTTTCTTCTCTTGGCTGTTCCCGAAAAATGGAGGTTTCCTCTTTCCGTCGTATTGCCAACAGTATTTTCCGCTCGTTTGGAGGGCTTCGCTATCACTATATTCAAAAGGGTGCCAAGTACGTTGTCATGTGGCGCGCGCTGTCTTCGGTGTCCTCCGCACTGAAGGAGTATCAGAATGTGTCCTCGGATGACCTTTCTATGCTCCGCTTGCTCGTGGCAACGGTAGAGGAATTCAAGCTTTACGGCATTTTGCCCGAGCAGCTTGAAAAGGCGGCGGAGGAAGCTGAGGATGACAAATTAAAAAACAAGCTTTCGGATGTTGCGCTGTTATATGCTGCCTACAATACGATTCTGCATGAGAAGCACGACGATGCTTCGGACGATATTATGCGAGCGGCGGAGATTGCAGAGAAGAAAGGTTTTTTTGCCGGCACGCATATTGTGTTTCATTCCTTTGACGGCTTTACCTACGAGGAAGCTGTGATGATGCGCGTGATGTTTTCGGAAGCTGAGTCGCTTCTTGCCACGCTTGCTTACAACAAAAACGATCGCCGCAATATCTTTCTTCGTTTGAAGGAAACTGACCGACAGCTTCGCACGCTTGCGGCAGATGCTTCGCTGACGGTGGAAGAAAAGACGCTTGAAAAGGAACCCACCCAAAGCGAGATTGACTATTTTGCGAAGCATATTTGGCAAAAAGAGGGAAAAGGAGATGTGTTCTCTGAAAACGCACCCGAGGAGGGCGGTATCCGCTTTGTCAAATGCCCCGGTGTCTATGAAGAAGCGCGCTTCATTGCCTGTGATATCATGCGGCGTGTGATGAACGGCGCGCGCTTTCGCGATTTTGCCATTGTGACCCGTAGCCCCGAGCGCTATCTCGGTATTTTAGATGCTGCCCTTGAAGGGGTGGGCATTCCGTACTTTCTTTCGGCAAGAAAAGATGTGACATCCTTGCCGCTTGTTCGGATGATTTTTGCGGCGTTTGACGTGGTGAACTACCATTTTCGCCTTGAGGACATGATCTCGTATATGCGCTGCGGTCTTTCGGGACTCTCGCTTGAAGAATGCGATGCGCTCGAAGAATATGCCTCTCTGTGGCGCATCAGCGGCAAGCGTTGGTATGACAGCTACGGTTGGCAGATGAATCCGAACGGTTTTTCGCTCGCGTTTTCGGATGAGGCCTCCGAGCAGCTTGCTACACTCAACAGTCTTCGTGAAAAGCTGGTTCACCCGCTGATGACTTTCTTTGAAGCCTTTTCGCCCAAAGCTACGGTTAAGAGCGTTTCCGAAGCGCTTGTGAGATTTCTGTTTGATTTGAAAATTCCCGAGCTTTTATCAAGGCACGCCGAGCTCTCCTCATCATATTTCGGAACAGGCGTTGACAGGGAAGAATATGCGCTTCTTTATGATTCGCTCCTTTCCTCTCTCGATCAGCTTGTGGAGGTGGCGGGCGATGTTGCGGTGACCTCACGCGAATACGGAAGGCTCTTGTCGGCGCTTCTTGTGGAAGCGGATATCGGCAGACTTCCCGCGCGGTTCGACGAGGTGACGGTTGGCTCTGCCGAGCTGCTTCGAAAATCGGATACCCACCACGTGTACGTGATGGGTCTTTGCCAGGGTGAGTTTCCGTCCTCTGATTTTGAATCGGGTTGCTTTGACAACGATGAAAAGAAGCGCTTGCCGCGGTGGGACTTAGCTTTTCACCCGATGCCGAGCGCAGAATTGCCGATGAAAAGCTCTTTTTCTACCGCAGTGTGACGTCGGCAAACCAATCGGTAACACTTTCATTTTCCTTCCGCGATGCTGACGGCAAAGAAAAATACCCCTCGTCGGTATTTCAGGATACGATGGCTCTTTTTGATGGGCGCGTGGCGGAAGACTATGACAAACTGCCCGAAGAAGCGCTTCTTTACGGTGCATCGGATATCTTTATGTATGCCGTTCGTCATGGTTATAACCTTTCGGATGAAGGATTGCCCTCTGCTACCGATTTTGCGCTGACACAGGCGCTTTCGGCTGAAAGGGAAGAGAATCTCACTGACGATGCTTCTCGCTCGCTATTCGGCAAAAAAATACCGCTTTCGCAAAGCAAGATGGATCGGTTTGTTTTGTGTCCGTTTTCCTATCACTGTACCTACTCCTTACAGCTTGCCCCCGAAAAAAGCGGCAAATTCGAAGGGATGGATGTGGGTAGCTTTATCCATAAGATCTTTGAAGAATTCTTCTCACGCCTTGGCGGACGCTTGAAGACGGTAGAGGATGACGAGGCAAAGAGGATCCTTGCCGACGTGATGGAAAGCTACGCTGCCACAATTGCCAAGGGCAATCCCAGCCGCCGTTTCAAGGCTTTGCTTGAGCGATTGAAGCGCACAAGCGAGCTTCTTGTGATGAATTTGCTTTCTGAATTCCGTCTTTCGGATTTTGAACCTTGCTTTTTTGAGCTTCCGATCTCGCCATACGGCGAAGACGGCGTGATTTCTGAGTCGATTCCGATTTCGAATACACAGTCGGTTACCTTTAAGGGTGTGATTGACCGCGTGGATATTTTCAGAAAAGATGATGACGTCTATTTTCGCGTGGTAGACTATAAGATCGGCAACAAAGAGTTTTCGATGAATGACATTCTGATGGGGCTGAATATGCAGATGCTCCTCTATCTCTTTGCGCTTTCCACCGATTCGTCGGGAAGCTTTGCCAAAATGCTTTCCTGCAAGGGAAAGCCGATTCCCGCGGGGGTTTTGTATTTTTCCTTCGGCTCACAGGAAAAGCCGAAAGACCCCAAGGAAGACAAGCGCAAAGAGGATGCGAATGCGCTTCTTCTGCAAACCGAAAAGCGAATCAAGAGAAGCGGCGTGCTTCTCAACGACAAAGAGATTCTCACCGCCATGGAAAACACACTTGCCGGGCGGTACTTGCCGATCAAGATCAACAAAGACGGCGATCTTTCGGGACAATCGGGCACAACGCTTGCCACACTGAAGGAGCTTGGCGATCTTGCCAAAACGATACAAAGTACGGTGAAATCCATTGCCAAAGAACTTGCCGGCGGCAAGGCAGTTGCCACCAAAGAGAAAAAAGGCGAGCATGATCCCTGCGCCTTTTGCCGCATGAAACCGATCTGCCGTACGATGCAGACCGAACAGGAAGAGAAAGGAGAGGATGTTGATGGCTAAATTTTCCCCCACCCCCGATCAGAAAAAAGCCATTGAAGCGCCGATTATGGATCTGCTTGTGTCTGCAGCAGCAGGCTCGGGTAAAACCGCTGTGCTTTCGCAACGAATTTTGCGCCTGATCCTCTCTGAGCAAGAAAATACCGAGCTTTCAAGGATGCTTGTGGCGACCTTTACCAAAGCGGCGGCAGAAGAGCTTCGCGCCAGAATTGGCAAGGCGCTTCGTGAAAAGCTGAACGATCTTCGCACCATGGAGCAATATGATGCCAAAGCAGCAGGTCAAGAGGAGCGTGTGCTGACAGCGCTTGATCAGCTCGAAAGTGCGGAGGTTTCCACGATCCACAGCTTTTGCTTTCATTTGATCAAACGGCATTTTTCCGATCTTGGGCTTTCCGCTTCCTTGCGGATTGGCGAAGAAGCCGAGTGCAAGCTGCTAAAGATGCGCGTGATGGAAGAAACAATCGAGGATGTGTATGAAAACACACCCGAGGATGTGTCTGCCTTTGAAAAACTGACCGATTACCGTGATACGGGGCTTGAGGATGTTCTGCTCGGTTTTTACAGCAAGCTTGCTGCCCTGCCGCGCGGAATTCTGACAATGGAAGAAACGCTGCATCAGCTTGAAGAATCCCAAGACGCATTTGAAAAGACGGTGTTTGCCCAAGCGATTCTCAAAAAACTTGATTCCTTTTTCTCCTATTACAAGCTTGTTTTAACAAACGCGACCGAGGAATTAAAACAAGATACCAAGGCGGTGGACAAATATTTGTCTGCCTTTTTGGACGACCTTCATTTTGTGGAAGGCTGGGAGCAGTTAAAGGAAAAGGAATATTTGTTTATTGCTGAAGCGGTATCCAAGTATCAGCCGCCGTCTCTTGGTCAGTATAGAGGCCACAAGCCCGAATTTGTGGAAGCCGCCGCGGCGCTTCGCAAAGAGTTTACTGCCGATCTTTCTGAGATCAAAGGTATGTATTTTTCCTTTACCCATGAGGATATTGTCAAAGATGCCGCTGAAATGCACGAGATTCTTTCGGTGGTCTACCGTGTATTGCTTCGTTTTGAAAAAGCATATACCGAAGCCAAAAGCCGTTACGGGATTCTTGACTATAACGATCTTGAACGGTATGCTTGTGCGCTTCTTATGGATAAGGATGGCAATCCTACCTTGCTTGCTCGCTCTGTGGCAAAGCGATACGATGCCATTTTCATTGACGAGTATCAGGATACCAACGATATGCAGGACAGCGTTTTTTCTGCCATTTCGCGCTACAATCGCTTTATGGTAGGGGATATCAAGCAATCGATCTATGGATTTCGCGGGGCAGTTCCTGAAATATTTTCGGCATACCGTACACAGTTTGAAGCTTATGACGATAGCAAAAAGCAAAAACAGGCGACCATTTTCCTTTCGGATAATTTTCGCTCTGATCGTAGCGTGATCAGCTATACCAACGATGTGTTCTATCGGCTGTTCAACAATAACAGCGGCCGTGTACCTTACATGAAAGGGGATGCGTTGGTTTGTGCAAGGGATGAGAAAGACGATTTACAGCTTCCTACCCGTTATTTGATGGTCGATCGCTCTAAGACTGACGCAAGTGGCAATCCTTTGACCGAGTATGATGTGGTGGCGCAGGAGATTCTGCGGCTTGTTTCGGGCGGCGTGAAGCCTTCGGAGATTGTGATTTTGCTTCGCAGTATGACCAAGGCGGAGGCGTTTCGCAAGGCTTTGACCGATCTTTCGCTCCCTTGTGTGAGCGATAAAGGCGGCGACTTTTTGCTCGATTATCCCGAGGTGCTTTTGCTGATTGCACTTCTCAACGTGATTGACAATCCCACAAGAGATATTTATCTTGCCGCATCTCTCAAAAGCCCGCTGTTCGGTTTTACGCTCAGTGAGTTGATCCTTCTTCGCAAAAAAGCGTCTGCCAATTCGCTGTATGCCTCACTTTGTCAGTTTGCCTCCCAAGAGGGAGACGAGTTGTTACCCCTTCGTGACAAAGCAAAGGGATTCCTTGTGTTTTTGGAAAAAGCGCGCCGTTTTGCCGAACTGAAAAGCTCTGACAAGGTGATTCGCTATTTGTTGCAAACCACGCCTTTGTCTGCCGTGGCAGTCAAGCAAACGCAAGGAAACGCGCCGATTTCTGCCTTTTATGAATTTGCGCGCCGCTTTGAATCGGGTGGATTTGGCGGTGTGCATGGGTTGGTTCAGCGCGTGAAGGAAATCAGCGCATCTGATAACAAAGAAGCGCTCTTGTACCACCGCAGTGTGGACCTTTCAGCGGTGCAGATCATGTCGATTCATCATTCCAAAGGCTGTGAATACGATTATGTTTTCCTTGCCGACTGTTCGCACCTTTTTAACAAAAAAGACGAAACTGCCGATATGGTGTACGAAAGCAAAATGGGCATTGGCATGAAGCTGCGCACCGAAAACTCACTTTTGCGTTATGATACGCTATTCCGCCGCGCGATTGCCTCAAAGATTCACGAAAACAGCGTGGATGAGGATATGCGTGTTTTGTACGTTGCCTTGACGCGCGCCAAACGGCAGATCACTGTGGTGGCAAGCTTAAACGGACCGAAGCAAAAGAAAGTGGAAACCTTTTTGGCTTATTCGCTTCGTCACGAGATCTTTCAGCATCCTTATCTTTATTCGCGGGCAAACTCCTACGCCGAATGGCTCTCGCTTGCGTGTTCAGAGATGAAGTTTGACCTTGTGGATTCGCTTGACCGGTATGATACCGCCAATTTGTATTCCGATACGCAAACGCCGCAAAGAGAGGCGGAAATGATTCCACCCTCGCTGCTTGAAGCGCGTCTTTCCTTCAAGTATCCGCATGAGGCGCTTCAAAAATTGCCCACCAAGCTTTCGGTTTCGCGTTTGTATCCCGGCATTTTAGACGATGAATCGGAGGAGCTGATTCGTGCGGAGAAAGCCGACTTTGACCGTTTACCGCTGTTTATGCAAGAAAAAACTACGGTCAGCGGTAGCGAAAAGGGAACGGCCACGCACCTCTTTATGCAGTTTTGTAATTTTGACAACGTGGTGCGCTTGGGTGTGGAAGCCGAGATACGCCGTTTGGTGGAAAAGTCCTTTATCACCGATGGCATTGCTTCGCTGATTGAAACAGACAAGCTTAAGCGCTTTTTTCAGAGCGACCTGTTCGCCCGCATCCAAAAGGCAGAGGCTGTTTATCGCGAGGAGCGTTTCCACGTGAGATTGCCTGCCTCGGAATTCACGCTTGACCCCGAAAAGTCGGCAGCGTATGAATCCGAATCTATTCTGGTGCAGGGCGTTGTGGACTGTTTGATCAGAGAATCAGACGGCGCATTGCTTTTGATTGACTATAAAACCGACCGCACGCCAAAAGACCCGGATGCCGCCAAATCGATGCTCCGCGAGCGTTATACCACCCAGCTTTCCTATTACAAAAAGGCTGTGGAATCGGTATTTGGTGCGCCTGTGAAAGAGACCCTTTTGTACGCCTTTTCGCTTGATGATACGGTTGAGATCAAATAGAACGATACAAAAAAAACCGCTTTCTCTATCGGAATTTCCGACAGGGAAAGCGGTTTTGCCGTTTAATTGTTACTGCTGGGCGGCGACTGCTTCAAGATTTTCAAGCAAAGCGGTGAGGTTGCTGGGCCAAGTGCGGGAGTTTGCTTTGATGATCGAAGAGAATCTGTCAACATTACTCTTGGTGCGGAAAAGGTGAACAATGTTGCTGATTTTTTCAGACCAAGCAGCAACAAAGTCAGAGTCAAATCCTGCACGGATCTTATCGATCATAGCAATGGATTCAGGGTCGTGAATGGTTTCAGAACCCTTCAGAACCGATTCAACATAGGTGGGTGTTACAAGAAGGCTACCATAGTATGCCATGAGTTCGAGGGCTGCAGCAGAAGCGATGGGGCAGTTGGAGTACTTGGAAATACCGAAGATGGTAAGACCGTCGTGAGCACCCGAAGCGTAATTCTTCTGGCTTCCATCAAGCATAGGAGTGGGAATGATAGCGAATCTTTCCATTTCGGAAAGGTAAACGGGAGCCTGATAAATCTTGTTGAAAGCAAAGAGCGCATTGCCTTCAGCGAAGATAGGCATCATGTTGGCAGAGTCGGCATCAGCGGTGCCATACGCGTAGAGAGAGCTCCACATGGTGCTGATGTAGTCAGCAAATTTAACAGCTCTCTTGTCTGTGTTCAGAGCAATGGCAATGGTGTCTTTGCCGTTGGTGGTGGATCTTGTGGAGAAGCTGATCTTGCATCCGAATGCAAGACCGTCGAGAACGTCACTTGCTTCGAAGATAATGCCAAGACGGTCGTCGGCAGAAGCAGCACCATTTTGGTCGGTGTCATCATCAACCATATCAGCCATATCGAGCATGGTCTGCATGGTCCACTTCTTTTCGTTTACGATGTCGTAGATCGACTTGCCTTCGTAGTTGTTCTTAACATACATATCGTAAAGGTCAAGGTTTACGAAGGTGCAGTAGAGACCGCCGGTGTAACGCAGAGAAAGGTCACCGGTGACCCAGAAGAGAAGGTCGTTGTAAGTAATCGAGTTGATGTAGTTGGTTGCCCAGTAAGGCTGAGTGATGTCGATGATGGTTTCTCGATTGTCATTGACGATGGTGTTGAGGTTCATGATGTGACCGGTAAGAGCCATTTTTAAGTCGTAGTACTGGTAACCTGCATAAACATCAAGGTTGGGGTCCTGAACGTCAAAATAGGTCTTGGCAAGGGTTTGAAGCGATGAAATGTCAAGGGTTGGGTCGGTGAATGCTTCGATGGTGACGCCGAGATCTTCGTAAACACGGTTGTTTCTGTCGATAATCTGCTGGTCAACAGCGTCGAGTTCGCCTGCGGTTGCTTCGTCGATCCAAATGGAGTCGGCAGTATAAGTGCCGCTACCGCCTTCAACATAGATGAACTGAACGACGGAATCTTCGATGTGATCTTCGATATCTTCGAGCTGTGCAGGGTATGCAATCGCATTGGTATCTGCAGGGGTGTTGGGTTGGGTACCTGTAGGATCGGTGACAGAAGGATCCTTGCTGTCGGTAGTGGGAGCAGTGGTCGCATCAGGATTTTTGGTTGTTGTTTCGGATGCGCCGCAAGAAACTGCAAGTGTCAACATCATAGACAGAAGCAGGACTGCAACAATAACTCTGGTAAATAACTTTTTGGCCATAGTTTTTCTCCTTGTTTTTTTATATCTTATATTATACATGATATGAAACCAAAAGTCAATTGCTTTTCCAAAATAAATCATAGTGTATAACGAAAGAAAAAACGCGTAAAAAAATCCCCGACAGATTCAACTCTGTCGGGAATTCCATGATCAGTCTACATAGGAAACAAGATCGGGGAGTTTTTCGATGACGTTGCTTGAGATGAATTCAGTTTCGAGGGAGTCCTTGCCGAAGTAGCTTTCAAAGCTTTCTTTGGAATCGATGCCGCTCATGATCATCTGGTAGTAGTAATTTGCCATGTAATAGTTGTACATTTCGTCAAGTTCCTTCTGATAGATCTCATCCGTGAGAACGAAGTTCACCTTGTTGGCAAGATAGGAGAGGAGCATACGGTCGTTATACTCGGCGGTGGCGTTGGATTTGGCGAATTCGTCTGCGGTTTTCTTGATCTCGTCGGTGTACTTTTCTGCGAGTTCTTCTTCAGTCATCTTAGAAATATCGCCGATCATGCTGTTGACTTTGGCGTCGTAGTAGCCTGTGTACAGAATGTTATAAACGGTTTTATTTACCGTGTAGGTTGCTGCCTTGGAGATGGCTTCGTATGCGTAGGTGCTCTTGTAGTGGTTGGTGACATATTCGGTAAAGGCTTTAACGGTTTTGTATTCGCCGCCTGTGTAGTAGTCGATATCGTCATCACGTAGCTCTTCGGGGTAGTAAACAATCTGTTCAACCGTAATTGTGGCGGTGAGGGTAAGTTCGGTTTCATAGCCGAATTTCTTTGCTGCTTCAAGGGGAAGGGTAAGATCGACTGTTGCTTTGCCGAATGTGGATTTGCCGAGGAGCGCTGCGCGGACGGCTTGTGCGTCAAAATATTCATCGAACTTAGCGGAAGCGTCGCGCAGGTCAAGAGTTGCTTCGTGACCTTCCATGAATTTGGCAAGGTCACTAGCAGCTTCGCCTTCTTTGAGTGCGTAGGTGACAAGAAGAGCGAGGACATTTTTTTCTCCAACCGTTGCACGGGAGAGGGAGTTGATCTTGACTTCAAACAACACGGCAACGCCGCAAAGCTCTTGGGAATGATAGTTTTCGGGGAAGGTAACATCCACGGTAACGGTGTCGCCGACTTTAGCGCCCACAAGCTGTTCTTCAAAGCCGGGGATGAAAGAACCCGAGCCGAGAACGAGGTCGTAGCCTGCGGTATCATCTGCGTTTGTCATGCCTTTCAGTGTATTTTCCGAAAGCTTTACCGATGAATCTTTGGCTCTGCCGGTGTAATGGATGTTTGCCTTGTCACCGAGGATAGCGGCAACACCGCGATCGAGCGTTTTGTAATCCTCTCTGCCAAGGGCGCCGAGCACTTGGGCAAGATAGGTATCAACATCTTTTTGAATCGGTGCCATAGAGACTTCAATGGAAGAAAACTCGGGAAGCTTTACATATTGTTCGGGGTTATCGTATGCGGTATTGAGTACGGGATTTTCGGTAACAGGTGCAGTGGTGGTAACGCCTGCGGTGTCGGATCCTGCGGCGGAGGAGGGTGTTGTGTCACCGGAAGCGGTGTTTTCGGTGGTTGCAGGTGTGCTGTTACCGCAAGCGGTGAGTGCAAGCGTGAGAACAAGCAGGGCTAAAAGGGTAAAAAGAAATGTTTTTTTCATGGTGTTTCTCTTTCTTGATTATTGTTTATTCGTTGACGAACTGAACCTCTTCTTTTAAGAGAGGTGGCAGTTTTTCATACAGGAATTGTACCTCTAAATAGTCTTTGCCAAAGAATTCTTCAAAGTCTTTTATATTCGAAATGCCGTAGTGAATCAAGGCGTAATAATACTGTGTCTGATAGATGTTGTAAAGCTCTTGCAGTTCTTTTTCGTATTCCTCTTTGGTTAAGGAAAGATCGAAATAGTCGAAAAAGTATTCAAACAGAAAACGCTCGCGAAGCTCGGAGACTGTGCTTTGGTGGACGGCATTTTCAATGGTTTGTAATGCTTCCGCAGTCAACGTATTATTTAAGGCATTTTCAATGGTTTGTAATGCTTCTGCAGTCAACGTATTTTTTAAGGCATTTTCAATGGTTTGTAATGCTTCTGCAGTCAGCATATTCTTTAACTCATCCATGGTCATATCGGTGTACGAGCCCAAATAGTTGTAGAGCGCTTCTTTGTAATTTTCTTCATAAAACTCGTTGTACAAGTCTTTGGGAAAATCGTCGTTGTAGGTGACAGCATCGACAACGGCGGCAAGCGCCAACTGTTCTTTGACCATGTTAAGGCAGTGGGCTTCGTATGCCGCGGCGGTTGCAAACTGTCCTTCGGTGACGCTTTCTACCATTTCATCGGTGAGAAGGGCGGGTGTTTCGGAGGCTTCTTGGATCGTGGCTTCAAAGGCAATTGCCACATCACGGTCATAGCCGTATTTCTTTGCTTTCTCGGCGGGGAGTGTTAGAGTAAAGGCGAGTTTATCGTATTTGTGTTTACCGATCAGGAGAGGGAGAATTTCACTTACCGAGAAGGCTTCATCGAAGGTATCTTCTTTGTCGGCAAGGTCAACCGTTTCCACGCCGCCCTGCAAGAGGGTCAGAATGGTATCAGGCGGTATGCTCTCATCGGCAAGTTTGGCGGTGAATTTGAGTTTGACCGCGTGACGCGAAGAAACCGTCAGGCGGCTGATGCTGTGTACTTTGATAACAAAAGCGATTTCTTTGCCGATCAGTTCTTTAATGTCGGTATCGTCTTCGGTATAGGTGACGCTGACACTGAGCTCGCTTCCGATTTTCGAGCCAATCAGGATATCTTCAATGGCGGTAGATACTTCACCTGCGCCCGGAATGACAAACACGCGGTCGCTTTCCAAGGCGTTTATGGCTTTCATGGCAGTTTCCGAAAGGGTGAGGGCGGTATCCTTTGGGGTGCCCGTGTAGCTGATATGTACCTTGTCGCCTTTTTGCACGATGGCATCTCTGTCGGCGAGTTTTTGAAAATGCTCGCCGGTCATGCTTTCCAGAAGGTCTTGCATGACTTCGTGATAGCTTTCTTGAACGTCTGAGTTTTTGACCTTGACCGAAGAAAGCGCGGGTACGGTTACATACTTTTCGGGATGATCGTAAGGGGATTCGCTCTTACCGCAGGAGAAAAGCGCCGCTGTTAAGAGAAGCGTCGCAAGGAGAAGAGACAGGATTCGTTTCATGGTAAAGCCTTTCTTGATAGAAAAACAGGCTTTGTTCTGAAAAGAGAGAACAAAGCCTGTCAAAGTCATATTTTATTCTGCGTCTTCAGAGGGAGCTTTTTCGTACTGAACACCGGAATCGGGGAGCTTATCAAGAAGCTTTTCGTACTTCCACTGCAGCTCGAAGTATTCTTCGCCGCCGAAGTAGGTGATATACTGATCAAACGAATAAATACCGTAGTAGTAAACGTAAGTGACGAGGTTTGCGTTGTACTTGTCTTCTTCTTCCTTCATCTTGGAATCATATTCCTTATCGGAAAGCTTAATCTTAAACTTGTTGAAGAGCGATTCCATCGTGAGTCTCTGCTTAACAGAATCCTGTGCATCAACAGAAGCCTTAACACGAAGCTCTTCATAGTCCCTTTCGGGAATCAGTTTCTCGAGTTGGGAAGGTGTGTAGTTTTCAAGAGTTACGCTGCCGGAACCGGTGTTGTTCTTGTCCTTGGTAGCGAGGTAATCGCAAACGTACTGGTTGAGATAGTTTTCGTAGCTCTGTTCCCACTCATCCTTGGGCATCTTGGTTACTGTGGAGGCTTCGAGAATAGCTTCGTAAGCAAGAGTCTTGCGGAATTCCTTATCGAGGTATTCTCTGTAAGCCTTAGCAGTGGAGAAGCGATCTTCTTCGTTGGTGGCGTTAATAGTTGCCTTGTTGATAAAGTAGTCGGTCATTTTAGGCGTGGAAGTGGTGGATTCGATCTTGAAGACATAGTAAACAGTCTTGCCCTTGTAGTCGGCATACTTATCGGCAGCATTTTCAGGAACGGTCAATTCAAGGGCGAATTCTTCATAAAGATTCTTGTCCTTGAAAGCGGGGAAAAGATCAGCAAGGGTGTAGAGTGAAGCAAAAGCAGTGGTGGTTTTGCTGAAATCAAGCTCGGTTGCCTTGGATTTATCGGTAACGCTCGGGAAGAGTTCGGCAAAAGTAGCCTTCTTGGTGGTGGTAGGAGCTTTGGTAGAGGTGGGTGCTGTTGTGGTGGTTACGGGTGTGGTTGTGGTTTCGGGCGCTTCGGTTGTGGTTTCTTTGGTTGTTGTGATGACGGGAACTTTGACATCATTTTTCTTATCGGTAACGGTGTAGGTGACCTTTACCTTGTGATCCTTGGAAACGCTGACTCTCGCAATTGCTTTGATTTCGATTTCGTAAGTTACGGTTACATTCTTGAGATCTTCTGTGCCGTAGCTGTTAGAGAACTTACCCTTGAGGGTGAGCTTGTCACCGGCTTTCTTGCCGATGAGCTGCTTTTCGATACCTTCAACTGCAACCTTTTCTTCGTCTTTGTCGTTGTCGGAGTTGTTGTCGTTCTTGTTTGTGTAGTCAACGGGAAGGGTGGAATTGTTCGAGCCGATGGTGAGGTAGAAGTTTTCGTTGGTGAGTTTTTCCTTCACGGTGTCAGAAAGCTCTTTGTCTGCAGTACCCTTGAACGAAATGTAAACTTCGTCACCCATCTGAACGGTGGCATCTTTGTTGGTAACAGGCTCAAAAACCTGACCTACGGAGTCGTTGAGGGTGCTCTCGATCTGATCTTCGATTTCTTTTTCCAGATCGGCGTACTTAACGGTGATTTTGCTGAAGTCGGCGGGAAGCTCAAGATAGTCAGCAGGGTTGTCGTATGCGCTACCGCATCCAACGAGAGCCGCTGCGAGCATGACCACTGCCATAATCAGTGCAATAATTCTTGTGGATCTCATGATTGTTATCTCCTTTGGATTGAAAATGCTTTTTGTCATTTCATTCACATGAAATAGACAGACACATCCTATATGTTATCATATAATCTGTTTTTTGGGAAGTGTTTTTTTGTAAAGTTTACAGCTTGTACACAATTTATTCTTCGTATTCGTCATCCTCCATGCCCACATAAGGATCGATCATGATGCTTTGGATTTTGGGCCATGCGGCATAGGCATCAATAAAGAGGCAGATGGCGACGGTGAGAATAAAGGGAAGAATCAGACCGAGTGGCATAAAGGTCACGAAAATAAAGAGGTTTAGGAGGATCACCGCAAGACAGCCCAGGGTGGCGAGAATGTTTCTGCCCGCGCCTATGATCGAAAAGATCAATGCGTTTTTGAACAGCTTGGGAATCGAAAGCTCAAAGGTAACAAGCATCAGATAGAGGTACTTTCTCATGAACATATAGATGACAAAAAGCACCAGCGTAAAGAGGAAGAAGACATTGAAGACAAAAAGTCCCATGTTCTGATAATAGAAAAGGGCACCGTAAATGAGTAAGAAGATGATACCGATATCCAAAACGCCGAGAATGATGCTTTGACGGAGATTGGTTTTGATGGCGTGCCAGAAATCGCCCCACATAAAGAGAGGCTCACCCTTGACCATGCTGCGCAGGTTGATGGAAAGTCCGGTCATCACAGGGCCGAAGGTAAGGGCGAAAATGGCAACGGCGACAATTGTGAGGGCCATCATGAGAGGCGTCATGACCGAAATCTCGGTGAGGGTTGCGTGAACCGACAGCAGCATATTGATGGCAAATGAGCCTTCGGCAACAGATTCGGTGGCAACTGCCGCACCGTAAAGCGGTGCGAACAAATCGCTTGCGGGCGCGGAAGAGCTGGGTCCCACAGCGCCTGTTAACATCAAAAGCAGCATAAAAAGCGCGATGTTTCCGAAAACAAAGTAGAGGTTAACAGAGAGCAGACGGCCGATGTTGCGGCCAAGCAACTTGAAGAAAAAGAGAAAGGTACGCGGTTCGTCTTTATCGTCGTCTTCCTCTTCTTTGCGGTTGCGTTTGTACAGCCAATCATACAGATTGAAACGGCTTTTTTTGTTTTTTTTCACGACATGATTCCTTTTTAAACAAACTTTATTTTTACTTCATGAGAAGATAGTAAACGAGGTTGCGGATGATGCAAAGGAGAAAAATAATCCCTGCATAAAAGAAAAAGGGAAAAGCAAAGGCCAAGGGTGTTCGGTTGTTGATGGCGGGTAACAGACAGTACACCATGGCGGTATAGGCAACCAAAACCGCAAGGTGCAAAACAAGATAGACAGCACAAAAAGAAAAAGGAATATCCCACCAAAAGAGCGCTGCCGAGGAAAAACCGCAAAAAAGCCCGCGAACAAAGAGAAAGCTATAGGCAAACAGCGGGTGCGATACCATAAGTGAAAGGCTTGCCATGGGAAGAAAAAGCTCTACCTCTTTGGCATAGTCGGCAACAAATGAGAGGGCAGGATGCGGTGTGGCAAGAGCTGACCTTACAGGGAGTATTTCAGGTTGCGGGAAGCTTTGGTTAAGTGCGGCAAACAAAGACATTCCGTAAACAAATGCAAGCACGGCACAAAAAAAGGGGTAGTTACGGCGACAAAGGCATAAAAAGCGTTCTTTCATAACAAAGCCTCACAGAAGAAAGTTTGAGACTGTTATGGATATGCGCTCTTGCCGTAAAATATGTGCTTTTGACAACTTCGATTATTATAGCACAGTTTCGCCCGTATTGCAAGTTCTTTTCTGAAATTCCCGTGAAGTAAAAGCAAAAATAACTTGATTTACCGATTCTGTTGCTGTATAATAAAGAGGATAACAGACAGAGTTTGAGGTAGATAATGAAGCAGATTCTTTTCTTTATGGATTCAAGTCCGATTTTGGAGGGCGATAGAATCGTGATGCGCAAAATCGCCAAAACCGACGCGCAGGATATGTATGACTATGCGTGTGATCCTTGCGTGACAAAGTACCTGTTATGGCAGCCGCATGAGTCGTTTTCCTATACCAAACGCTATCTGGATGAAGTGATGCGGCAGTACAAGGCGCACAATTTTTTTGATTTTGCTATCGTTTCCAAGGAAGACAACCGCATGATTGGAACTTGCGGTTTTACCCGTCTTGATCCGCTCAACCAGTCCGCCGAGATTGGATACGTGCTGTCGTCACACCGTTGGAACTGCGGACTTGCCAGCGAAGCTTGTGCGATGATTCTGCGCTTTGCCTTTTGCAATCTGGGGCTTCACCGTGTGGAGGCACGTTATATGCCGGGCAACGCAGCATCTCGCCGTGTGATGGAGAAAAACGGCATGGTCTTTGAAGGGATTGAGCGAGATGCGATCTATGTGAAGGGTGCCTATCAGGACGTAGGGAAATGTGCGATTCTGAGAAGTGAGTACTTTGCCTCGCATGAGAATCATCCGTATTTTTGGAAAGAAGTGAGCGTACGTTCTCCCTTTTCGTTCTTTTCTTAAAAAGCGAATAAAATTCAGCTCTTTTTCACACATAATTTTTTTTCGGGTCTTTTTTGACTTGACAAGACGATTTTTCTTGTGTATAATAAATTCAATTGTGATTAACAATTTGGAGGATAATCAATATGTTTAATTTTGTAGCAGTTTTGGCAGAGGCACAGCCCGCTGCAGCCGGTTCGCTTCTTATGCCTCTCATTCTGATTGGCGGTATGATCCTGATTCTTTGGTGGAGCAGCCGTTCCCGCAAAAAGCAAGAACGTCAGATTCAGGATATGCGCGACAGCCTTGTTGTGGGTGACGAGATCACCACCATCGGCGGTATCATCGGCAAAATCACCAGCATCAAAGAAGAAACCTGCATCATCGAAACCGGCAGAGATAAATGCCGTATCCGTATTTTGAAGTCGGCTGTTCGTTGCGTGGATGTTCCCAACGAAGCAGCAAGAGAAGCCTATGCCGCACAGAGAGCGGCTGAAGCCGAAGCGGAAGCTGCTGAAAAGGCAGCGGCTATGGAAGCTGAAAGAGCCAAGAAGCTCGAAATGGGCAAGAAAAAGAGCAAGAATAAGAAGGCTGAAGCCCCTACTGAAGAAGCTGTTGAAGCTCCCGCAGCAGATAGCGAAAAGACCGAAGGCTGATTCTTATCAAACAGACTTTAAGGGATAGAGATGCACTCTATCCCTTTTTTTTGCGCATATCCACCTGACAAGCCGCATAGAGATGTATCAAAAAACGAAGGCGGTACGTTATGAATTATCGTTTGTTGATACGTTCTTTTTGCACGGCGCTCATAGGGCATCTGACTGCTTTTTTGGTGATGGCACTTTTGTCGTGGCTTGCGCTGTATTTTGAAAATCCGTCGTCGGCTGTCTTACCGATTGCGTTTGTGTCGCTCGGTGTGGGGGCTGTGGTTTGCGGTATTGGTGTTCGCAAAAGTGGCACGGGAATACTCGGTGCGCTTATGGGAGGCGGAATTTATGTTCTGATTCTGTTTTTGATCTCCTGTTTTGGAAAAGCTGAGTTTTTCTCGTTTGGCACACGGCTTTTGGTGCTGCTCGCGGCACTTACCTCGATTTTGGTGGTTGTGCTTTTGTTTCCGAGTGCCAAAAAAAGAAAACGTCGCAGAAAAGCCGCACCGATGCGGAGAAAATGAAAATGAAGCTTGATTTTTCCAAAACGGCTTGACAAAAATGTGAAATTCGGGTATAATACCCTTTATATTATATAAAAAAGTCACTTGTGTAAAAATGATATAGAATGCCGTGATGTGGTGAGGAATATATCTCCTCGCGGCAGATAGCACGAAAGAAAGGATGGCAACAGACAATGTCGATGAAAAATTACATTAACGACGAGGGAAGCCTTGTTTTTTCGGAACAGACCAATCTCTTGGAACAGGCTGCTTACCATTATGAACTTCAGGAAAGGGAAAAACCCAATTTATATCGCAATCTGTTTGAATATGATTCGATTCCGAAGATCTCGTTCAACCACCGCAACGTACCGATCAATATGCCCGAGGAGATTTGGATCACCGATACCACCTTCCGTGACGGTCAACAATCGACCTCTCCTTTTACCGTGGATCAGATCGTGGATCTTTATACATTACTTCACAAGCTGGGCGGTCCGAAAGGCTTGATCAGACAGAGTGAGTTTTTTGTTTACTCGCCTAAGGACAGACGCGCGGTAGAGAAGTGCTTAGAGCTTGGCTTCAAAGCGCCCGAGGTTACCACTTGGATCCGTGCCAACGAAAAGGATTTCGACCTTGTGAAATCAATGGGCATTAAGGAAACCGGTATTCTCGTTTCTTGTTCCGATTACCATATTTACAACAAGATGGGACTGACCCGCAAGGGAGCGCTTGACAAATACCTTGGTATCATCAAAAGTGCGCTTGAGCATGGCATTCGTCCCCGTTGCCACTTTGAAGATATCACGCGTGCCGACTTTTACGGCTTTGTGCTCCCCTTTGCTTCTGCACTTGTTAAGCTTGGCGAAGAAGCAGGTGTACCAATCAAGATTCGCGCTTGCGACACCATGGGTTACGGCGTTTCTTTCCCCGGTACGGCGCTCCCCCGTTCGGTGCAGGGTATCATCTACGGTCTGCAGCACTATGCCGGCGTTTCTTCGGCAATGCTCGAATGGCACGGACATAATGATTTCTACAAGGTGGTATCGAACGCTTCGACCGCATGGCTGTACGGTTGCTCGAGCGTGAACTGCTCGATGCTGGGAATCGGTGAGCGCACCGGCAACTGTCCGCTTGAAGCAATGGTGATTGAATATGCCTCTTTGCGCGGCACGACAGACGGCATGGATCTTTCGGTGATCACCGAAATTGCAGAGTATTTTGAAAGAGAGATCGGTTACGACATTCCGCCCAAGACCCCCTTTGTGGGCAGAAACTTCAATGTCACAAGAGCGGGCATTCACGCCGACGGTCTTTTGAAGGACGAAGAGATCTATAATATCTTTAACACACAGAAGATTCTTGGCAGACCCGCGACTGTTGCGGTTGACTCTCACAGCGGTCTTGCCGGTGTGGCACATTGGTTTAACGGCTATTACAAGCTGAGAGACGAATATGTGATCGACAAGCGCCATCCTCTTGTTGTGAAGATGAAGGAACTGATCGATCAAGAGTACGAAAACGGCAGAACCACCGTGATGGGCGACAACGAGCTTGACGATATGGTGAGAATGCTTGATTACGATATCTACGAAAAGCTTTCCCACGTGCATAAAAAGAAGTGAATCATGTAAAAAGCACTTGCGGTTTTCTCACAAGTGCTTTTGTTTTTTTATATTATTTCAAGAATTTCGCTTGGTGTTTGAACAAAGCGTGTTGCGCCTGCGTTCAAAAGTGTTTCTTTGTCGCGAAATCCCCAAAGCACCGAAAGGCAATCAATGTCCGCATTCTTGGCGCTTGCCACGTCGGTTTCGGAATCGCCGACGTATAGAGTGTCTTCAGGAAGAACATCAAGCGCTTCCATGGCGGCAAAAAGCGAATCGGGGTGGGGTTTTCTGCGCACACCCTCGCATTCGCCCACGGCAACTTCCACAAGTTGTCCGAAATAATCAGCGCACAGGGCTTTGACAGCACTGTCGAATTTGTTGGAGACCACGCCGACATGGACGTTTTTCGCGCGGAGCGTTGTGAGAAGCGCAGAGATGCCCTCGTAAGGGGCGGTCAGCACTTGGTTGTTCTCGGCATAATCGGCGCGGAAGGCGGCAAGGCATTCGGCAAATTTTGGATTGTCTTGACCGCCCGGAATGGAACGTGAAATCAGCATACCCACGCCGTCACCGACAGCAAGACGGGTTTCTTCTTTTGTGCGAGGTGGGAAGTGAAAGGCAGACATTGTGCGGTTGACGCTGTTATGCAAGTCGTCAAGTGTATCAAGCAGTGTGCCGTCAAGATCGAAAAGAATGGCTTTGTAGGACATGAAAACCTCCCGAGAATAGTGAGAATAGTATAACCGAATTTTTGAAAAAAGTCAACAGCGGATAGAAAAGGTGTTACGCATACACAGGCTCGTGAGCCAAGTTTTGCGAGGATAGTTCACTATATTTGTTTCACTTCAAACCGCAAACCGATCAAACGCAAAGCGATTGAACGGTTCTTCGCGGTTTGGGCTGCAGCAAAAAAACAAGGACCCCAAAAGGGGTCCTTGTTTTTTTGGTGGAGCATACCGGGCTCGAACCGGTGACCTCCACAATGCCATTGTGGCGCGCTCCCAACTGCGCTAATGCCCCATTGATTTTCACAACATAAAAATTATAGCATATCTTCTTTCAAAAAGCAATAGGTTTTTGAAAAATATTTTAAAACACTCACCCGTGTCATCCTGAGCGGCGCGAAGCAGAGTCGAACCCGAAACGAAGTGGAGGGCAACGAGCATCATTTGCAGTGCAAATGGCGAAGTTGGGATCTCGGGCGGTAGGGTATTCAATATTGTAGATCCCCAAAACGCGTTAGCGTTTTGGCTTTCCCTAATCAGCAATTTGTTGCAGATTAGGGAAAGTTCGACTGCGAAAACATCCCACCGGGATATTTTCTCCGCTCAGGATGACATAGGGGTGTGGCTTGACTTTTTTTACTTGTTGAGAAGCTGTTTAGCAAAGGTAATGACACCTTTTTCTACGGCGGAAGCTTGGGTTTGCATATTGCTCGAATAGCCGGCAAATTGGCCGATGATCTTCTTCACTTTGTTTGCACCTTCTGCAGAGTAGGAGGAGAGTGTTTCAAGGGCAGCTATATTTTTATAGCTTTCGATCATGATCTGATAGCGCACAGACGAACGTACCGTGGCGTTTTCTTCGATCAGGTCAGGGTAGATGAGATTCTCATCGCCTGCGACAAACTTCCAATGCAGAGTATCCTTCAGCGGCTCGTCGGGGAAAGCGTCAAATGCCCAGCGCAGATAGCCGTCACAGCCTTTTTTGTAAAGGAAGTAGAAGAAATCGACTGTTTCATAGGGCTGATTGCGCAAGGAACCTGCTGTGGCACCGCAAGTGTAGAAGGTGGTGGAAAGACCCTTTGCCGCGCGGTCAGCAACCAAGTTGCCAAGATTGTTGCGCTGAGAAGAGGAGATCGAAAGGTCTTCGAAGTAATCAAAATAGTCAATCGAATGGGTACGGTTGACAGCCATTGACATCTTGAAGCTCTTGCCGTTTTCATCCTTGATCGAGTTGACAAGTTCCACCACGGCGGCGATCTCTTCGGTACTGCGCTCGTCCATAGAGAGGTAGGTGATGTCAAACCAGCCTTTTTCTTTGACGTGCTTCATGAAGTCGGTGATGAATGCTGTCCACAGTTTTTGCCAGGTGGCGCTTTTCGGAGTAGCAATGATAGAAGCGTTTTTACCGGTGGATTCATTGAAGTAAATGATCTTGGTGTTCCATGCGGCGATCGAGTAGCAACGAATCTTGCCGTCAACGCCGTTTGCTATGTTGAGTGCTACCCACTTATCAAAGTCGGTGTAGTCAAACTTCCAAGAGCCGTCTTTGGCTCTCGTCCATTTGATCATAGACGGATAGGGGTCGGTGGTCTGGTTATTCCATGCGTCCTCTGTGATGGTGGTGGTGATGATGTCACCGCCTGCTTGGGCATACAGTCTGATCTGCGCCGCAAGCTGATCCATGTACGCATCGTCGAGATAAATATCGCGGAGTGATGTCTTGTCTGAAACGGTGTGATCGGTGCCAAAATATTCAAGCACAGTCTTGCCCGAATAGTAGCGGCAGGCGGAGTAGGGATACATCCAAAGCTCATTGGTGAGGGTTGCATCTGCTTTTGAAATATCCATGCCAACAACTTCAATGGTGTAAGGGAAGTTTCTCTCACAGCAATCTGCCGAAATGGTAATTGTGCCTTGATAGACGCCTGCGGGAATAGTTTCATCAGTTGAAACAGCTACCCAAAGCGCGCCGCAGGTCTTGGCACCAAAATATTTTGCGCTGTCGCCCAGGACGTCAAAGACCTTTTTGTTTGTTTCGTGGTCGCGGACAGCCTCAAGGAAGGAAAGCTGAATGAACTCTTTGGGAAGAACGGCATCGTTGTTTCCTACAAAATCGGATGCCGTGGCTGTGAGCACGATGTTACTGCCGCCGATGACGAGGTCGATGCGCGAATTGACAAGGTCGTTTTGGAAGAGAGTGAGGGAAGCGGATTTTGGAGGATTGGTGGCGAGCTTGTCATAGATTTTGTTATAGTCGGAGGTGTAGAGATACTCCTGTGCGTTGCCGATATAGCCTTCTACGGCAGTATCGATCGAAGGGATATCTGCGCCTGCGGTGGGATTCGAGCCGGTCAGTCGTGTAACAACAGCATAATCGATGGCAATTTCATTGTCGCCCGATTGCTTGGGATTGGTCTTGTCTATCAGGGTGATGATGAGTGTGTGCTCTTTGTTTTCAAGCCCTTCAAGTTTTACAAAGGGAAGAAGTGTGCCTGAATACTTACCTGTAAGGGCTTCTGTGCGCTTAGCGGAGTAGAAGTCAGGTGTTTCGTCAAGCACTTCACCGTCAAGTGTGACAGATACCATACCGCCTGCGGGGCAGGTGTGACCGTACACTTCGATGGCATGACCGAAGAAGGTGATGGTGCAGGTGGCACTTTCGGCTGATCCCACACGGGATAAAGCAACCCAGTGTTCATCACCGCCGACAAAGCGTGTATGGTAGTTTTGAGAAAGACCCCAATGCGAGCTGAAGATCATTTTGTCCTGCGTGCCGAGGTGGACATCTTCATTTACATAATTCTCAAGAATATCGTTGAGAATAAAGCTTTCGTTGGTCGGTACAGGCGGCTTGGTCTCGGGCGCTGTTGTGGTGATGACAGGCGTCTTGGTGCCTGTGGTTACCGTGGCGGTGATTGAGGTGGGTGTTGTGTTGGTGGTAACGGCGGCAGTTGTGGTCTCATGTGTGGTGGCAGGAGCAGACTTGCCGCACGAAACGACAAGCGTAAGAAGCACTGTTACAAAAAGGAGTATAACAAGAAGCTTTTTCATAAAAGAAGTCCTTTCGGGAGATGATGGATATATTATAGCATAAAAAAACAAAAACCGCAATCCCTTTGCGTGGGATTGCGGCGTGAAGCTTTATTCTTTTGTGGGTTCGTCTGCTTTTAGTCCGGTCAGGCTTTCGAAAATGGGGAGTTCATAGCAGGGAAAATAGATACCGTAGATTCTGCCGTTGTGCATAAGTGTTAGAATATGATAGGGCTTAAAGAAGATGCGACCGAATTGATCGACAGTCATTTTATAAGGTTTGAATGCACCTTTGGTGGGTTCTTCCTCTTTGTTCCATGAGGGAACGGAAATGCGCTTTTTCACGGTATGGATGGTTTGGAGTGAAGAAAGAGGGAAGGCAAACAGACTTTCAAGATCGGCAAGACAGAGGCTATCTTCGGTTTTGAAGATTTTAACGTTTAAATTCATGTACGGGGTGATTTGCATACCGATTGTTTTGGGTGTGACTTTGCCGTTTTTGGTTTTGTAGCGAAAGACCAAAACGTCAACCGAGGCGGTGTCTTTGGGAACGGTTAATTCTTTGTAGATGTTTTGGCATTTGGTGTCGAGTTCTTCAATCTGCTGTTCGGCATTTTGCTCAGACATCACGCGCTTTTCTTTTCGCTTGGACAAGAATTGCATAATGAGCCAAACGATAAGTGACAAAAAGCCGCTGATGATCAGAATTGGCGCGTTTCGAAGAGCTTGATCAAATCCAACATCTGGAAGAGCTTTGATCACGCCGACGATCACGATGAGGGCGTAAAAGCCGCAGACGATTTTGACGATGCGAATCCACAAGGGAAGCTTACTTTCTTCGATGGTTTGCTTTAGATTCTCTTGCTTTTCTTCAAGTTCTTCTGTTTTTTGCTTGGAGGTGGTTTGGATGATGAATTCTTCGCTGTTTAAGCGTTCATTTTTCTTGTTGGTTGTAATATCAATTCCAAAAACCGGTTTCATGCGGTGTTCTCCTTGGAGTGGGCGTTATTTCGGTTATTATACCACGGATTCGTTACCGTGTCAATAAAAAATAATTTGATAAAACTTTCATTTTGCTATTGACAAACGATTTCTTTTTTGCTATAATGAATCTCGCGGTTGCGTACAAAGCCATCGCACAAGTGAATATGGAGAAGTCGCCTAGTTGGTCGAGGGCGCACGACTGGAAATCGTGTAACCGGTAAAACGGTTCGAGAGTTCGAATCTCTCCTTCTCCGCCAACAAAAAAGGAACTTTTGTCTACCAGACAAAAGTTCCTTTTTTGAATGATGTTTGCCTTCGGCAAATGATGACGGCTTCGCCTAATGATGTTCGCTGCGCGAATGATGTGTGCCTGACGGCACATTGAGGCAAACACCGCATCATTGCGGAACGCAGTGGAGCAACATCATATTTGCGAAGCAAATGCATCATATCGCCGCAAGGTGATGCATCATTTGACAAACATATGAATTTATGATATAATATTGGAAAAGGAGGTGCGACTATGAAAAAAAACAAGCTCGTCGAACTTTCAATGGATTTCTCCGTTGATATGATAAACCTCGTTAAATATCTGAAAGCGAATCACGAAACAATTATATCCAATCAAATCGGCAGAAGCGGTACCTCAATCGGTGCTAATATTCATGAAGCGCAATACGCGCAAGGAACAAAGGATTTTATATCCAAATTTGAAATTGCACTCAAAGAAGCAAGCGAAACAGGATATTGGCTTGAACTGCTATATAGAACAAAGTATATTGATGAGCAGACTTTCAAAGCGTTATCCTCCAAGTGTACTTCTTTGAGAGTTATGTTAATCGCATCTTGCAAAACTGCAAAGGAGAACGCAAAATGAAAAAACTGTTATGTATCATTTTTACTTGCGCAATTTTGCTGTCTTTTTCCTCTTGCTCGTTAG
>JAFXJX010000029.1 GCA_017532025.1 Clostridia bacterium | reverse complement strand
TCTCTTTTTATGTATAATATTACAAACCCTCTCGGGGTGCAACAACAATTGTAGCACTCTGCAAGAATAAAGTCAATAGCCTTTTTGCACTTTATGCAGACTTTTTCCTGTTTTTTCGGTCAAAACGGGATTATTTGTTCGTTTTTTACGCACTCTATTCATCTTTTTTGCATAAATGCATTTTCAAAAAAAGAACACCGCAGACATTGCGGTGTTCCGGAATCCTCATTCCGATTCGGTTATTCGTTGGCGGTTTTCGCAAACAGGATAGCAGGTTGCTTGTCGATGATAACCGCATTGATCTTGCCATTGGCAAGGTCAAGAACAGCAAGTGAGCCTGTGGAATACGGTTTGGTTGCAACGTTCTCGAAACCTTCGTAGCCATCGCCATCACCCGCAGTATACATAAAACCTGTGGTGCCTTTCTGCACACCGACAATAAAATCCTTGCCCTGCTTCTTCAAAGCTCTTTCGACATCCTCAGCACTCTTGCAATCGGCAAATACAGAATCATCTTCTCGGGTGATCAGTACCTGTGCGGATTCGTAGTACTCGGTGGTGAAATCAACAAGTTCCAGACGCGCTTCGTTAATGGTTATACCCGACATACCAATGTCGCTTTCACCGTTTTTAACAGATGCAATGACAGCATCAAAATCCATATTGTTGATATAAAGAGTCTTACCAAGCTTTTCCGCAAGCAAATACGCAATATTCATGTCAATGCCGAAGAACTTTTTGCCTTCGTTATTCTCAAAAGGTGGGAAGCTGGCGTGGGTAGCAACGATAAGATAGTTTTCCCTGTCATCACCGGAAGGTACTGTATGGACAGGGTTTTCGTAAGAGAAGGTGGAGCTACCATCGTAAAATGAATTGATGATGTCATCAAGCTTGCCGCTTGTGCCAAGATCGGTCAAAAGCTCGTTTGCAGCTTCCTTCAGATCGGTATTTTCCTTGGCAACTGCGAACGCATAGCTTTCAGCAGTGAGTTCATACTCTGTGTATACTTTAACCTTAGCTTTTTGTTCACCGCAAGAAGCAAACAGTACAGTGAAAGAAAGAACCATAACCAGACAAAGTATAAGTGCAATGATCTTTTTCATAATCAAACCCTCTCTCTTTTTCATACTAAATTGCACTTACAATGGAAGTGCTGTAGTCATTGTAACACTTTACAAAAGTAATGTCAATAGACTTTTGTGCATTTCGACAATGTTTCTTTGTTTTTTTAGAAAAAAATGAACTTTTTTCACATATTTTTCTTAATGCTTGTTCATTTCTAATTGCATCATCATTCTTTCGTTTTTCAAAAAAGAAATCTATCCCTTCCGTAATTTTCTTGACTTGCCCCGTTCGGTATGCTATACTTGAAGCAAAAAGAAAGGACGGTGCGGACAATGTTTCACAATATCGGCATCCTTGCCCATGTTGACTCGGGCAAAACAACGCTCACCGAGCAGATTCTCTACCGTACAGGTGCCATTCGCGCAGCGGGCAGTGTAGATCTCGGCACCACCGCCACCGACCACCTTTCCATCGAAAAAGAACGCGGCATTTCGGTGCGCACCGCCACCGCAAGCACCGCCTACCGCGGTATCACCTTCAATCTCATCGACACACCGGGGCACGTGGATTTTGCCGGCGAGGTGGAGCGCTCGCTTGCCGCACTTGATTACGCCATTTTGATTGTTTCGGCGGTGGAAGGCGTGCGCGCCCACACTGAAAACCTTTTGAAAGCGCTTGACAAAGCATCCCTTCCCGCCCTTGTTTTCATCAACAAGATCGACCGCGCGGGCTGTGACATTGCAGCGATTCTCAAAGACCTTTCAGAACTCACCTCTCGCACCCCGCTTCTTCTCTCGCACACAGAAGGCGAAGAGACCGCCACGCCAAGCGTTTCTCTCTATCAGGGCGAAGATTTTGATCAAAGCGTGACCGAAGCGCTTTGTGAGAGTTGCGAAGAAGCTGAGGAAGCGTTTCTTGCCGACAGCTTTCTTTCGCACAAGCGTGCTGAAGATTTGATGAAAGCGCATATTTCCGACTGCTCGCTTCTCCCGGTTCTTTGCGGCTCTGCCAAAAACGCCGTCGGCGTCACGCAGCTTCTTGATTTTATGACCGATTATATGCCCTCCTCCAAGCGCCTTGCGACCGACTCGCTCTGCGGCGTGATCTTCAAGATCGAGCACGACAAGACCATGGGCAAAATTTCTCACGTCCGTCTGTTCGGCGGCAAAATAGCAAACCGTGACGAAGTCACGCTTCTCTCACCCCAAAAAGAAACAGCCCAAACCGAATCAGACGACAACGAAGCGGTGGCGCTTGAAGCCAAAGAAGACCCGCGCGAAAAAGTGTCGCAGATCCGCAAATTCATCGGTAGCAAGTACAGCGATGCAGGCGAAGTAGGCGCCGGCGACATTGCCGCACTTTGCGGACTGCCCTCAGCGAAAAGCGGTCACTTTATCGGCTCGCTTGTACAAGGCGCACGTTTTCCTCTTGCCACGCCTTTTCTGCGCGTGCAAGTCACGCCGAAAGACCCGTCCCCCGACGAGATTCCGCGCCTTGCCGAAGCTTTGATGCAGCTTTCTGACGAAGAGCCCTACATCAACGCCAAGTGGGAAAACGGACAGAAAGAAATTGTGATCAACACCACGGGTCGCATTCAGGTGGAGGTGATCGAAAGCTTGCTTCGTGAACGCTATAAGATTGCCGCAAACTTTTCCCCGCCTACCGTGATTTACAAAGAAACACCGGCAAAAGCAGGCTTTGCCTATGCCGACTACACCATGCCGAAGCCTTGCTGGGCGGTGGTGCAGTTCAAATTCGAGCCAATGCCGCGCGGCTACGGCGTTTCGTACCACGGAAAATTGCCATCCAACCAATGCTTTTACCGCTATCAGACCCATATCCGCACCTCCTTCAACCAATGTCTTGAACAAGGGCTGTACGGCTGGGAGGTCACCGATTTCAAATGCACGCTTGTGGGCGGCGAGCACCATACGCTCCATACCCATCCGCTTGACTTTTTTGTGTGTACCCCCATGGCGTTCATGAATGGACTGAAATCACTCGGCTCAACCCTTCTTGAACCGCTTCTCCTCATGCGCATCACCGCCCCTGCCGATTTGTACGGCAAGCTTTGCGGCGAAATCATCCGCATGGGAGGCGAGCATGAAAATCCCATCATGCACGGCACAAGCGTCACGCTTGAAGCGATCTTACCTGCCGCGACTTCGATGGATTTTCCCACCAAACTCGCGTCAATGTCCTCGGGCAAGGCGGTTTTGAACACAAGCTTTTACGGCTACCGCGAATGCCGAGACGGCAAGGAGCATATCTCGCCCCGCCGCGGTGTGAATCCGCTTGACCGTTCCAAATGGATCCTTTGGGCGCGCGGCGCGTATCAATTATCGCAGGATTAATAATACGCAATATAAAAAAAGGAGTTCCGCTCGCCTCTGCGTTCTTTGAGGAGAAATGACAGGCGCGAAAACTTCGGCAGAGAACTTGTCTTCTCTGCCGATTTGTGTTATAATGGAACTAACGAAAAGCCTTCCTCCGGGAGTGAAGGTTGCTTTGCCACAGGCAAAGACGGAAAGAACCCGCGTGACTTTGAGCTTACGCCTACTTTATAATAACGCACTCTCCCTCAGTCAGCTTCGCTGACAGCTCCCTCCCGGAGGGAGCCTATGGACGAGCTCGTGTATCTTTAGGGGCGTGGACTTTGCCTGATGCCTTTGTAATACAATGGCGAAACTGGCGCAAAAAAACGAAATGGAGGGAATTATGAAAATAAAAGGGTATAGATTTACTTGCGAAAATCCATTTTTTGTATATTTCAAAAAACATTATTGCCCTTACTGTGGAGAAAAACTGATTCGTAAGAAAGTATCACAGATAATACATACTGATTCTGAAAAAACAAAAAACTATGATTTTGAAGTTGCTGATATAACTGTAAAAGGTAATATGAAATTTACTCATACAGAATTCTTCTGTTCTGTATGTCAAAAGCAATATTCAGTGAAAGAAACCAAAGAAAACGATTTTTTGATTGAACGATGGAAATAAATATTCCCCGACAGACCGTTATAAAAATCTGTCGGGGAATCTTTTATTTGTTTACTGCGGAGCAATCCTATACGAGCGAACTTTCCGCTAAGAATATTGACCCTTTCGAAACTCCTTTTTTATTCATTTCAAGATCCATTCAACAAGCCAATACAGAAGCGGGATCACACCAACTGAAAGGACAGTCGAGCCAAGCGTATAGACAACGGCACCCTCGGTGTCGCCACCGTACTGATCGGCAAAGGTGGAAGCAAGACCGGCGGTAGGCATCACAAACGCAATGAAAACACCGAGAATCATGTCATCCGAGATCGGCAAGAATGTGCGAAGCAGGAACATCAGTGCCACCGAAAGTACGGGAAACGCGATCAGACGAACAAAGGAAACGTAGTACATATTGCCATTCAAGAACAGCTTGGAAAACGGCACGTCGGCAAGCTTAATGCCAAGCACCACCATCGAAAGCGCGGTGACAATGCTGCTGAAATAGGTTGAATACTCTCCCACCGCAGGCACTTTGGCCGCAAGACCGCTGACATTCAAAATCACACCTGCCACAAAAGCAAGCAAAACCGGATTCAACAGCAGTTTTTTCAAGCGGATAGCACTCTTGTCGCCCGAAACGATCGAAATACCAAGCGAAAAGAGCATCAGATTGTTCATGATATTCAGTACCACAAGAAAGGTTACCACCGCAGGACGCGTGTTCAAAAACACAGCCGTGGCAAGCGGAATGCCCAAAAAGCCGTTGTTGGCAAAGCTCATGGCAAAGCGCATCATACCTTTTTTCTTTTCATCCCGAACACCTTTGGATAAAAAGGCGGTTACAAACACCATAAGAAAGGTAAACACCAGACCGAACAGGAAAAGAAGACCCATTTCGGCGGCAAATTCTTTGGTGAACTCCACCTTCAGGGTACTTGTCAGAATCATAAAGGGCAAGCCCACGTAGGTTAAAACCTTGGAGATCACGCCCGATTCTTTGGTGGTCATGACCCCACCCTTCACAAGAAGATAGCCGGGCACGGCAAGTAAAACAAAGACGATTACGTTTTTCAGCATAATGAGAAATGCATCCATCAATCATGCCTCCGTTCATTGAAAAGTAAGAGATTTCGCCTTGATGGCTTTGGCGAAGACATCCGGCACAAACAAGTCGCCCTTCCCTCTGCCCATGAAAAGATCCGGCTTGTTTTCTCCATGATAGTCGCTGCCGCCGCTTGGCAAAAGATCAAAATCCTTCGCCATCAATGCCGCAAGTGCGCTTTCTTCACGCGAAAAAAGCGGATAGAGCGTTTCCATTCCCATAAGACCTGCATCCTTGGCTTTGGGCAAAAAGGATGCAAGCGCGCTTTTGTCAAGATTCAAAAAAGGGTGCGCGAGGATGGAAATGCCGCCAAACGAGCGAATCAGGTCAAGCACCGAAAAGACGTCGGGGCGCGGCGGCTCGGTGTAAAAGCCCGCGCCTTTGGCAAGCACTGTGGCAAACGCTTCCCTCTCGGATGCGGTGTATCCTTTTTGTGTCAAAAGCTTGGCAAAATGCGCGCGGTTGGGAATACCGCGTGTTAACGCCGCGGCTTCCTCGTAAGTTATATCATAGCCTGCCTGTTGCAAGCGATCGGATAAAAGCCTGTTGCTTTTGATCTTTTCCGCTTTCATATCCTCTGCCAAAGCGGTGATATCCGAATAGGCAGACTGCGGTAAATACAGGCAGACAATGTGAAGTTCATCCACCCTGCCCCCGTGGGTATAGTCCACCGAAAGTTCCACACCGGGAATGGCTTCCACGGCATACTTCGGCGCTTCTGCCATAAATTCGTGTAAACCGTCCACGGTATTGTGATCGGTCAAGGCGATGGCACAAAGCCCGATTTCGTCCGCTTTTGCCAAAAGCTCGGTTGGGGTTTCAGCCCCATCCGAATAGACAGAATGGGTGTGTAAATCGCAAGCTCTCACTCGCTCACAACCAATCCGCGAAGCAGCTTGTCAAAATCAGGAAAGCTCTTTTTCAAAACAATCGGTCTGCCGGTGGGCGTAACAAAGCAATGCGTCGTTTTGCCCGAAAAGACAAGCGCGCCGCCAATCACGTTGGTTGCCGTATAGCGCACAACCAGACGAACACCGGTATATTCTGCCACCTCGGCGTGAATGCGCACGTGGTCACCAAAAGTCGTGGGGGTCTTGTATTTGCACTCGAGTGCCACCACGGGCGAAATAACGCCTTCTTTTTCAAGTCTTGCGTAGCTGTAGCCGATACCGTCAAGAAAATCGGTGCAAGCTTCTTCCATCCACTTCACGTAGTTGGAGTGATGGGTAATGCCCATTCTGTCTGTCTCGTGATACTGCACGCGGCGTATGTAGTCGTTAATCATTTATGTCTCCTCGCCTTTCTTCGCCAAAGCTCGGCGTGTTTTTCTTTTTCTTTCTTTTTCAATCACCCGAACAATGATCGGGCGATGGAATCGTTGTACCAAAATGAATTGCATATCAAACAGCATTCCCACAATGCCGGTTGAGAGAAAGAGCCACGGCGCACCCCACAGCAAGGGGAAGAACATCGTGGAAAGGGAGATCAACTCGTTGATCCAGTGGTCAGTTTCCGCTTTTGCCATAGCGTATGCAATTTCTTCGTAGCTGTGCTTTTCCGGCGAAAACGCATCGGGGTCGTAGGTCAAGACCTTGCCTTTCCATTTGCGCACCCGCAGTATTTTGTAAAGCTTCTTTTCAAAACGCCGCTCCTTGAACCACCACGCCGTGTAACGAATCGGCAAGTGCCGTGTCACGCATCCCAATAAAATGCGCAGCCAGAAGTGATATAGAATCGTGAAAGAAGCAACACCCACCCACAATATCACACGGCTTTTTACAAAATCAGCGTAAAACAGTGTAAAACAAACGCCCGACACGGTCAGCATCAACCCGATCACAATATACATGAATAACGCCGAGTTGCTTTTTGGTTTGCTCATAGAGGGCTCCTTTCGTGGGAATTAGCTGTGTGCTACTCTGTGCATTTGCAACGCGGAAAGAACTTCCGACTTGTTACTTGCAGCAGACACTTTTTTGATCAAAAGCATCGCTTGAGGTGAATCGTCTTCAATTGCTTGTATTTTGCTTTGTAAATCATCAAGTGAATCGTCCAAGTGCAAATTGATGTTATATTTATTGTTAATAAATTCAACAACCTCTTTTTTATCTTTTTCGGAGTGATTCATTTGTTTCGCCGGTATCTCTTCTTTATCGTCTCGAGTGACAGGAGTTTTCCTTTTTTCACCTTGATGCTTTTTACTGTTATTGGCAATAACAGATACTTTTTCTTCGATCGATTCGAGCTTTTCACTCATGTGAGCCATTGCATAGAGAGGATAGAGTGCGAACGTCAGAGAAATCGCCGAAACAAAACCGCCAACGATCAACGAAATCGGCACGATCAAACCAATACGGGCATCAATCAGATTTAATAGCAGAAACACAATGCCCAACACCATCGAACACACCGCTAAAATAAAGACAATCGTCGCAACCACTTTGCAAAACGTCTTAATTCCTTTGCTTGTAAACATAATCTTTCTCCTTGTACGGCTAAATTTTGCATTCGTAGAGACTTTCCGTCCCCGATTAACAGCGATATATCGATTTAATTATCATCAAAACCCAAACAAACTGCTCCAATCAAGCCAGTTCGGATTCTTGCTTTCCACAAGTGAATTCTTTTTGGTGCGTACCCAATGCTTTAACTGTTTTTCTCTCGCAATAGCATCATTGACTTCGGAATATTCTTCAAAATAGACAAGTTTGTGAACATGATACTTTTTGGTAAAGCCATCAATTTGTTCGTTTTTGTGTTCGTACAGTCTGCGACGCAAATCATTGGTTACACCAATATACATTACTTCATCCGTCTTGTTAGTCAGGATATAAACATAGTACATATATCGTTATTCCTCTCGTGTCATCCTGAGCGGAGAAAATATCCCGGTGGTATGTTTTCGCAGTCGAACCCAACCAAGGGAGGGCGTGCGTAGCACGGGATCTACGATATTGAGAGCACCTTCTCGCCCGAGATCCTGCCGTCACTTCGTTCGGCACTGCTACGCAGTTCGATTTCGCTTCGCTCCACTCAGGATGACACGGGCGGGGGCATGTTTGTGTCAAGTTTTAAGCAAAGTGAATCCGAATACTCTTTGATAGCACGTAGAGCGCTCCCTTCCGTGTCATCCTGAGCGGAGAAAATATCCCGGTGGGATGTTTTCGCAGTCGAACCCGACCAAGGGAGGGCGTGCGTAGCACGGGATCTACGATATTGAGAGCACCTTCTCGCCCGAGATCCCGCTTCGTGGCGATCACTCGCGCTTTTGCGGCAAGCCGCAAAAGTTCGATTCCGCTTCGCTTCACTCAGGATGACACGGGCGGGGCATGTTTTGCTCATATCTTCTTCGTCAGACAAACGACACTCTCGACGTGCCCTGTTCTTGGGAACAAATCAAACGGATACACAATATCGGTTTCATAACCCAACCCTTTCAACACAGCACAATCTCTTGCCAGTGTATCGGGATTGCAGGAAATATAGACGAGCCGTTTCGGTGAAATATCGGCGATTCGTTTTAGCAGTTCTTCTCCGCAGCCCTTGCGGGGCGGGTCAACCACGATGACGTCGGCACGGGCAAGCTCTTTGCTGTTGGCGTCCCCGCAGATAAAGGTGGCGTTTTCAATGCCATTCAGTGCCGCATTCACCTTAGCGTTTTCAATCGCTTCGGGAATGATCTCCACACCGACAAGGCTCTTCACGCCCGCTTCTTTTGCCATGAAAAGACCGATCGTACCCACGCCGCAGAAAAGGTCGGCAAGGGTATCGTCTTTTGTCAGAGCGGCAAGCGAGAGCGCTTTTTTGTATAATCTTTCCGCCATTTTGCCGTTGACTTGATAGAACGAAAGCGGCGCAAGACGGAATTTGAGTCCGCAGAGAGAATCTTCAATATGGTCTTTGCCGTAAAGAATCGTGCATTCTTTGCCGAGGATCACATTGGTCTTTTCGCGGTTGTGATTGAGAAGCACCGACACCACATTCGGATGCTGTTTAGCTATTGTTTTGGCAAAATCAGCCGATTTTGGCAAGCTTTCATTCACCACAAGCGCCACCATCACCTCACCTGATACCTCGCCGATGCGAAGATACACATGGCGCAAGATTCCCTTGCCGCTTTCTTCATCGTAAAGCGAAATCTTATGCTCTTTTAGCCAAGCGGTGACGGTTTTCAGAATCGGCGTGAGCGCGGGATTTTCGAGCCGGCATCCCGTGGCAGGCACAACCTTATGGCTTCGCGCCGAGAAAAAACCGACTTCATAATTTTCCGTCAAAGGGCATTCCACCTTGTTGCGATAGCCAACCACCTCACCGCCCTCGCAAGGCGCAACAGCAAGATCAAGCTTTGCCTTGCGAAACGCATGGCGGACGTATTCGGTTTTGAGGGCAAGCTCATGTTCATACGAAATATGGCGGTACACACAGCCGCCGCAGATGGGAAACGCCTTGCAATCGGGGGCGGTACGGTAGGGAGACTCCATTAAAACCTCCTCACAGCGTGCCACGAGATAATCGGATGCAACCTTGATAATTTTGGCAGAAATTTCCTCGCCCGTTACGGCATTTGCCACAAACACCACTCTGCCATCGCCGTCAAGCCGCGCAACGCCAAAGCCTTTGTTATTCACGTCTGTTATTGTCAGTTTAACAGTCTCATTCTTTTTCACCGACATCCGAAAAACCTCCCTTCGAAAACACTAACCCATTCTATGGCATTATAGCACAAAACCAACCAAAACGCAAGAGAAAAGCCCAACAAATTGCACGCTTTTTTCACGTGAAACATTTGGAAAAAGTCTTCACATCCCTATCTTTACTTTTGACAAAAACTGTGCTATACTGTTTGGGATAAAAGAGCGCTCTGCATTGCATACTACCAAAAAAACAAAAAGGATTCATGCCATGCAGACCAAATATAAATTCATCTATCTTGCCTGTCTTTACAGCTTGCTCCTTCCCGCACTGTTTTTCTCGCTCATGGCGCTGAAAGCACCGGTGGTGGCAGCAAGCAACGTAATTGTACAGGAAGAAGAACAAGAAGTTGTTTCACAAAACGGACACAATTATTTACTCCTCGGCATTGACAACGCCTCGCACTCAAGCGACGTCATCATGCTGGCGCATATCAATGGCAACGGCAAAAATCTGAAGCTTTTACAGATTCCGCGCGACAGCTATGCGGCAGGTTACGGCAAGATCAATTCAATTTTTGCCAAAGCCTATACCGATGCGGCAAAAGCCCAAAAAAGCGAAACAGAATGCTACGCCCTCGGTGCTCAGGCGCTATCATCTCACCTTTCGCTCATGCTGGGGATCACAGTTGACCACCATGCCATTCTCACGCTGAAGGATTTTCGCACGATTGTGGACAGCGTAGGCGGCGTTCCGATCAACCTGCCGCAAGAACTCAATTACGATGACCCCGCGGACGGACTTTCGATTCACTTGAAAGCAGGCGAGCAAATCCTTGACGGCAAAGCGGCAGAGGGTCTTGTGCGTTGCCGCAACGCTTACCCAAGCGCCGACTACGGCAGAATGGACGCGCAAAAGCTTTTTCTTTCCGCCTTTTTCGAAAAACTGCGCTACAATACCTCGCCCATCAAGCTGCTCTCGCTGATTCGCAAGGTGCATAGCTTTGTGAAAACCGATCTTTCGCTCACCGAAACCCTCTCGCTCGGTCGCACACTTCTCTCCACAGGTGATGAGCATCTTTTCGCTGCAACCTTAACAGGCAAAAGTGTGAAAATCGGTGCTTCTCTTTGTGAGGTACTGCCAAAAGACAGCGTCAGAGAAGCCTCACTTTGGCTTGAAGGCAAATATAACGAGCAAAATGCCGAAAAAGCCTGCGCAGGAAGCAACCAAGCCGCAAAATCAGCATACGAATCCCCTGCCGAAATCCCCTTCACCCCTCAAAACGCGAAGGGCAATAGCCAATAAAAGACAATAAACGGGAGGCGCAACGCCTCCCCTACGAAAAGGAAACGCTATACACCGTTGGGGAGGGGGGTCTCCCCTCCCGCTAATACAATCCCACACATATCAAAAAGGAACAAACCATGACCAAAACCAAAGTTGAAATTTATACCGACGGCGCTTGCAAAGGCAACCCCGGTCCCGGGGGATGGGGCGCCATTCTCGTTTGTCGCGGCAAGGAAAAGGTACTGTCCGGCGGCGAAAAAAACACCACCAACAACCGCATGGAGCTTCTTGGCGCTATCTCTGCCTTTGAAGCGCTCAACCGCCCCTGCGACGTTTCCTTCTGTTCCGACTCCAAATACGTCATCGACGGTCTTTCCAAAGGCTGGGCAGAGTCTTGGAAAAAGAAAAACTGGAAAAAAGGCGACGGCAAGCCTGCCTTGAACCCCGATTTGTGGGACAGATTGCTCGCTGCCACCGCGCCTCACGACGTGACCTACATATGGATCAAAGGTCATGCCGGTCACGCCTACAACGAGCGTTGCGATGCGCTTGCCGTGGCGGAGGCTGAAAAATTCCTGTGAGGCTTTTCCTCCCCTTTGCATCCTGTTTTCATCCATGACACCAAGAAAAATTGTGCTCTCTCCTCTTGTTTTTGACGATATCGGCATTCAGAATGCCGCCCAAAAAGTGCTCATGCTTGCCCAAAACCAGGCAGGCGGCTTTGTGGTCACGCCAAATGGCGTGATGGCAATGCGTGCCATCGAAAATCTTTCCTTTTCTGCCATTTTGCAAAAAGCCACACTTACCTTGCCCGACGGCGTGGGAATTACAGCCGCAGCCAAGCTGATGCAAACACCTTTTTTACACGGCAGAGTCACCGGCGTTTCTTTGGGAGAAGAGGTTTTGCGACTTGCCGCCCAAACAAAGCTTTCGGTCTTTTTTCTCGGCGGTAAGCCCGGCGTTGCCGAAAGAGCCGCCCAAAAGCTTACCCAACGATATCCCGCCCTTTCGGTGGCAGGCTGCTTGCACGGGTATGCACTCGGCGAGGGTGTTATGCAAACGATTCGAAAAAGCGGCGCCGCCATTCTGTTTTGTTGCCTCGGCTCACCCAAGCAAGAAGCGTTTGCCGAGCGCCTCTCTCATTCGCTTTCCTGCCCGATTCTTTGCCTTGGCGGAAGCCTTGACGTGTATGCCGGGTTTCAGAAGCGCGCACCGCAGGTATGGCAAACGCTCGGCTGTGAATGGCTGTGGCGCACACTGCACGAACCAAGAAGACTGAAGCGGTTGCCCGCACTCTTTTCTTTTTCTTGGATATTCTTACAGAGAAGTGCGAAAAAACTCTTGCATTCGCACTGAGAACAAGCTATAATATTGATATACGATTTCCGAAAAGGAGTTGATTTTTTGAAACAGAAAACATTTTCATCAAAATCTTTTCTCATAGCGTCCTTCTTTTTAGCAACCGCTTTGACGCTTGAGCAGATCTTTGTCTATCTTCATTTTTACGATTTTGAAGCCTCGCTTTGGAAGCACGGCACCCCCGGCATTATCAAAGGGCTTCTTTACATAACCCTCACACTGATCCTCTTGTTTGCAGTCGCATATCTTTACTCACAGCGAAGCGGCACCCGCCGCGAAGAAAGCTTTGAAAACCCGCTTCTGCCCTTGCGCGTTGCCTCCGGCCTTTGCGCAGGCGCGCTGATTGCCACGATTGTGGCACAAGTTGCCGCCATCGGCTCATTCGATCATCTCTATCTGCTCTTGGTTTCGGGTTCGACCGATCATCTTGCCATTGCCGCCTTTTTGCACCGTACCACGCTGATCCTCGCCCCCTTTGCCTGCCTTTGGTTTGTTTGGATCGCCCGCGGAAAGCAACCCACCGCCTCCCTCGGTCTTTTACCGATTGTCTATTTTCTTTTCCTTTCCCTTCGCGTGTATTTCGACATGAATACCCTGCTCACCAATCCCCGTTGGGGCTTCCGCATTATCACACTGGTCTTTGCCATGCTCTTTATGCTTGCTGAGGTCAGTTTCCTGATTCGCAAAAAACGCTCGCTTCTGCACCACCTCATTTCTCTGCCCGCGCTTTGTATTCTCACCACATCTTCTGTTTATAACATCATTTTCAACATCAGCGGTCATTTTGCCGACGGCATTGAAATTGTGTACTATGTGCTTGAGCTTGCCCTTGCCGGTTACATTGCCGTCCGCTTGATCACGCTCACCAAAGAACCGAAAACCAAAGAAAACTCTGCCAAGCAGATTATTCTTACTTCCACAGCCAACACCGAACAAAATTCCGATCAAAACGCTGAAAAAAACGAAGAAGAAATTGCCGAAGAAAACGAGCCCGAAGAGGTCGCCGATTTAACCGAAGAAGAAGTTAAGCGTTTTTGCAAGGCTATCTCGGCTTCGGTCAGGCGTCGCATGGTGCTTTCCGATCCGCCCACAGCGGAAGAAGAAACAGCCGTGAAGGAAGAAAGCCTTGCCATCATTGCCGCCGTTCTTCGCACCGAAGACAGAAACAGCAGAATTTCCGCTGTCCGCGCTTTCTTAAAAAAAGCGGAAAAAGTAAATGCGTGAGGTTACGGTATGAATCAATACACGGTTCTTGCCGCCTTTTACGACAGGCTTAACGCCGATCTGGATTACGGCGCGATCCATGATTTTATCAAGTCTGTTCTGACCGAACACAAAACGGTTGAAAACGCATCGCTGCTCGACCTTGCTTGCGGTACGGGTAAGCTCACCAATCTCTTTGCCGCCGAAGGGTATGACATGATCGGTGCGGACATTTCTCCCGATATGCTGTCAGAAGCGCAAAATGCCTCGATGGAAGCAGGTGTCCATCCTCTCTATCTCTGTCAGGATATGCGCGAGCTTGACCTTTACGGCACGGTGGATGCCGCTTTCTGCTGTCTTGACAGCTTAAACTATCTCACCGAAGAGGGCGACCTTGCCAAGGTTTTTTCAAGACTCAAGCACTTTATCGTCCCGGGGGGCTTATTTATCTTTGATGTCAATACCGCCTACCGTTTTCGCACAGTTTACGGCAACAACACATACGTATATGACGAAGATAGCGTGTACTGTGTGTGGCAGAACTTTTTTGATGAAGAAAAAAGCACTTGCGATTTTGATCTGACCTTTTTTGTCAAAGATAAAAAAGGAACTTACCGCCGCATGGAAGAAAGTCAGCGCGAGCGCTACTTTTCTCCCGAAACGATTGAAAAAGCCTTTTCGCAAAACGGCTTTTCACTCGTTGCCGCTTACGGCTCTCTGAACAAAGCAGCACCCACCGACACCGACGAAAAATGCTATTACGTCGTCAAACGCAATGAAGAATAACAAAAAAGGAGTTTCGCGATATCGCGAAACTTCTTTTGTCTTCACTCCAAGGACAGAGAACACCTTAAGGTCGCTGTCTTTTTTTATTCATTTTGTACGATTATCTTTACCCACAGCAGTATTTTCTTTTTTGCTTTTAGCATCAAATTCAGGAAAACAATGCAAAAAGTAATCACACTCGTCACAACAACACTCAAAGCCCTGCTCTCCATTGCCAAGACAAACGGTAGGCTTTCCGGGTGTCAGTTCTATGCCGGTAATATCGATAATCTTTTTTGGAATATTCTTGCTCATATATCCCCCTATCAGCATAAAAAAAGGTGCGTAACCGAAGCCACGCACCGAAAAACGCAAACTCCGATTGTTGTCACACAAACTAACCGGAATAGGATTATTTCAGCCATACCTAACTTAGAGGAGCCTGCGTTTTTACCAAGTCCATAAAGTTAGGTATGCTCAAAAAAGGGTATAGTATCCCTTACAGCAGAAAATACCCCTAACGCCGATTATTAAGTTTGTGTGACGATGAGATTATATCATATTTTCAACAAATTGTAAATACTTTTAGATAACTTTATAAAAATTACCTTCCGAGAAAAACAGTCGTTTTATCTCATTATTTTTTCTTAACAGCAAAAAAGTGAGTAGCTATTTAATTAGAGCAGTAGTTGACAAAAAAAGACGAGGAGTGAAGACAAAAGGAATCTTGCCAAAAAGTGAGATTCCTTTTTGTGTTGTTCAGATAGACAAATCAAAGTTTATACTCAACATGATGTCCTCCTCATCCAGGAGTCTGTGACTCACGGATGAGGAGGACATTGATAAACCAATAATACTTGATTGGCTAATTATATCTGTATTCCAAAATAAAAAAACAAAGCCACCTTTCATAAAAAGTGACTTTGTCTTCAGTCTGAAAGGAGTTTCGCTCAAGCGAAACTCCTTTTTTCATTGGATTCGGTTTGATATTACCACCAACCGCCGCCCCACCAATCGCCGCCGTTGTAGTAGCCGCCCTGTTCGTACAACTCGTCCGAGTTAAACAGCTTGTCAAGATAGGTGTAACGCTTGGTAAACCAATCGCGCAAATACACTACGTGCGCTTCATAGGAGCGCAGTCTGCAAACTTCGCGGGGCTCTTGGTTGATCCTTTTGCCAAAGATCTTCCAAACATCGAAGTTACTTGCCATATCGTCGCCGAAGCAAGCGAGAATGCGGTCAAGCTCAGACAGTGCCGCATCGTAAAGTTCTTTCTTTACTTCATTCCAGCGCTCCAGCACAAGATCGCAGAACCATTTTTCGTTCATCAGCAGATAGAACCACTCATGCTCCTGGCTCATTCCCGACTGTGCGCCCACATAAAGCCCCTCTACCTTGCCGTCATCCAGACGGTAGTCGTTGCCAAGGGCAAGGTCAAAGTCCCATGGGCAGGTAAAATAGATCTTGTCGCCTGCTTTTTTCACCATGTAAAAGGAAGAATATCCCACGTCGGTATTCTTCATAAAAGCTTGCAAAATCATGGTATCCACAAAGGAATCAATGTCGATGTATCGCTTCACCGAAACAAAAGCACCGCTTTCCACAGCGTCTTGCGCTTTTTCAAAATAGCTTTGCAGATAATCGCACTTTTCTTCGGTCATATAATCGCTGTGAACACGGTATTTGGTGCGGTCAATTCTGAAATAGTCAAGGCCTTCGGTGCAATCCTTGTCGGCATAGGCGTCGCGCTCAATGAGATAATCGGTATCCTTTGCATTCGGATCTTCGTCGATGTTTACACGGTATTTGTTCACCTGATGTTGCTCTACCACCTGATAAATGCCGAGATACGCATCGTTCACGTAAAGCTTCACGTAGGAAGAAGAGGTGCAATATTCAATGTTTGTCAAAAGTCTTCCCATGGTAAAGGCAAGGTGATTGCGAAGGAAGGTCTGGTCGCAGTGGTTGGCAAGCAGAACCCAGCTTTTGGCAGGTCCGTAGCCTTGGCCGAACAGATTGATCTTTTCGGTAAATTTCAAGCGGTAGGATTTTTTCTCTGTCGAGGTAAAGGTATAGTTACCGCGGCAGCGCACCTCGGTGGTAAGGTCGGCAAAACCGTATGTTTCATCGTCAAGCGTACCCGATGCGGAAACCGTAGCGTTGATATACTTTTCTTTCGAAACGATCGGAGCGCCATTTTCGGTCTTGATCGAAAGAATCGGCAGCTTGTCACTCTCGCTCGAAGGATAGCCGATGGCAGACGGATTGCCTACCGCGGGCTTTTTCGCCTCGGTTACAAGTGGAAGCGTTGTCGTGACGGGCGTATTTCCCTCGGTTGCCGGCAAGGTGGTATTCGCAGGTGTTGTTTCCTGAGAGTTTTCTGTTGTCACAGCGCTCTTGCCACCGCAAGCGACAAGCAACACTGTCAACAGCATCACAAAAATCAAAAGAAGGCATTTGGTTTTTCTTCCAAGTCTCATAGAATATCCGTCCTTCAAATCAGTACCGCCCAAAACGCGCGGCCACTTTTTATTTTACTATACTTTGAAAAATTTGTCAAGAGAGGGGGGCAGCTCTTCCTTTTCGCGTTTGCTTTTCACGTTCGGGCGAAAAATTTTTATTTTTCTCTTGTGTTTGTAGAAAATATATGTTAATATAATACTGTATAAGCAAAAGTACCCCCAAAATTTCTTTTTCCAAATCGAGGTATTATCATGCTTTTATTAAAAGCCATTCTGCTTGGCATCATACAAGGGCTTTGTGAATTTTTGCCGGTCTCGTCATCCGGGCATCTGGCACTTGCCAATTCCCTGTTTGCCCTGCCGGAGGAAGTTGACGATTTAGCGTTGAACGTTCTTTTGCATCTCGGCACGCTTGCTGCTGTCATTCTTGTATTCCGTAAGGATATATGGGAGCTGATCCAATCTTTTTTCACCCTTGTGAAAAAGCTTTTCAGCGGCAAATTCCGCCTTGCCGACTGTACACTCGGCGAGCGATTTGTTGTTTTACTGTTCATTGCCGTACTGCCGCTGATCCCTGCCGCTTTTCTTTCGGGCAGCATTGAAGTCTTGATGGGCTACCCCTTCATCATCGGCATCATTTTGATTTTCAATGCCGTTATGCTGTATGTTTCCGAAAAAATCGGTCGAGGGAATAAAAACCTTGAGGATGTCAAGCCCACAAACGCTCTCGTTGTCGGTCTTTTCCAAGTGGTTGCCATTCTGCCCGGTCTTTCACGCTCAGGTTCAACCATCACAGGCGGTCTCATCCAAGACTTTGACCGTGCGCTTGCCGTGAAGTTTTCTTTCATTCTTTCGATCCCCGCCATTCTCGGCGCGACAGTTTTTGAAATGCCCGGCTTCTTTGCCTCAATCCCCAACATCGAAACCTTGCTTTGCTACCTTGCAGGCGCGCTTGCCGCGATGCTCGTCGGCATCGGTGCCATCAAGCTGATCACTTGGATCTCCAAGCATTCCACCTTCCGAATCTTCTCTTATTACTGTTTTGCCGTCGGCGTTCTTGCCATTGTGTGGGATATCATCGCCTGACTGTTTCGTTATTAAAAGAAAGGACTTACCATCATGCCGAACCAGAAAAAAACAAATTCCCAAAGCTCCACCAAAAAGAATGTAAAGCCCACCTCCAAACAGAATGCCAAGAAGAAAAGGACCGACAAAGACTCCTCCCCCCTCAAAACAAGAGTCGCCATTGCCTCTTTTTGGATCCTTGCCCTTCTCTGCACCATTTTCTTCATTGCCAATCTCTTTGACGGCACAGGTCCGCTGGTACGTGGCTTTTGCACCGTCATCTACGGTCTGTTCGGTTACGGCGCTCTTTTGATCGTACCGGTCTTCATCCTCTATGCCATCGAATGGAAAAGCTACGACGAAGAAAAAACCGCGCTTTACAAAGTGATCTTTACAACGATTGGTATGCTTTCGGTTGCCGTTCTGTTCCATCTGATCCTGATTCTGACAGGCGGACTCCCCGAGCCCAAATTCTCCGACTTTTTCAAGATCAATGCCTTTTGGTATGATCACGGTCCTGTTGGCGGCGGCGTGATCGGCGGTCTGATCGCAGGTCTGCTCTTCGTGCTGATGCACGGATGGGTAGCGCTCATCTTCTGCCTGATCATTTTATCCACCGCTATTATGCTGTATTTCCGCGAAACACCGGTTACCCTCACACGTGCTTTCATCAGATGGTGCAAAAAGAGAAAAGCTCTGAATGCCAAACGAAAAGAAGCGGCTGAAAGAGAAGCCATGAAACGCAAAGCACAAAAAAAGCTTGCTGAAAAGAAGGCAGCGGAAGAAGCTGCGCGTCTTGCCGCTGAACAAGAGGAAGAAGACGAAGAAGAGTACGAAGAAGACGAAGACGAAGAGGAAGAAGACCTCGATGGCCCTGTTGCCGCAGGCGGAATTGAGTTTGATTTCGACGAGGAAGAAGACGAAGAACCCGAGCCTGAGCCTGAGGACGAGGACGTACCGATGATTCCGATTCAGATCTTTTCTGACAGAGACCCCGAACCAGAGCCTGAGCCCGAGCCTCTGCAAGAGGTCGAGCGCTCCATTTACGATTTCAGCGATATTCCCGAAGTGGAAGATTCGCTTTCCGGTGCCGATAACGTCGATTTCGGTTTTGGCAACGACGATGACGATATTGACCTTGCCGCCCTGCTTGAAGCCGGCAAACAGCAAGCACAGGAGGACATGAGTGCCGTTCTGCCCGACAAAGAAGAAGCCGATCTTACCGAAGAAGAGGGTGACATCCTCATTCCCGGCATAACAGATGCTCCTGCCGCACCCGAAAGAAAGCCTTATGTATTCCCGCCCGTGACGCTGCTTTCTCCCAATGAGAATCCCAAGACCGAAGACGACCGCGAAGAACTCATGCGCAACGCGAGAAGACTTGTGGAAGTGCTCAAGAGCTTCCGCGTGGATACCGAAATCGTCAACATCTCGCGCGGTCCTACCATCACCCGTTATGAGCTTGCTCCCAAGGTCGGTGTGCGTGTGCGCGCCATTGCCAACCTTGTGGACGATATTGCCTTGAACCTTGAAACCTCCGGCGTACGTATCGAAGCACCGATTCCCGGCAAAGCTGCTGTTGGTGTGGAAGTGCCGAATCGCAGTCAAGCCACCGTTTATCTGCGTGACCTCATTGAAAGCGAATCCTTTAAGAACGCCAAGAGCAAGCTGACCGCTTGCGTGGGTATGGACGTTTCAGGCGCGCCTGTTCTCATGGACATTGCCAAGATGCCTCACCTTCTCATTGCCGGTGCTACCGGTATGGGTAAATCGGTCGGTGTCAACAGCATCATCATGTCGCTTCTTTACAAGGCTTCTCCCGACGAACTCAAGCTCATCCTCGTTGACCCCAAGAAGGTTGAGCTGAATATGTACAATAAGCTCCCGCATCTTCTCATCCCCGTGGTGAACAACCCCAAGAAGGCAGCAGGCGCGCTTGCCACCGCTGTAAACGAAATGGAGCGCCGTTTTGAACTGATCGAATCAGTCGGTGTGCGTGACCTCAAGAGCTACAACGCGCTTGCCGAAAACGACCCCACCAAAGAAAAACTCCCGCAGATCGTTATCATCATCGACGAGCTTGCCGACCTTATGATGACTGCCAAGGATGACGTAGAAGACTCCATCTGCCGCATCGCGCAAAAGGCGCGTGCCGCAGGTATCCACCTGATCATTTGTACACAGCGTCCTTCGGTTGACGTTATCACAGGCTTGATCAAAGCAAACGTTCCCTCGCGTATTGCCTTTACCGTAGCGTCGAACATCGACTCGCGTACCATCATTGACGTTGCCGGCGCTGAAAAGCTGATCGGTCGCGGCGATATGCTGTTTGCTCCCGTTGGCGCCATGAAGCCGATGCGTGTACAGGGCGCGTTTGTCAGCGACAAAGAAGTGGAAGCTGTTACCGACTTTATCAAGAGTCAAACCGCCGACGTTCACTACGACGATTCCTTCCTCAACATGGTGGAAGTGGAAGCTGAACGTTGCGGACAGCAAAAGAAGAAGGTTTCGAGCGACGAAATCGACGCTGATGAAGACCTTGACCCGAAATTCTACGAAGCGGTGGAAATTGCCATTGATATGGGTAAGATCTCCACATCGCTTCTCCAAAGACGTCTTTCCCTCGGTTACGGACGCGCCGCCAAGATCATCGACAAGATGGAGCAAATGGGTGTTGTCGGTCCGCAGGAAGGACAAAAACCGCGCAACATCCTGATCTCCCGTCAGGAATATCAGGAAATGATCATGGGGCGCAGTGACGGCTGATCAGCCAAACAGAAAGGAACAACATGGGCAGATTCATTGTCATAGACGGGCTTGACGGCTCAGGCAAGCACACACAGCTTACGCGTCTTGCCGACCATCTGCGCGCCCAAGGAAAAAAGGTGCGCACGATTGATTTTCCGCATTACAACACCCCCGGCTGTGTGCTGGTGGAAGAATACTTAAACGGTAAATTCGGAGACAAGCCCGAGGATACCGGTGCTTACGCCGCCTCGCTCTTCTATGCCATGGACCGCTTTTATTCCTATGCCACCGATTGGAAAAAGGACTATCTTAACCCCGACACCTATCTCCTTGCCGACCGCTACACCACCGCAAACGCGGTGCATCAGACCACAAAGCTTGACAAAAGCGAATGGGACAGCTATCTCAATTGGCTGTTTGATACCGAGTTTGACAAAATCGCACTTCCCCGCCCGGACGATGTGATTTATTTGGAAGTCCCCCCTGCCCTCTCGCGCGAGCTTGTGAGAAAGCGTAGCGTTTCGGACAACCGCGCCATGGACATTCACGAAAAAGACGCAGGCTTTTTTGAAAAAAGCTACGAGGCAGCACTATACACGGCTGACTATTGCGGTTGGACAAAAATTGCTTGCCACACCGAAAAGGACGGCTCACTTGCCATGCGGCAGGTGGACGAGATCACAGCCGACATTTTAAGAGCACTTGATCTTTGATTTGAAAAAAACACCTCACAAAACATGATTGCTACAAAGCCTCCCTCCGGGAGGAAGGGGGACCACGAAGTGGTGGAAGGAGCCGGCGTAACGTAACATTTAGGCTGCTTTCATTGTAACGCATTCTCCCTCACCCGCTATCGCGGGAGCTCCCTCCCGGAGGGAGCCTTTTACGTAAACAATCCCAAAAAAAGGAGAAGCCCTATGGTATGTATTTTTTTAGCCGACGGCTTTGAAATGATCGAAGCCTTAACCCCTTGCGATATTCTGCACCGCGCAGGACTTGACGTTCGTCTTGTTTCGGTAAGCGGCAAAGAATTTGTTCGCTCCACGCACGGCGTGGACGTAAAAACCGATCTTGCGCTTTGTAACCTTGATCCCGTTGCTGTTGATATGATGATCCTTCCGGGCGGTATGCCGGGCGCGAAGAATCTTTATGAAAGCAAACCCTTGATCGAGCTTCTCATGCGCCATGCCGAGCAGAACAAACCGATCGGTGCCATCTGCGCCGCGCCTTTCATCCTCGGCAAATGCGGTCTGTTACAAGGCAAAAAAGCCACCTGCTACCCCGGTTTTGAAAGTGACCTTTTGGGCGCTACCAGCCTTGCCGACGGCGTTGTACGGGATGGCAACATCATCACCGCCAAAGGCATGGGCGTGTCACTTGACTTTGCCCTTGAGATTTGCGAAATGCTCTGCGGTAAAGAAAAACGCGACGAGATCGCCAAGGCGATTATGATGGCGTAACAAAGTTGCATCTTTCGTACCGCTTCCCCGCCCGTGTCATCCTGAGCGGAGCGAAGCGGAGTCGAACTCGAAGCGCTTTTGCGCTGCGAGCTTGGGATCCCGGGCGCTTGATTGCACTACTCTTTGTAGATCCCGCGCTCCGCGCGCCCTCCTTTGGTCGGGTTTGACTGCGAAAACATCCCACCGGGATGTTTTCTCCGCTCAGGATGACACAGAGAAGGGCGTTTTCTACTACCAATCAAAAATAGAAACCACAAAAGAAAGGATGCTCCATGCGAGCGAGGAAAAACCATGAGTTATATCCGCGACGTAAAAAACCAAATACGCGATACCTACCGCTCGCGCCGAGATGAGCTTTCCCCTGAGCAAAAGAATGCGTGGGATAAAAAAATCATTCAAAACATCACGTCCCTTGCCTCTTACCGCTTTGCCGATGTGCTTTTGGCCTATCATCCGCTCGACGGCGAGATTGACATCCGTCCGCTGCTGGAAGCAGCACTTGCCGCAGGCAAAAAGGTGGCGCTCCCCCTTTGCTACAACGAGGGCCGCATGGATTTCTTTTACGTCACCTCACTTGACAACTTGAACAACGGCAAATTCGGCTTGAAAGAGCCCTCGCCGCACGGCGAAAAGTATGACCGCAACGATACAGCCCCCGCACTCATGCTGATTCCTGCCCTTGTTTATGATACCCACGGCTTTCGCCTCGGCTACGGGCGCGGCTACTACGACCGCTATGTCAATAGCTTCAAAGGCACCAAGGCAGGGCTTTGCTATCGCGCCTTTTTACACGACGCCCCTCTGCCGCACGGTCGGTTTGACTTTGCCGTTGACTACATTGTCACCGAAAAAGGAGTGAAACTGATTGAAAAAGCTTAATGCCCAATCGGCGCTCCCCTTTGTGCTTTTGGCAGTGTATCTGCTTTTGATCCTGACCCATCTGATCCCTTCCGAGGTTATGGATTCCACCGTCAAGCTTTTCTTTGCGCTCATCATTCTGGAGCTTCTCGTTTTCGCGCTTCCCATCTTTCTCTATTCCCGTATGCAAGAACGCGATTACATCAAAGAACTGCCCTTTCACTTCTTCCCCTCCAAATTCACACCTTTTTTGGTTTCCATGGGATTTTTGATGCTGGCAGGCGGACTTGTGATCAATTCCCTTTTTTATTTCTTGGGCTTCGGCTCGGCATCTTATGCTTCTCTTGGCAGCTTTATTCTTTCAGACGTGTCGATTGACAGCAACCCCTTGTATGTGCTTCTTGCCTATGGCGCGCTTCCCGCGCTGTGTGAGGAGGTGCTCTTCCGCGGCATACTGATTCACGAATACAAAAAATATTCCTTCCCCACCGCCGCCATCATTTCCTCGCTTGCTTACGCGTTTTGCTATTTTGATCTTTCGGCATTTCCCTTTTATTTCCTCAGCGGCTTGATCCTTGCCTATATTGTCCGCATGACAGGCTCACTGTTTGCCGCCATCCTCACCCGCTTTGCGGTGAATGTGGCATCGGTTTACTTAATGCCCTCCATCTGGGGGCTTCTCACACAGCCGCTTGGTGTGCTGTTCGCGGTCTTTGTGGCAATGGCGCTCTTTATCATCTGCCTTTTCTTCGCCCTCAAAACCACCGAAAAGCGCTACCGCGAAATGGCGTGTGATCCCGCCCTTGCGGATGAGCGCCCCTATCCCTTCAAAAAGGCAGTTCGCAACGCCTACCACGTGCTTGCCACCCCCGCCTATCTTCTTTGCATCGCAGCTTACGTTATTACAGTTGTTCTGACGATAATATTTGGGTAACCAAAACCCCCGAGAAAGGTTTTGCACAAGTCCGGTAAAAACGGACAATAGACAAAAGCCCCCTTGATGTGGTAGAATTAAGATACCATATCAAGGGGGTAATTGTATGCCAAGAAAGTATCAACATACAAAGGAATTATTGCCGCAAATCAAAAAGATGTT
>JAFXJX010000028.1 GCA_017532025.1 Clostridia bacterium | reverse complement strand
CCGCGAAGAAGCCGACAGAGCCGGTATCTTCTACGTCAACTCCCGTTGGCCGGGCGGTATGCTTACCAACTTCAAAACCATCAAGAAGAGCCTTGCACGCTTGAATCAGCTTTACAAATTCGAAGCCGACGGCACCTTTGACCGTCTGCCCAAAAAAGAAGTTCTTTCCCTGAGAAAAGAAATCGCCAACCTTGAAAAGACCCTTGGCGGTATCAAGAACATGACCGAGCTCCCCGCCGCCGTGTTCATCGTTGACCCCCGCAAGGAAAGAAACGCTGTTCTCGAAGCTAAGAAGCTCGGCAACCCGGTTGTGGCTATCGTTGACACCAACTGCGACCCCGATGACGCTGACTATGTAATTCCCGGTAACGATGACGCTATCCGCGCCATCAAGCTCATCTCCTCCGTTCTTGCTGATGCTGTGATCGAAGGCAGACAGGGCGAAGACGCTCCCGCAGAAGCTGAAGCTACCGACGCTGAATAAGCACAAAAACAATACGTATAAGTTAAAGGAGATATTACTATGGCACAGATTACCGCTAAAGCCGTTGCAGAACTCCGCGCTAAGACCGGTTGCGGCATGATGGACTGCAAAAAGGCACTTGTTGAAGCTGACGGCAACATGGAAGAAGCTGTTAAGATCCTCCGCGAAAAGGGTCTCTCCGCTGCTGTTAAGAAGGAAGGCAGAATTGCTGCTGACGGTCTTGTTGACATCCTCGTAGACGGCGACGTTGCCGCTATGATTGAAGTGAACACCGAAACCGACTTCGTTGCTAAGAACGCAAGCTTCCAGGAATACGTTAAGGCACTTCTCAAGACCATTATCGCTAACAAGCCCGCTGATCTTGCTGCTTTTATGGCATGCACCATCGCAGGCGGCGACACCACCGTTGAAGCTTCTCTTACCGAGCAGATCTTCAAGATCGGTGAAAAGATCACCATCCGCCGTTTCGTGATCGTAGAAGGCACTGTTGCTACCTACATCCACGGCCTTGGTAACACCGGCGTTATCGTTGCTTACGACGTTGACGACGCTGTTAAGGCTCACGCTGACTTTGCTGAAACCGCAAAGAACATCACCCTTCAGATCGCTGCAGGCTCTCCTCCCACATACATTGCGAAGGAAGACGTTCCTCAGTCTGCTATCGACGAAGAAATGGGTATCCTCATGGCTCAGGCTAAGAACGATCCCAAGCTCGCTTCCAAGCCCGAAGAAGTTCTCAAGAAGATCCTCTCCGGTAAGCTCGGCAAGTTCTATGAAAGAGTTTGCCTCCTCGACCAGCCCTACGTTAAGGAAGACAGCCTCACCGTTGGCAAGTACCTTGACCAGGCAGGCAAGGCTATGGGTGGCAAGATCACCGTTAAGTCCTTCGTAATTTACGAAAAGGGCGAAGGCATTGCCAAGAGAGAAGACAACTTTGCTGACGAAATCGCAAAGATGGTTAACAAAGGCTAATTGAATTTTTGAAAGCACCGCTTGCTTAGGCAGGCGGTGTTTTTTTGTATCGAAAACCACGCGATAGTCGCGTGGTTCAAAAAAAGGCTCTGCCGATGAACAGAAAGCCAATAAAAAATCAAGAGTAGAATGATTTGGTGGTAAAGGCTCCCTCTGGTGAGTGGTGGAGTTGCAAGCAACTCCGGGAGAGTGCGTTACAATAAAACTCGCTAAAAATTCAAAGTGACGCAGGCTCCTTCCGTCTTTGCCTGTGGCAAAGCAACCTTCCCTCTCGGAGGAAGGCTTTAGTATGAACCCATTTAATGGGTAGCTAGTAACAATTGCATGGCTGGCAGGTGGGTAAAAGCGCACTTGTGTGCTGCCAGTAGTGTTAGGGCTATGCCCGAAAATGAAATACCACCCGCTATGCGGGCGGATATTTATTTGCCCTCTTGCAAGAAATTTGTAAAAAAATATCTAACTTATCAAAAACCCCTTTACAAATTGGTGATAATAAGATAAAATATATCTGTATAAAACTTTGTTTTTCTGTTAAAGAAAGACCGAAAGGACGACGATAATGGGTGCAGTAGCGTATAAGAGAATTCTTCTGAAGCTCAGTGGCGAAGCCATGCAGGGCAAGGATAATATTTTGGATTTTGATTTTGTTGCCCGTGTGGCAGAAACCATCAAAAAGGCTGTTGCCGAGGGTGTTGAAGTCAGCGTTGTGATTGGCGGCGGTAACATTTGGCGCGGCAGACAAAGCGGCAAAATGGACAGAACACGTGCCGACCACATGGGTATGATCGCCACCGCGATCAACTCGATTGCTTTGCAGGATACTCTCATTTCTTGCGGCGTGGATGCCAAGGTGCTGTCTGCTTTGAAGATCGAGCCGTTTGCCGAATATTACAGTAAGGATCTTGCCGTGAAGTATCTTTCCGAGGGCAAGGTTGTGATCTTCTGCTGTGGCACGGGTAGCCCCTATTTCTTCACCGACACAGGCGCGGTTCTTCGTGCGGCGCAGATCGAAGCCGATGCGCTCCTCTTTGCCAAGAACATTGACGGTGTTTATACCGCCGACCCGAGAATTGATCCGACAGCCACCAAGATCGACGCCATCACCTACGAAGAGATTTTGGAAAAGCATCTCACCGTGATCGACACCGCGGCAACGGCATTTGCGCTTGAAAACAATTTGACGATTTGTCTGTTCGGGCTTGATGATCCCGACAACATTCTTCGTGTGATCCACGGCGAAAAGCTCGGCACACTCTTAACCAAACGATAATTTTTGAAAAAAATATTACATGATATAGATTCGGAAAGGATATACTACTATGAAGATCGATGTTAAACCTTATGAAGAGAAAATGAAAAAGAGTGTTTCTGTGTTCGAAGAGGAGCTTGGCACTGTCAGAGTTGGCAAGGCAAACGCTTCTGTTCTTGACAAGGTAAGAGTAGACTACTACGGTATGCCCACTCCCATCCGTGACATTGCACAGATCAAGGCAACTGACGCGAGAACTCTCACCATTCAGCCCTGGGATAAGACCACTCTCAAGCCCATCGAAAAGGCAATTCTCGCTTCCGATGTGGGTATCACCCCTCAGAACGACGGTTCTGTGATTCGTCTTTCTTTCCCTCAGCTGACCGAGGAACGCCGTAAAGAGCTTTCCAAGCAGGTTGTGAAGATGGGTGAAGACACCAAGGTGGCTGTTCGTAACATTCGCCGTGAAGCCATGGATAAGTGCAAGGACATGAAGAAGAAGTCCGAAATGACAGAGGACGAAGAAAAGCAGTCCGGCACGCAGATCCAGGATCTCACCGACAAGATCATCAAGAATATTGATGTGATCGTGGATAAGAAAAAAGCTGACATTATGTCGATCTAACATCTTTTTTGCGTTAGATGAGGGGCTGGTGCATCATGCGGCAGCCCCTTTTTCACAATTTCAAAAAGCAAAGGAAGAAGCGATGAAGGACAGAATCAAAGAAGCATTGGCGTCGGGTGCCATTCAGCACATGGCGTTTATCATGGACGGTAACGGACGCTGGGCAACAAGACAGGGCAAAAGTCGTAACGAAGGGCACAAAAAAGGTGCCAAGGTGTTTGAAGAGGTGGCGGAGTATTGCCACGATATCGGCATTCATCACGTGACGGTGTACGCCTTTTCTACCGAAAACTGGCGCCGCCCCGAAGAAGAGGTTTCGGCACTGATGCGCCTTTTGTCTTCCTATTTGGATACTGCCATCAAGCGTTTTTCCGAGAAAAAGATTCGCGTTGTTTTTCTTGGCGATAAAAGTGTGTTTTCCAAAAAGCTGAGAGAAAAAATGGAAAAGCTTGAGGAAATGACCAAGGAAAACACCGATATTTTGAATATTGCCTTCAACTACGGCGGCAGAGATGAGATCGTGCACGCTTGCCGCAAGGCGCTTGCTTTGGGAGAAGAGATCAGCGAAGAGTCGATCAGCAAGCATCTGTATACCGCGGCATCTCCCGACCCCGACTTGATCGTGAGAACGGCGGGGGAGATGCGGCTTTCCAACTTTCTTTTGTGGCAGGCGGCATATTCCGAGTTTTATTACACCGAAACGCTTTGGCCGGATATGAATGCTGAGGAGATTGACAAAGCTTGTGAAGCTTTCCTCACGCGCAAGCGCAATTTCGGCGCGCTTCCTACCGAAGCAAAACTTAACTGAAAGGACTTTTCGATTCTATTATGAAAACGCGTATTATCACCTCGGTTGTTGCCGTTGGTTTATTTATTCCGTTTTGTGTTTTTTCTTCCTCGCCATTTTGGGTTTTTCTGATTTTTGCGGGTCTTGTTTCGCTGTTTGCGGTGTATGAGATCTTAAAATGTACATCCCTTCATAAGAATCTTGTGGCGTCGCTCCTTTCCTATACCGCAGCCCTTGCCGCACCTCTTTTGACAAGACTTGCTTTTAAGGGTACCGAGCGCTATTATCTCATCATGTCGTTTATCTATTTTGCGCTTTTGTTTCTTTCCTTTGTGAATGCCACCTTCTCGAAAGGCAAGATCCCCGTGGTGAACAGCTGTGTTGCCACCGTGATGACAATTTACGTTTCTTTCTCCATGGCATCCATTGTGTTGCTTCGTGACCTTGGTCCCGATGGAGCAATCGGTGCAAAAATTTATTTGCTTGCTTTTATTTTTGCCTGGGTACCGGATATTGGCGGTTATTTCTTCGGCAGATTTTTTGGCAAGCGCAAGCTGATTCCCGACGTTTCGCCGAAAAAGACAGTTGCCGGCTTTGTGGGCGGTATCGGCTCTGCGGTTGTGGTTTCGATTGTTTACGGTTTTATCATTGGGCTGAGATTCAAAGATCTCACCGCTTTTGCCATCCTTGCTGTACTTGCTGTGATCTGCGCTGTGGTTTCGGTCTGCGGCGACCTGCTCGCTTCGCTTGTGAAGCGCTATTTCGGCATCAAGGACTATGGCTTTATCTTCCCCGGTCACGGCGGTGTAATGGACCGTTTTGACAGCGTGATTGCCGTTGCGCCTTTTCTTTACATTCTTTGTTACCTTGCGGATAGCTTCGGATGGCTTTCGAGCTTTGTGACTCTGTAAAAAACGGTTAGATTTGAATGAATATGGAAAAACTGATGATACTTGGCTCCTCGGGCTCGATTGGTACGCAAGCGCTTGATGTTGCGAAGCGTTACAACATTCCCGTGGATGCTATCAGTGTGAATACCAGTGTCAAAGCGCTTGACGAGCAGGTGCGTGCGTTTACTCCGCGCTACGCAGTGGTAGCAAGCGAAGACGCTTACAGGGAAGCCAAAACTTTGCTTGCCGACACGTCGGTGAAGCTTTTTTGCGGCAAAGAGGGCATCGGAGAAGTGCTTATTCTTTCGGATGCAGACACGGTCCTCAACGCGCTTGTAGGGGAGGCAGGTCTTCGCCCGACCGTATGGACACTTGAAAGCGGCAAACGCTTGGCGCTTGCCAACAAAGAATCGCTCGTTTGCGCGGGTGAGATTGTGATGAAGCTTGCTGCCGAAAAGGGAGTGGAGATTCTCCCTGTGGACAGTGAGCACTGCGCGATTCACCAGTGCCTTCGCGCCGGCGCGCGAGGTGAAGCCAAAGAGCTGATTCTGACCGCATCGGGCGGACCGTTTTTCGGTTACAGCGAAGAAGCGCTTGAACACGTGACGCTTGAGGATACCTTAAAGCACCCGACCTGGAAGATGGGGCAGAAGATTACCGTGGATAGCGCGACTTTGATGAACAAAGGTTTTGAGCTGATCGAAGCGGCACATCTCTTCGGCTTTGAGATGGACAATATTTCGGCGGTGGTGCATAGAGAGAGCATCATTCACTCGATGGTGCGTTTTGAAGACAATTCGGTGATTGCTCAAATGGGCAACCCCGATATGCGAAGCTGTATTGCATACGCACTCTTTTATCCCGAGCGCCGTTTTACGGGCGGTGCGCCGCTTGATTTTGCCGCTCTTGGCAAAATGACATTTTTTGAACCCGATACCAAAACATTTCGGTTGATTTCTCTTGCCAAAGAGGTGCACAAAGCGGGCGGGCTGCTCCCCGCAGTGCTGAATGCCGCCAACGAAGAAGCGGTATATGCCTTTTTGGCAAAGAAGATTCGTTTTGCGGATATCGGTCATATTGTATCGGATTTCGTGCATAGTTATGTAAATAAATCAAATCCGACGCTTGACGAGATTGAAGGCGCTTCCTGTACGGTAAGAGCCAAAATCCGCGAGGCGTTAGGATAACTTCGGCAGTAAGGTATTATTTCTTTTATGGTTATTTTGTTTGCAATTCTCATGTTTGGGTTTCTCATCACCATTCATGAGTTCGGTCACTATCTTTTCGCCCGCATTTTTAAGGTGGGGGTAAAGGAATTTTCGGTGGGCATGGGGCCCAAGATCCTGTCGCACCGCTCCAAAAAAACGAATATTCTCTATTCGCTTCGTCTGTTGCCGCTTGGCGGTTACGTCAGTATGGTGGGCGAGGATGAAGAGTCTGATGATGAAAACGCGCTTTCCAAAAAGAGCGCGTGGAAGCGCCTTGTGATCATGGCGGCAGGCGGTGTGTTCAATATCATTGTGGGTGTGATCCTTTGCGGTGTGTTTGTTGGTATGACAACGCAGTCGCTTGGGTCAACCACAATTTATCAGTTTACCGAAAACGCTACCTCTCAGTATTATCTTGAACCCGGTGACAAAATTACAGAGGTCAACGGGCATGACGTCGGCATTTTTTCCGAGCTTTCTTTCCGCATCATGTGGGAGGCTGAAAAACCCACCACGGCTGTGGTCGAAAATGAGCTTGGCGAAAAGCTGACGCTTGAAAACGTGGGTCTTGTGGATATCACCGTCATCCGTGACGGTAAAGAAATGCTGATTTGCGACGTGCCCTTTTCGATGGCAACCGAGCAGGGTATCGGCATGGGACAAACAGACTTTTATGTTTATGGCGAAAGGGCGAGTTTTTCTTCTGTGATACGACACACCCTCTGCCATGCACGCAATAACGTGAATCAGGTGTGGGCATCGCTCGGCGGACTTTTGTCGGGTCGTGTGGGTGTTTCGCAGATGTCAGGACCTGTGGGCATTACCGAGCAGATGACAGAAGCGGCGGGATACGGTTTTGAATATCTCATTTTCTTTGCGGCGCTGATTGCGATCAATTTGGGTATTTTCAACTTATTGCCGATTCCGGCACTTGACGGCGGACGCATTGTTTTCCTTCTCATCGAAGCGGTTCGCGGCAAGCCGATCAAGCCCGAAATTGAGGGAAAGATTCATACGATAGCGCTGATCCTTTTGCTCGCGCTTTCGGTATTTGTTTTATTCAAAGATATTTTTGCCCTGTTTGTATAACGAAAAAGGAAGAGTGAAGGCATGGAAGCGAGAAGACTTCGGCGCAAAACAAAAGAAATTAAGATTGGAAATACCTTGATTGGCGGCAATGCTCCGGTTGCGGTGCAGTCGATGACCAATACCGATTCGCTTGATTTTGATGCCACATACAATCAGATCAAAGCGGCACAGGCGGCAGGCTGCGATATCATTCGCATGGCGTTTCCCGAAGCGGATGCTGCCAAAACGCTTTATCAACTCAAATGCTCGGACATTGCCATTCCGATCGTTGCCGACATTCATTTCAGTTCAAAGCTTGCGATTCTCGCCGCGGAAGCAGGCGCGGATAAAATTCGCATCAATCCCGGCAACATTGGAGACGATGACCGCGTGAAGGCGGTTGCCGATATTTGCCGCCTGAAAAACATCCCGATTCGTGTGGGTGTGAACAGCGGCTCACTCGAAAAGGAACTGCTTGCGCTTCACGGCGCGCCGACTGCAGAGGCACTTGCCGCATCTGCACTTGAAAACGTGAAGCTCCTTGAGAGGTTTGATTTTGACAATATTGTGGTTGCCATCAAAGCGTCGGATGTGTGGCGCATGGTGGAAGCCAACCGCATTGTGGCATCTCGCTGTGACTATCCTTTGCATCTCGGTGTGACCGAAGCGGGTAGCGAAGCGCTTGGTACGGTGAAAAGTGCGATGGGCATTGGCAGCTTGTTGCTTGACGGCATTGGCGACACACTCCGTGTATCGTTGACTGCCGACCCCGTGAGGGAGATTGAAAAGGGAAGGGCGATTCTTTCGGCGCTCGGTCTTGACCAAAAGAGCAAGATTGATCTGGTTTCCTGTCCCACCTGCGGCAGAACCAAAATTGATTTGATCCCGCTTGTGGCGGCATTTGAAAAACGCATGGACGAGCTTAACCCCATCCGCCGTTTGAAGGTTGCCATTATGGGGTGTGCCGTCAACGGTCCCGGTGAAGCAAGAGATGCCGATCTTGGTATTGCGGGCGGTGTGGGAGAAGCTTTGTTATTCTCGCACGGTGAGATTGTGAAGAAAATTCCCGAAGACAAAATCGTGGATACTTTGATCGCGGCAATCAATAACTACCGCGATTAGCGCAGAAAAAGGAGAGGACAAGCATGGCGCTGTTCTTAGATAAATTCAAAAAATATACGCCCACGGGAGAGGCATTCCGCCTTCTCTCGGGGCTTTCCGATTTTTCATGGCGCTCAGATGTGGAACGGCGCATGATTGAAGTGGATGTGCATTTTGATGCGATTGTCAAAAAAGATCTGTTATATGCCATAGAAGCTGATATTGCCAAAGCGTATCAGTTGAATTCGGTGCGCCTCTTTCCCAAATACCCGAGAGAGCTTTTTACCCTTTCGTATATGCACGAGGTGATATATGAGGCCTACCGCGTGGGCATTGTGACCCGCGGTTTTTTTGAGAATTACTCGCTGAATGAAGAAAACGGCGAGATTGTGGTTGCCATCGGCTTTTCAAGCGGCGCGCTTTCTCTGCTTTGCCGCGCGGAAACCGATAAGCTGCTCGAACGCATCATCGACAGCGAGTTTTCTGTGAAGAAAACAGTTCGCATTGCGGCAACTGTGGCAGACAGTGAAAGCTACGATGCGTTTGCCTCTGCCAACAAGCGCGAGCTTGAAAAGATGTATTTTGAAAGTGTAGAGCGCGTAGAGAAAGAAAAACAAGAGCAAAAAGCCAAACAAGAAGCGCTTGAAGCCGAAAAGCCCACGCTTGTGACCACGCTGTATCAGCAAGAGGAGAACACACAAGGCAAGGACGGATATGCAGAAATTGGGGAAGACGGATGTGTTTCGGTTGGGTTTATGACCTTTGATACGACTGTTGAGAATATGCTGTACGGCGAACCCTTTACACCCGATGCGTTTTTGCCGCTTGACAAGATCAGTGGCGAAATGCGCGGCGTGTATGTGATCGGCGAGGTCAATTCCTTTGAAGAACGTCCCACAAGGCAGGGCGACAAAACCACGCTTGTGATCGGCATTACCGACAACAAGAGTTCGATCAATGTGAAAGTGACGCTTGACACCGACGTTGCCGCGCCGATCATCAAAACGATCAAAAAGAGCGGTCGCACCATCAAGCGCGGCATTCAGGATGTGGTGACCTTCTATAACCTTTCCTTGATGGTAAAGGGTAGCGTTAAGCTTGAAAAAATCAAGAGTTTTCAGCGTGACGGTGACAAGATCACAGGGACTTCCACCACGGTCGGCGATCTTTTTGTGCAAGCAACGGCAATTGCGCCTGTGAAAAAGATTCTTCGTACCGACGATGAGCCGATCAAGCGCGTGGAGCTTCACTTACATACCAATATGTCGGCAATGGATGCCTTGATTTTCCCCGAAATTGCAGCAGAGACCGCCAAGCGCTGGGGTTGGGATGCGATTGCTGTGACCGACCACGGCAACGTGCAAGCTTACCCTATCATTATGGATACCTCCGAAAAGATCGGCACAAAGGTGCTGTACGGTATGGAGGCTTACTATGTGGACGATACCGAGCGTGCAGTGTTCGGTGAAAAAGACTACGACTTTGAAAAAGATGAGTTTGTGGTATTTGACCTTGAAACCACCGGTCTTTCCCCTCTTTCCTGCAAGATCACCGAAATCGGTGCGGTGAAGATCAAGGGTGGTAAGGTGCTGGATGTATTCAACACCTTTGTTGACCCCGAGTGCCACATTCCCGAAAATATTACAGAACTGACAGGCATCACCGACGAGATGGTCAAGGGTGCGCCCTCACAGGAAGAAGCGGTACGCGCGTTTCTTGATTTTGCGGGCGACAGACTCCTGATTGCGCACAATGCCTCGTTTGATACCGGCTTTGTTCGCGCGGCTTGCGATCAGTTCAAGATTCCGTTTGAAAATGCTTATCTTGACACGGTGGCGCTCTCTCGCCATGTCAATCCCGAACTGAAAAAGCATAAGCTGAATATCCTTGCCGAGTATTTTGAACTCGGTGACTTCAACCACCACAGAGCCTGTGATGATGCTGAAGTGCTTGCCCGCATCTTCTTCAAGATGGTGGAAAAGCTCCGTCAGGAGGGTATTGGTACACTTTCCGAAATGAACGCTTCGATGAGTGACAAAGCCAATCCCTTGAAGCTTCGCCCTTACCACATGATCATTTTGGTAAAGGATCAGACAGGTCTTAAAAATCTTTACAAATTGATTTCGGAAAGCTATCTTTCCTACTATCACCGTCAGCCGCGCATTCCGAAGAGTCTTCTCAATCAGCACCGCGACGGCTTGATCATCGGCTCTGCCTGCGAGGCGGGTGAGCTTTTCAAGGCGATTCTTTCGGGCAAACCCGAAAACGAGATCAAAGAGATTGCCTCCTATTACGATTATCTCGAAATTCAGCCGATCTGTAATAACCGATTCTTGCTCGCCGACGGTACGGTGAAGGATGATGAGGGACTTCGCGACCTCAACCGCCGCATTGTGGCGCTTGGTGAGGAACTGGGTATTCCCGTATGTGCAACCTGTGACGCGCATTTCTTGAACAAAGAGGATGAGATTTATCGCAAAATTCTGCTCAAAGGCATGAAGTTTGCCGACGGTGACCGTGACGTGGGACTGTATCTGCGTACCACGCGCGAGATGCTTGACGAATTTGCCTACCTTGGTGAGGAAAAAGCGTATGAGGTGGTTGTTACCAACACCCGTAAGATTGCCGATATGATCGGCGAGGTGCGTCCGATTCCGAAGGGTACTTACACACCGAAAATGGAGGGCGCGGAAGAAGACCTGCAAGCAATGTGCTGGAAGCGCGCGCACGATATGTACGGCGATGAGCTTCCGCCGCAGGTCGAAAAGCGCCTGGAAAAAGAACTGAAATCGATCATTCAGAACGGCTTTGCGGTGCTGTACATGATCGCACAAAAGCTTGTGTGGTATTCCGAATCGCAGGGCTATCTTGTCGGCTCGCGCGGCTCGGTTGGTTCTTCCTTTGTTGCCACGATGGCGGGTATTTCGGAGGTGAACCCTCTGCCGCCGCATTACCGCTGCACCAAGTGCCGTTACAACGAGTTTATCGAGGATGGCTCGGTCGGTTCGGGCTTTGATATGCCCGACAAAAACTGTCCGCATTGCGGTATTAAGATGGCGCAGGACGGACACGACATTCCCTTTGAAACCTTTCTTGGATTCTACGGCGATAAGTCGCCTGATATTGACCTGAACTTCTCGGGTGAAGTGCAGGGCAAGGTGCATAAATACACCGAAGATTTGTTCGGTAGCGAAAACGTGTTCAAGGCGGGAACGATCGGCTCGCTTGCCTCGAAAACTGCATACGGCTACGTGATGAAGTATCTGGATGAAAAGCACATCGCGGTCAATAAGGCAGAGGTTTCGCGCCTTGTGAACGGCTGTGTGGGTACGAAAAAAACAACCGGTCAGCACCCCGGCGGTATTATCGTTGTGCCGCGTGAATATGAAGTGTATGACTTCACGCCTGTACAGCATCCTGCCGATAAAGCCGATTCCTCGATCGTCACCACGCACTTTGCGTTTACCTATCTGCATGATACGATATTGAAGCTTGACGAGCTTGGACACGATGTGCCGACCAAGTATAAGTGGCTTGAAAAGTACAGCGGTATGTCTGTGATGGACGTGCCGATGAACGACCCAAAGGTCTATGAGCTTCTGACTTCAACCGAGCCGCTTGGTGTAACACCCGATGAGATCATGTGTCCTGTGGGTACCTATGCGCTCCCCGAGCTTGGTACGAAATTCGTACAGCAGATGCTTGTGGACGCACAGCCGAAAAGCTTTGCCGACCTTGTGCAGATCTCGGGTCTTTCGCACGGAACCGACGTATGGCTTGGCAATGCGCAGGACTTGATCAAAGACGGCACTTGCACGATTTCGGAGGTTATCGGTACGCGTGACGACATCATGCTCGCGCTCATCCGTTACGGACTTGACAACGCGCTTGCCTTTAAGATCATGGAAAGCGTACGAAAGGGTAAGGGGCTCTCTCCCGAGCAGGAGGCTGAAATGCGTGCGCACAATGTGCCGGATTGGTATATTGCTTCTTGCAAGAAGATCAAATATATGTTCCCGAAGGCGCACGCCGTGGCGTATGACATGGCGGCAATCCGTCTTGCTTGGTTTAAGATCTACAAACCGCTCGAATTCTACGCCGCGTACTTCTCGGTTGCGCCGGGTGGCTTTGATGCCACAGCGGTTCTGAAAGGACGCAGTTATATCAAAAAAGTGATCGAAGAGATCAACGAACGTGACAAAAAAGACGTTACCGCCAAGGATGCAGAAACCGTTTCGACCCTTCTGCTTGCCAATGAGGCGCTTTGCCGCGGTGTGCAGTTCTTGCCTGTAAGCTACGAAAAATCGGCGGCGTTTGCATTCCTTCCCGAAAACGGCAGAATCCGCATTCCGTTTTCTGCTTTGCCGGGTCTTGGTGAAACGGCGGCGGAGAAGATTGTGGAGGCAAGAGACGGTGGTACTGTCTTCTGTCAGGAGGATCTGCGTGTGAAGGCGGGTCTATCCAAAACGCTCATGGAGCTTCTCAGACAAAACGGCGTGCTTGACGGACTTAACGCTACCAATCAGATCTCGCTTTTCTGATGTCAAACAAGCCAAAAAACACCCTTGCCGGCGCAAGGGTGTTTTCTTGAATATTTTTCCTGTTTTGTGGCTTGGGTTGAAAAAACTGCGACAATTTTCAAAAAAACATCAAAAAATGCAAAAAATCCTCTTGCAATTTCAGGAATGGTGTGCTATAATATGACGTATCTTTTATAAGACAATACATAGTCGCATTGCGGCAGAATGGAGATTTATATGAATTATCTTGACAGAGTCAAATCCGAAGTAGCAGAAAGATATAAAACAGAGCCTGAATTTTTGCAGGCAGTGAACGAGGTTCTCGAATCGATTCGTCCTGTTGTGGAAGCCAATGAAGCAAAGTACGAAAGAGAAGCGATCCTTGAGCGTCTGGTTGAGCCTGAACGCATCATCACCTTCCGTGTTCCGTGGGTTGATGACAAGGGTCAGGTTCAGGTAAACCGCGGTTTCCGCGTTCAGTTCAACTCGGCAATCGGTCCTTACAAGGGCGGTCTTCGTTTCCACCCCTCTGTAAACCAGAACATTCTCAAGTTCCTCGGCTTTGAACAGACCTTTAAGAACTCTCTCACCAGCCTTCCCATGGGCGGCGGTAAGGGCGGTTCTGACTTTGACCCCCGCGGTAAGAGTGACCGCGAAGTGATGGCATTCTGCCAGAGCTTTATGACCGAGCTGTTCCGTCACGTTGGTCCCGATACCGACGTTCCCGCAGGCGACATCGGTGTTGGCGCACGTGAAGTGGGCTATCTCTTTGGTCAGTACAAGAGACTTGTTAACCGCTACGAAGGCGTTCTGACCGGCAAAGGCCGTTCCTTCGGTGGCTCTCTCATCCGTCCTGAAGCGACCGGTTTCGGTGCTGTTTACTATACCGTTGAAATGCTGAAGTATCTTGGCGAAGACATCAAGGGCAAGACCTTTGCTGTTTCCGGCTTTGGTAACGTGGCTTGGGGTACTGTGAAGAAGGTGACTGAGCTTGGCGGTAAGGTTGTTACCATCTCGGGTCCCGACGGTTATGTTTACGATCCCGATGGCATCAATACCGAAGAAAAGATCGATTATATGCTCGAAATGCGTGCTTCCGGCCGCGACAAAGTGCAGGACTATGCCGACAAGTTCGGCGTGCAGTTCTTTGCCGGCAAGCGTCCTTGGGAGCAGAAGGTTGATATCGTGATGCCTTGTGCTACCCAGAACGAGGTTGGCATTGAAGATGCCAAGAACATCGTTGCCAACGGCGTGAAGTACTACGTTGAAGTTTCCAATATGCCCACCACGGCTGATGCTTTTGAATACATGAAGGAAAAAGGTCTTGTGATCGCTCCTTCTAAGGCTGTTAACGCGGGTGGCGTTGCGGTTTCGGGTCTTGAAATGAGCCAGAACTCGATGCGTTATTCCTGGACTGCCGAAGAAGTGGATGCCAAGCTGAAGCAGATTATGGCAAACATCTTCGCAAGCTCTGTTGCCGCTGCCAAGAAGTATGGCATGGAAGGCGACCTCGTTGCCGGTGCTAACATCGCGGGCTTTGAAAAGGTTGTTGACGCTATGCTTGCGCAGGGCGCTTGCTGATCAAGCTACGTAAAAATCAAGACGGTGACCGAAGTCACCGTCTTATTTTTTATAAAATTGTTTTCAAAAGCGTGATCAAGGTCTGTGCCATAGAGAAAAAGCCAAGATCGGTGGGGTGGCATCCGTCCACTGTGCCTTCGTTTTGGCAAATCTGCATGAGTGTTTTTCCGTCAATGAAATAAACGTTTTTATCGCCTTTGGCGAGAGCGTTTTCGTACGTCTTTCGGATGATTGCGATGCGTTCGATTTCTTCTTCGGTGGGAAAATATTTTGGTCGTGAGAGCATGACAATGGGAAGGGAAGGGTTGGCTTCGCGGATGATCTTGAACATAGTCTCATGCGTGTTTTCGAGGTGTTCCACACTCGGTGCGTTGTGGTCGTAATCGTAGATGAATACCGACATAGGGAGGTTTTTGATATATTCAGCCATAGCAGGCTCGCCTTTGGCATTGCCTGTGAAACCAAGATTGACAGAGTCAGTATCCAGACAGCGCGAGAGGATGGCAGGGTAAGCGCTGCCCGGACGGGAAGCACATCCGCCTTGTGTGATAGAAGAGCCGTAGCAGACGATTGGCTTTTCGCGTTTGTACGGCGCAGCTTCTTCAACCGCAGCGGTGTTGTCAAGTCCGATATACAGCTCACTGACATCGCTGTAAAGCGGAAAATGAAGCGTAATCTCACGCATTTGGCGTTCACCAAGCTCCACGACACCTTGGAAGCCGTCGGTGATGTTGAAGGGCGGCAGATAGGATGCGCGGTATTCGTTGCCGACATACAGATCAAAGCCTGCCGAGCCACAGAGTGCGAAGTGTGACATCTTGCCGACCTGCGGCATTTTGGCGTGAATGACCACACAGGAAGAATCGGTGCGAAAACGAACTCTGCCCCCTGCGGTATTTCTGCTTAAGCTATGGACGTTGCGACTGACGCGTTGGGAAAACGCTTCCGGCATTCTTCTGAAATGTCCGTTTTCAAAGAGCAGTCCGTAAATTTGAAAAGGCGCGGAAAGAGGATTGTAAAAGGTGATGTTTTGTTTATTGACAGTTAGCGGTATATCGAAATTCTTATCAATTTTTGCGATATTTGTCATGAAAAATTTCTCCTTGGATATGGATTTACTTGTATTATAACACAGTTGTTACCCTTTTGCAAGAGGGAGGGGTGGCTCGCTGTCCCGCATTCCGGTTTGCCGGAATGCGATAGCAATTGCTTTGCAATTGCGGGGCATCGCGCCATAAGACACGCTGAATGGAGCTCACGGGGGCTCTGAACCCTGCACTATGCCAAAGCGAAGCTGTATTTGAAAGCAATCAAAGCATAGTGCTTTAGCAATTGCAAAGCAATTGCAGGGTTTGAACCCGTGAAGTTTACAGCAAAAATAAAAGGATGGCTTCAGCCATCCTTTTATTTTTGGTGGAAACGAGGGGGCTCGAACCCATGACCTCACGGATGTGAACCGTGCGCTCTGACCAGCTGAGCTACGCTTCCAAAGAACAAGGCTATTATAATACTGAAAACTCTGTTTGTCAAGAGGATGTGAAAGATTTTTTATAATCTTTGCATAAGTTTTGTTTTTATTGTACAAAAATTTATAAAAAATCTTTACTTTCTCGTGAAAAAATGATATAATAGACAAAAACAACAACAGGATGAGGATGAGTGCCATGAAACGATTGCTTTTACTTTTTTTCGTGACAGTATTGACTTTTCTTTTGACAGTTACGCTGATCTCGTGCGGCGTAGAAACAACTCCCACGGAAGATACCACCGCAGAGGCGGAAAGCACCTCGCAAGCTCCTGCAACAACGCCCATAACGACCGAAGAGCTTGTGAACGGACTTCCTAACTATGTTGACGGAAATTTGTTTATCATTGAAGATGGAAAAACCAACTACAGAGTTACCTTTGCTCAGGGTGCGAACAAGAAACCCAATACAGGTGCTATTTTTTCAGATGCGCTTTCAGCCTTGAGAAAGGCTTTTAGAAATTACGGCTTCGGATCGGTCACGATCATGAACGATGCGATTCCGCTTGGACAAGAAGACACTTTTGTGGCTCCCAAATATGAGATTCTTCTTGGCAACACCAACCGTGAGGAATCCAAGGTTGCGACCGACGGTCTTGCCTTCAATCAGGCTATGATCCGTGTAGTGGACAAAAAAGTGGTGATTAACGGCAAAACAGATGCGCTGACGGCTATGGCAGTCTTAAAATTCATTGAAACCTATATGCCGGAAGGCGGTAAAGCTGTTTTGGTTCCTGCTGATCTTAATGAAATCATTACGCTTGATCTTACCGAATCGACCGTGACGGGCATGAGTTATGCCGATATGGCAGATGACGTGTGGGATTCTTTCAATGAAGCGTATTGGACCGGCAAATGGGTGAGCGGCGGCGGTTGGTGGGATGCTGCCGAAATGCTTGAAACCTATGTTGATGTATATGAGCAAACTCGAGCCGAAGAAGATAAGGAAAAAATGCTTGCCTTTGCGACTCAGTTTATTCGCAATCACAACATTAACTGGCAATACAATGAATACAACGACGACATCATGTGGGCTTGTATTGCGTTTGCCCGTATTTCCGATTTGACAGGAAACAAAAACTACGCCAAATACGCAAAACAAAACTTTGATACGGTATGGGCTCGCGCGTGGGATACCAAACTCGGCGGCGGCTTGTATTGGAGAGTGGATAACCAAACCAAGAACTCTTGCGTGAACTGCCCTGCTGCCATTGCGGCTTGTTTGATCGGTAAGCTGTATGATGATGAAAGCTATTTTGAAATTGCCAAGAAGATCATGGATTGGGAAACCAAGTGGATGTTTGAACCCGCAAACGGCAGAGTGTATGACGCATATCCGTTGAAAGGTGATATCAGCAAGTGGGCTTCTACCTATAACCAGGGAACCTTTATTGGTGCTTGCACACTTTTGTATCAGCATTACCGGGATGAAAAGTATTTGACCTATGCCGATAAGGCGGCAAATTTTGCCATGAAAAACCTGACACAGGACGGAGTTTTGCATAACGGTGAAGGCAATCCCGCATCGGATAACGGAGACCTGCCCGGTTTTAAGGGGATTCTCACCCGTTGGCTTTACCGCTACGCCAAAGAAGTGGAAAGCCTTGATATTCTTACATTCTTGCAGAATAACGCATCTGTTGCGTATCAAAACAGAAATGCGGACGGTGTGATTTGGACAAACTGGGTGGAAAAAACGCCTGACGACGCCACACACAATAATAACTACCGTACCTTTGGTATGTCAACCGCTGTCGCTCTGATGTACAACTGCCAACAATGGTGGTAAAAATACTTGTAAAGGAATAAACGAACATGAAACGCTTTGCCATTCTTTTTTGCATTGTTTTTTGCACAGCTTTGATGATTGTTTCCTGTGGAAACGGTGCTGCATCTTCTGAAACAACACAGCATACCACAGCGGATAAACCTGTGGAAACAACGCCTTTTGTTACCACAACGGTTGTTACTACAACAACCACCGTCGTGACAACGCCTGAAGTGACACAAGCCGACCTTGTGCTGGTGGAGAATAACAAGCCGCTTTTCCAAGTGGTAGTGCCTGTGTCGCTCTATTCTGATGCAGCGCTCTCAAGTGCGCTTTCCGATTTGTCCGGTGCTTTTGAAGAGCTCGGTATCGAAAAGCCGAGAGTGGTTCACGATCGCCTTAGCGAAAAAACCTATGAGATTCTGATTGGTGAAACAAGCCGAAAGGTCACCTTACCCGAAACGGATTCCTTTGAATGGTGTGTTTCGGTGCAGGGTACTAAGGTTCTTCTATATGCCAACAACACGAAGTGCCTGATTGAAGCGGTGAATTACTTTATGAATACATACGTTAAAGGTAGCGAAGGCAATGTGGTTGTGCGGACCCCTTCGAAGTACGTGGGTAAATATGATGCTGCTTCCAGCACCATGCATGGCATGACCTATGCTGATATGGCAACATCGGTATGGAATTCTTTCAACGATAAGTATTGGAAGAGCGTTTGGGTAGAAGGCAACTGGTTCTGGGATACTGCCGAAACACTTGAAGTGTATATTGATGCGTACGAGCAGACCAAGGATGAAGCTATCAAGACCAAAATGCTCAAATTTGCCGATCAGTTTATTCGCAGATGGCAAAAAGACTTTACATGGAACGAATACAACGACGACGTGATGTGGATCTGCATTGCTTTTTCGCGCATTACGCTTCTCACCGGCGAGACCAAGTACTATGATATTGCCAAAACGAACTTTGATGCGGTATATAAGAGAGCCTACGACAAAAAGCTTGATGGCGGTTTGTATTGGCGAATTGAGAACAATACCAAAAACTCCTGCGTGAACTGTCCGGCTGCGATTGCGGCGTGTCTCTTGGCTGAGCTTTCGGGTGACGAAGGCTACTACACCAAAGCCAAAGGCTTGATCGATTGGGAACTGAAATATATGTTCGAAAAGAATACGGGTAAGGTTTACGATGCTTATAACATCAACGGCAATATTAACAAATGGGCATCGACTTACAATCAAGGCACGTTTATTGGTGCTTGCACACTGCTTTACAAGCACTACAAGGATGAGAAGTATTTGACTTATGCCGATAAAGCTGCCGAGTATGCCATGACCAAGCTTGTGACAAACGGTGTACTTGACAACGGCGAGGATAACGGCAACGATCTCCCCGGCTTCAAGGGCATTCTCACCCGTTGGATGTATCGCTACGCCAAGGAAGTGGGAGACGTGGAAATCCTGTTGTTTTTGCAGAGCAACGCCGATGCGGCATTTGGTAACCGCAACGAAAACGGCTTGATTTGGACGAACTGGCACAGACAAACCCCCGAAGATCCTGCGGCGGAGGGACATATTGTGTTCAGTATGACAACGGCAGTGGCACTGATGTACAACTGCCAGCCTTGGTAATGATTGGATTTACACAAAAGCTCCGATGGTCGATTCGGAGCTTTTGTGTACTGTAAAAGAGGAGAACTATGAAACGAATTGCTTTGCTTTTATTATGCCTTTTGAGTATGGTTTTGCTGATCGTGTCCTGCAAAGAAGCGGCAGACACTTCCGCAAATACCACGACAACAACCAAAGCGGTTGTGACAAGTACGGTTGCTACAGTTGATACGTCGGCAACTGCGACGGCAGTACAAACCACGGCGGCAGAAACCGCTGTACAGACCACTGTACAAACCACGTCAGGACCACTTCAGTTGATTGAGGGGAACAAGCCTGTTTTTCAGGTGGTATCCTCGCTTGATTTGTATAAAGATGCGTTTTTCAGCAATCAGATCAATGCGTTTTGCAATGCCGTTCGTGATATTGGCGTGTCGAAGCCTGCCTATTCTTACGATCAGGGTCGCAAAATGACCTATGAGATTCTTGTGGGCAAAACCAATCGCGACGTGGTGATTCCTGATCTGGATGCGCTTGAATGGATTGTTACAGTGCAGGGAACAAAGGTTATTATCTACAGCGAGACCGATTCCGGTCTACTCGAGGCGCTTGATTATTTTAAGGATACGTATCTTTCCGAGCCCGACGGAGAGCTGATCCTTCCCGGCAATCTTTGTAAGGTGGGGCGCCATGATCCTTTGCAAAGCGATGACCACGGAAAGTCCTATGCCGAAATGGCAACTGAGGCCATGGATGCGTTCAACCAAGCGTTCTGGAATGGGAACGGCATTGACATCGGCTTTTGGGAAGCGGCTGAGATCATTGAGATCTATGCGGATGCGTATGAACTGACGCGGGATGAGACAATCAAAGAAAAAATGCTTGACTTCGCCGATTATTTTATGCTTGTGAACAAACGAGATTGGTTGTGGAAGATTCATAACGATTCTCCCATGTGGGCAAGCATCGCGTTTTCGCGCATCACGCTTTTGACGGGCGAGAAAAAGTATTACGAGGTTGCCAAAAAGAATTTTGATGCGGTATATGCCCGCTCGTATGATACCAAGCTCGGCGGTGGCTTATATTGGGATGTTGACAAGACCACCAAAAACGCTTGTGTAAACGGTCCTGCCGCCATTGCGGCTTGCTACATCGCAGAGATTTCGGGTGATGAGAGCTATTTTGAAAAAGCGAAGGTTTTGATGGATTTTACAATTGACGTTTTGTATGACAAAGCATCGGGAAGAGTGGCTGACCGTTATGAACTGCAAGGCGGACTCAAAGCCGGTGCATCGACTTACAATCAAGGTACGTTTATCGGTGCTTGTACTCTCTTGTATCAGCACTATGGGGATAAAGATTATCTTGACTATGCGCAAAAAGCGGCTGACTATGCGAGGGCGAATCTGACCGAACTCACCTTCGGCGTTCTTGATAACAACGAGAATCGTGACGGTGCGGCGTTTGGCTTCAAGGGCATTTTTGCCCGCTGGGCAAGGTATTATGCCAAGGAAACGAACAACGTGGATCTGCTGCTTTTCTTACAGCACAATGCCGACGTGGCATACAGCAATCGCAACGAAAAGGGTTTGATCTGGACAGATTGGCACTTAAAGACCCCGACCGACCCCGTGGCGGAAAAGCATAATGCGTTCAGCATGTGTTCGGCTGTGTCTTTACTTTATAACTGTCAAGCGTGGTGGTAAAACGATGAAGAAAATTTCACTGCTTGTATTTTGTCTTTTGAGCGCAGTTTTGCTGATCGTATCTTGCGGTGGACACCATGATACTTTGACAAGCACAGCGAGAACGACCGAAACGGCGGTAACAAGTACGAATGCGGCACAGTGTATATCGGTGGCGACAACAGCTGTGCAAACAACTGCGGTTGTAACTGCCCAAACGACAGCGGGCACACTTCAGCTGATTGATGGAGAAAAGCCTGTGTTTCAGGTGGTATCATCGCTTGATCTTTTTAAGAATTCATTTTTTTACAAGAAAATTGATGATTTTTGTCGTGCCTTTCGGGATATCGGTGTAACAATACCAACCTATACCTATGATCAGGGTCGTAAAATGACCTATGAGATTTTGATCGGCAAGACCAACCGTGACGTGAAACTACCTAAACTTGATGCGCTTGAGTGGGTCGTTATGGTGCAAGGAACCAAGGTGATCCTATACAGCGAGACCGATTATGGTCTCTTGGATGCCATCGAATACTTTACGAAAACCCATCTGAATGGATGTGATGGTGAGTTGACTCTCCCGACGAATCTTTACAAGGTCGGGCGATATGATCCTTTGCAAAGCATCGAACACGGAAAGACTTATGCCGAAATGGCAAGTGAAGTATGGGATGCTTTCAATGCAGAGTTTTGGGATAGGACTTATGTGACAGGTATCGGCTTTTGGGAGTCTGCCGAGGTTATGGAAATCTATGCGGATGCTTATGAGTTGACGCGCGATGAAACCATCAAAGAAAAGCTTCTTGCTTATGCTGATCATTTTGTGCGTACCAATAAAAGAGATTGGTTGTGGAAAATCCACAACGATTCTCCCATGTGGGCGAGCATTGCTTTTTGCCGTATCACACTTTTGACCGGCGAGAGAAAATACTATGAAATTGCCAAAGAAAATTTTGATGCGGTGTATGCCCGCTCTTACGACAAAACGCTTGGCGGCGGTCTTTGGTGGGATGTTGATAAAACAACCAAAGACGCTTGCGTGAACGGTCCTGCGGCAATCGCGGCGTGCTATATCGCAGATATTTCAGGTGACGATAGCTATTATGAAAAGGCAAAAGATCTGATGACGTGGATGTTTGACACGTTGTTTGATAAGAATACGGGAGATGTCTATGGTCGATATGATTTGAATGACGGAATCCAAGGCAGGTCATCGACCTATAATCATGGTACGTTTATCGGCGCGTGTACCTTACTGTATCAGCACTATCAAGATGAAATCTATCTTACCTATGCGAAAAAAGCGGTTGCGTGTGCTTTGATACGGTTACCCGAAAGTGGATTCGGTGTCTTGGATAACAACGAAAACCGTGATGGCGCGATGATTGGCTTTAAGGGCATTTTTGCTCGCTGGGCGAGATACTATATCGTGGAAACAGGCGATATGAACCTCTTTGTGTTCCTGCAGCACAATGCCGACGTGGCGTATGGCAACCGCAACGAAAACGGTTTGATCTGGACAGATTGGCATATTAAGACGCCGACAGACCCCATGGCAGAAAAGCATAACGCTTTTAGTATGAGTACGGCTGTGTCGCTATTGATCAACTGCCAAATGTGGAAATGAAAAAAGAGTTTCGCTACATCGGAAAATAACGGCTACAGTCAAAGGCTCCCTTCGTGTACTGATTTACTACGTAAATCGGAGCTGTCAGCGAAGCAGACTGAGGGATTGTTTTACGTTTTTTTCGCTTTTACAATCCCTCCGTCACGGCTACGAGCCGTGCCACCTCCCTTTACACAAGGGAGGCTTTTCTTTTACTCGTGCACATTACTCACGTGATGCCACTTTTTGATTGAAAACAATTGATAATTGAGTTTTTTTCAATTAACGAGATATAGACAACCAAGGTAGTATATTGTATAATATAATCACAGTCGGTTGAGAAAAGTTTTACAGGAGGAATATATTATGAGTTTTGGAAAAACAATTAAAAATCTTCGTCGCAAGCATGATATGACGCAAGAACACCTTGCAGAAATTTTGTCGATTTCTCCACAAGCCATTAGCCGTTGGGAAACCGATATGGCAATGCCTGATATTTCTCTCATTGCTCCATTGTGCAATCTATTTAATATTACTTCTGATGAACTTTTAGGCATTGATCTTAGTCGCAGGCAGGAAACGATTTCTGCAATTTGCGATGAAGCAGATAAGTATTCAAGCAGGGGTTATTTAGAAAAAGCTCGTGAAATTTTGGAAGATGGACTCCGAAAATATCCCGATAATTGCGACATCATTTATAATCTTATGTATGTTTCTTCTTTCCAAAAGGATTCTACGGGAGATCGTAAATACCTTGACGAAGCTATAAAATGGGGAGAAAAAATTCTCGAACAAAGCACAGTAGATCATCAGCGGCATGGTGCAATTCAAATTTTGTGTTATTCATATCGTGACGTTGGCAGATTGGATGAAGCAGTAAAAATGGCGGAATCGATGCCATTTATGGCTCTTTCGCGAGAAATGTTACTTAGTAATATTTATTCCGGCGATAAGGCTTATGATTCCATGCAAAGTAAGGCGGAAAACTTGCTTCAGTTTCTTTCTAACAGTTTGTTTTTTATGCAGACCAAATTAGATTCCGGGGAGATGGCTTATACGCCGGAAGAAGAGGCTACTCTCCGTGATAAGCGCATTGCATTTTTGCATTTGTTTTTTGAAAACGGAGATTTTGGATTTTATCACACACATCTCTCTGACACACATCGTGAACAAGCTTTTTATTATGCCCAAAAAGAGGATTACGAAAAGGCATTGCATCATCTTTCTTTGGCAGCAGAGCATGCGATTAAATTTATTACATCCGTAAACGAAGATTGCACATCTCTGGTTTTTCGAGGTACGTATCGTGGTAGTTGGTGTACCAGTTCGTCAGAAAATGAAGCATCGAGATTGCTCAAAAAGATGGAAAGCAAGGTTTTCGATAAAATACGGGAGAATAAAGAATTTTCAATCATTACGGAACGTCTTTCAGAATATGCTGACAATTGGCGAACCGAATAATCAATAAAACAAAATCAGCCTCGGCAAGGGAACTCCTTGACGAGGCTGGTTTTTATCATAACTGTCGGTTAGAACGCAAAGAAATTATTCTTCGGTTTTCTTTTCTTTGGGGAGATTGATGGCGATATGCACGTCCTTCAGCTGCTTTTCGGTAACCTCGGAGGGTGCATTCATCATGAGATCCATGGCGTTCTTATTCATCGGGAAGGCGATAACCTCACGGATATTGGGCTCTTCGAGCAGAAGCATGATCATACGGTCCACACCGGGTGCAACACCTGCGTGAGGGGGAGCGCCGTACTTGAACGCGTTGTAGAGGGCAGGGAATTTGGCTTCCACGTCTTCAGCGCCCATGCCAACAAGCTCAAATGCCTTGAGCATGATTTCGGGATTGTGGTTTCTGACAGCACCCGAGGAAAGCTCAATACCGTTGCAGACGATGTCGTACTGATACGCAAGGATGTCAAGCGGATCCATGGTGTTGAGCGCTTCAAGACCACCCTGAGGCATCGAGAAGGGGTTGTGGCAGAATTCGAGCTCGCCCGATTCTTCGCCGATTTCGTACATGGGGAAGTCCACGATCCAGCAGAAACGGAATACGTCTTTTTCAAGAAGATCAAGGTCGTTACCGAGCTTGGTGCGGATCGAGCCTGCAATCTTGCGAATCTCTTTTCTGTTACCGGCAAGGAGGGCAACAAAGTCACCGTTTGCAAGAGAGAGGGCATTGATCACCGATTCCTTGATGGGGTCAACAAACTTGGAAACGCCGCCGCTGACGGTATTTCCTTCGCCTACCTTGAACCAGAACATGGTCTTGGCGCCCTGTTCCTTGGCAAATTCCACCACAGAGTCGATGTACTTTCTTGCCTTGTCAAACTTGTTGACAACGATGGCTTTGACGCATTCGGCAGTTTTGAAATCGTCAAGCTCGCAAGCCTTCATGACGTCGGTCACATCCTGAATGATGAGGGGGTTACGAAGGTCAGGCTTGTCACTGCCGTATTTTTCAAGTGCGGTGAGATAGGGAATTCTTTCAAAAGGCGCTTTGTCAGCCTTTTTGTTCGAGAATTCTTCGAAGATTTCGGGGATAACGGCTTCGAGTTCTGCGAATACGTCTTCCTGTGTGGCAAATGCCATTTCCATATCGAGCTGATAGAATTCACCGGGAGAACGGTCTGCTCTTGCGTCTTCGTCGCGGAAGCAGGGCGCAATCTGGAAGTATTTATCAAAGCCTGAGGTCATCAGAAGTTGCTTGAACTGCTGAGGTGCCTGGGGAAGTGCGTAGAATTTGCCGGGATGGTTACGGCTGGGAACGATGTAGTCACGCGCGCCTTCGGGAGAAGAGCAGGTGAGAATGGGGGTGGTGATCTCCAAGAAGCCGCGCGCAGTCATTTTCTGACGCAGAGCCGAAACGATCTTGGAACGAAGCACGATCTTGTCTTTGACTGCGGGGTTACGCAGATCGAGGAAGCGGTATTTGAGACGGGTCTCTTCTCTCGATTCGGTGGATTTTGCCACTTCAAAGGGGAGTGCTTCGTAGCATTTGCCAAGCACTTCGATTTCTTCGGGCAGAATTTCGATAAGACCTGTGGGGATATTTTTGTTGGGACTCGAACGAAGTGCCACCTTACCTGTGATTGAAATTGTGGATTCACGGGGGATCTCGCGGATCTTTGTCATCATATCTTCGGTAGAAGCGACCGCTTGGGTGATGCCGTAAAAGTCGCGCAAAACAAAGAAAATAACCGAGCCCATGTCACGAACGGTGTCAAGCCAACCGGAGAGTTTTACGGTTTGACCTTCGTGTTCAGCGCGGAGCTCGCCGCAATTGTGCGTTCTCATTTCCATATTGAACATACCTCTTTTATCTATAGGATTGCATAAAATTACAGTATAATCATAGCAAAATTGATTATAAAAGTCAATAGAAACCGTTAAAAAGTATGATGATTTCTTTTTTCTTCACCCATTCAAAAATACAAAATAGGAAAAACAGCTGTTGAAAGGGATCTGATGAGAGACAAATCGTAGATTTCTTAAAAATAACTGATAGAAAATTAAAAAAATCTAAATATTTTCTTGCAAAAATAGGAAAAATGTGTTATACTGTCTAAGTCAATTTGTAACATTTAGAGGATATAGGAAAATGAAAAAAAGAAAGCACGCGCCGATTTTGGTGCACTCCGATCATGAGTTCCAAAGCGGCAATCTTGAGATTAGAAAAAAGAAAAAATTTGGTGACGGTACCAATCTTCACTGGCACGATTTTTATGAACTGGAAATTATCACCGGTGGAGAAGGACTCTATTATATTAACGGAGTAGAGTATCCTCTTAAGCGTGGCTCTGCTTATCTTGTGTCTCCTGTTGATTTTCACTTGATCAAAGGCGACCTTGAACTTTGCAATATTGCGTTTAAGGAAGCAGCAATTTCTGCCGATGTGCTTGAGCGTGTACTTTCTATCGAAACTTCGGGGATTGTGCAGTTTGAAGAAGACGAGCTTTTGCTGATGGAAATGGGACTTGATATGCTTCTTGACGAAACCGAAAAAGAATCTTTTTTGCACGACCGTGTTCTTACCTCGCTTCTCGATTATCTTTTGGTAGGCTATCTTCGTAAAACCGAATCGACATCCGAAGTAAAAAACCGTTCGGATATTGTGGTCATGCGTGTGGTTTCGTATATTAAGTTCCACTTTAAGAAAAAGCTGACACTTGCCGAAGTGGCAGATGCGGTGGGCCTCACGCCAAACTATGTGGGTGAGATTTTTGCCAAGCGCATGGGTGTTTCGTTCAATGTCTACCTGATGCAAACGCGTTTGAATTATGCCAAAACACTCCTGATGCGCGGTGATTGTACGGTAGAAGATGTGGCAAAGTTTTCAGGCTTTGGTTCCCAAACGTATTTTTCGGATTGTTTCAAGAAGCAGTTTGGAACAACTCCCACAGCGGTGAAGAAGAATGCATCGCAAGGAATTTTGTTTGGAGAAAGCGAAGATACGCTTTGATGCTAAAAAAGGATAGAGAATTTACCATTCTCTATCCTTTTTTCTTTTTGCGATAAATCAGATATTTGCGCAAGAGATACAGTGTGAGAATAAAAAGCCCGATCAAAACCGGCGGGGAGAGAAGAATGCTGCCGAATACGCCGTATACCTGTGAATCTTTGCCTTGGGCGAGATTCTGTCCGACGATTAAGTTGCAGGAGGCAACCATTTTTTCGCCGACAAAGGCTTGCACCTCGCCAACCTTCGTGCCGTATTTGAGCGGTGCGGAAAGCTCTTTTTTGGTCAGGGAGTATTTGTAGGTCACATCTTCCAGTGTGATTGAGGAGGGAAGGAACGCTGTCATATCTTTTTCGGGGAAGATTGGCACTTGTGATGTGCGATCTCCGCCGTCAACAGGCAGATGCTTGTATAGCTTTTCGCGGGCAATGACTTTTAAGGAACGAAAATCCGTGCTGCCCCAGTGAAAGAAATCGGTGGCAATCCCGTACGCGGCAGAGCCTTGACCGCCCATGACCATGACAAGATAATCGTTATCGTCGCTTTCGGTGGCGGTGGCAATGACGGTTGTGGTGTGTAACGGATTGCTTTTTTCAAAAGAAGAATCAGTCTTCATACCGGTAGCTTTGCTGTAACGGAAATCAGTGGTGTACCAGTTGCCAATGAGATAATTTCTGGTGTACACCGTAAAGTTGTTGTTGAGAAGCGTATAGGAGCGCTTCGAAGCGATTTCCATATAGCGTGAATCCTGATACAAAAGCGTGGTCAGCTTGAAAAGGTCTTGCAGTGTGGAGGTGGCTGACACGGAAGCCACCCCTGTAGGATTGGCAAAAACAGTTTTCTCCATACCAAGCTCTTGTGCGCGAGCATTCATCATATCGACAAAGTTTTCCACGCTGCCGCCGATTGTTGCGGCAAGCAAGGTTGCCGCTGAGGTGGCGTTTTCCAAAATCATGACCGCGAGCATATCCTTGATCGGAATCGTGGCATTCTTTTGAAAGCCGTAGTCAAGGTGTGAGCGGAAGTCGAGCGGAAAACCCCAATTGTCAAGAAGATCGGGGGAAAGAGTAACGGTTTTATTCAGATTGGGGTCATATTCAAGCGCAAGCAGTGCTGTCATCATCTGCGCGGTGTAACCCGGATCAAGCGGCATATCGGTATTCTTTTCATACAAAAGGGTATCGGTAGAAAGGCAGTAGAGAAGAATGTGATTGGCTTGGTCTTTGGATGACGGCTCTGCATAGGAAACCGAAAGAGGAAAGGCAAAAAGCGTGAGAAGCACAAGTGTGACACAAAGCCATCTGACTGTGCGAGATTGTTTTGTTTTCATCATGTTTTTTTAAGGTTTTGGGTGGATTTGGTGAAAAGCACGCGCGCGGGCAAGATCGTTTTCAATCGCTTCTTTCAACTCGTCAAAGGAGTCGAATCGTTTTTCTTCGCGCAAAAAGGAAAGAAGCTGTACGGTAACTGCCTTTTCGTAAAAATTGCCGCCTGTATCCAAAAGGTAGGTTTCACAGGTGACGGTATCGCGTTCAAAGGTGGGATTGTTGCCGATGTTGGTGATAGAGGGATACATCATTCGGCCGATAAGGGTTTGCGAAACATAAACACCGTGACGAATTTTGGCGGTATTGGGTGAAATGTGCAGATTCAGCGTGGGAACCTGCAGGCGTCTGCCGATCGAATACCCCTTTTGTACAATACCTGAAAGGCTGTGGGGTCTGCCGAGAAGCGTGGAAACCGTATCAACATTACCGTCTTGCAAGAGAGAACGGATGCGGCTGGAGCTGATTGCTTGTCCGTTTTGTGTGATTTCGGGCAGGACGGTGCAAGCTAAGCCATGCGATTTCGATAAATCCGCAAGTGTTTGGGCATTGCCGAGAGCGCCTTTTCCGAAACGGAAATTATAACCGCATACCACATGACGGCAAGCGAGTTTTTCTTTGAGAAACAGAACAAACTCTTGGCAAGAGAGCGACTTGACGAGCGAAAAGCTGACGAGAAAGAGAAGATCGATGCCGTTCTGTTCCAATTGCTGTATGCGCTCTTCGGTTGTGGTGAGAAAATGCGGTACTTCTTCGGAAAATGTGAAAACGGCAGAGGCGTTTTCGGTTTCTTTGGCGGTATTAAGAAGGCGTTGGTGCGCGAGATGAACACCGTCAAAGTTGCCAAGCGCAACCGTACAGGGTGTGGTATTGATTGTTTTGTCGAGTGAGGGGATCACAAAGCGTTGCATCGGAAAACCTCATGAAAAAGATTGTGAAAAAGGGTGCCGCAAGGCGCGTCACCCTTTGTGTTTTGTTAACCGCGGAGCAGATAGTTTCTGACGAGGATGTTGAGAAGCTCGTCTCTGTCGATTTTGCGGATCAAGCTGCGTGCGTTTTTGTGGTTGGTGATATAAGTGGGGTCTTCCGAAAGAATATAGCCCACGATCTGATTGACGGGATTGTAGCCCTTTTCGTTGAGGGCATCATACACTTCAAGAAGAATGTGACGAATCTCAAGCTCCTGTTCGGTTTGTACGTTAAAAGTCCTTGTGAGATCGTTTCCGAGTTCCTGTGCCATAATGCTTGTCTCCTTTGTTTTGACTGTGATTGCCACGAGCAATTTACTTTCTTTTATTATACAATAAAAAAAATGCTATTTCAAGAGTGAATTTATATTTTGTTTCATTTTCGCAAATAATGATAACAAAGTAATGCCCGATCGGATCGGGTTTTATGTCGGCTTTGGCCGAAGATGGGAGTTTTTATGCTGTATATTCAGACCTTGGTACGGTGTGTTATCTCAATTGTTGTGTTATTCGCCTTTACAAGGCTGATCGGAAAACGGCAGATGTCCAACATGAGTCTGTTTGACTATATCAACGGTATGACGATCGGCTCGATTGCGGGAGAGATGGCAACCGGCGTGGAGCGTAATTTGTGGATCGGCGTGATTGCCATGAGCTTTTACGGAGGGGTGGTGTTTCTGATGGATTTCATCGACCGCAAATCGATCCGCGCGCGCCGCTTTTTTTCGGGAACGCCAACGCTTTTGTATCAGGATGGCAAATTTTTGAAAAAGAATTTTGCGCGCGCCCAGCTTTCGATCAGCGAGTTTCAAGAAATGTGCCGCATTTCGGGCTATTACGATATCACGCGTATTGCGAGCGCACAGCTTGAATCAAGCGGCAGGCTTTCGATTCTTGCCAAAAGCGAGGTGCAGACTGTAACGCTTGCCGACTTGAACATCGCCGCCAAGGAAAAGGCAATCCCCCCGATCAGCGTGATCTACGACGGCAAGATTCTTGACCGCAATCTGACACAGCTTGGCAAAAACGTCGCTTGGTTGCAAAAGAAATTAAAGGAGCAGCAGGTCTCACAGACGGATGTGTTTCTTGCCACGGTGGACGGGGAGGAGAACGTCAGCTGTTTTCTTGCGGGGAAGTGACTGTTATTTGTTATAGTAGGTATAGTGCGCGATGATTGAACGGAGCTTCCCACCATTTTCAAGATCGTGCGCGGTGAGGACAACGCCGTTGCCGCTCATCAGCTCAGATGCCTTGAGGTCATCAATTTCGGCGCGGAAAATCACAAGACCCGACGAGAAGACGAGAAACTCATCTCCCTTTATGTTAAGACCTCCCGCGCGGCCGATGATGATATCTTCGTTGTCAACGCGCTCAACCACGTAGCGGATATGCTTGCCGTTCAGCTTTTTTGCCATTTCACGGCGGAATGCGGGACTATCTTCGTTTTTGGGCTTTCTTTTCAGAAAATTGAACACAAAATCACCTCTCATGGTTTTATTTTAGCATGAATCTTGACAAAAATCAACTTTTTTTCCAAAACCTCTTTTTTTTTCTCTCTTTTTGTGATAAAATCATAGAGTTAAATCGTCATGATGGGAGAGAATGTTTTGATTAGAAATGATTTGAGAAATATTGCAATCATTGCACACGTTGACCACGGCAAAACCACGCTGGTTGACGAAATGCTCAAGCAGGGCGGTGTGTACCGTGACAACCAAGCCACCACCACGCGCGTGATGGACTCAAACGACCTTGAAAGAGAGCGAGGCATTACCATCCTTGCCAAGAATACTGCGATTCATTATAAAGATACCAAGATCAACGTGATCGATACCCCCGGCCACGCCGACTTTGGCGGCGAGGTGGAACGCATTCTGAAAATGGTAAACGGCGTGCTTTTGCTTGTTGACGCTGCAGAAGGCCCTATGCCGCAGACCCGTTTTGTTTTGCAGAAGGCGCTTGAACTCAACCACCGCGTCATTGTTGTGGTCAACAAGATCGATAAGCCCGATGCGCGCATTCACGAGGTTGTGGATGAAGTGCTTGAACTGCTGATGGATCTTGATGCCACCGATGAACAGCTTGATAGCCCCATGCTTTTCTGCTCGGGCAGAGCGGGCACGGCGTCTTATTCGCCCGATGTGGCCGGTACAGACCTTCTCCCCTTGCTGGATACCATTATGGAATACATTCCTGCGCCCGAAGGTGACGAAGAAGCGTCGCTTCAGCTTCTTGTTTCTGCCATCGACTACAACGACTATGTGGGTAGAATCGGTATTGGCAGAGTGGAAAACGGCACGATCAAGGTGGGTCAGGAGGTTGCGCTTTGCAACTACCACAATCCCGACTATAAGGTGAAGACCCGTGTGGTTTCTCTCTATCAGTTTGACGGTCTCAAGCGCGTTCCCTGCGAAAGCGGTGCACCCGGCGATATCGTTTGCTTCTCGGGTGCTGAAAATATCAACATCGGTGACACGGTTTGCATTCCCGATCAGCTTGCCCCCGTTCTGTTTGTAAAAATTTCCGAGCCGACGCTGGAGATGACCTTTATGGTCAACAATTCGCCGTTTGCGGGCAAAGAGGGCAAATTTGTGACCTCCCGTCAAATTCGCGACAGACTCTACGGCGAGCTTCTCAAAGACGTTTCCTTGCGTGTTTCAGATGGTGAGACGACCGACAGCTTCAAGGTTTGCGGCAGAGGAGAGATGCACCTTTCGGTTCTGATTGAAAATATGCGACGCGAGGGCTATGAGCTTGCGGTGTCAGCACCTCGCGTGATCTACAAGGAAATTGACGGCGTGAAGTGCGAGCCGATCGAGCGCGTATATATCGACGTTGCCGAAGAATTCACAGGCTCTGTGATTGAAAAGCTTGGTGCGAGAAAAGCTGACCTTGAAAAAATGGAGCTTCACGGCAGCCGTATGCGCATTGAATATCTGATTCCCACCCGTTGTCTGTTTGGTTATCGCTCGAAGTTTATGACCGATACGCGCGGCGAAGGCATCATCAACACAACCTTTGAATGCTACGCACCCTACAAGGGCGATATCGTTTCGCGCTACACAGGCTCTCTTGTGGCATCCGAAGACGGTGTGACCACCTCCTACGGTCTTTTCAACACGCAGGAGAGAGGCGATATGTTCGTCACCGTGCAGACCCCTGTTTACGAGGGCATGATCGTGGGCGAAAATCCCAAGATCGGCGATATCACGGTAAATCCTTGCAAGACCAAGCAGCTCACTGCCATCCGTTCCAAGGGTGCTGACGAAAAGCTGATTTTAACACCGCCCCGTCAGATGTCTCTTGAAGAGGCGATTGAGTATATTGCCGCAGACGAGCTGATTGAAGTAACACCCAAAAACATTCGTCTGAGAAAAACCATCCTCAACACCGCCAACCGCCTCAAAGCACAGGCAAGAAATAAGCAGTAATGCAGAACAAGACTCCGCAAGGGGTCTTGTTTTTTGTGGTTGGTGAATTTGATTATGACATATTGTGCGGTAGGGGAGGGGCTTGCTCCTCCCGAAAACAATCAAGTTTAGAAAAACAATAATTGATTATGGAGCGAGAGGAGCAAGCCCATCCCCTACCGCGGATCGGTTGTTTTGATAAACAAGAATGGGACATTTCGTGTTTATGAAAACGGCACGCCCTACAAAGGGTTGTAATTCAGTATCGTATATGCAAAAAGGAGCTTCATTTCGAAGCTCCTTTTATATTGATTCAACTCTCATAACGCCATTCTTCGGTCATCGTAACAGGGAGCAAATTGCCGTTTTCGTCCATGTCGAGTCGGTCGATGCAGAGAAAGCGCGCGTTTCCGTCGCGCAGATGTGGGCGGTGGCGGTGATAGACCATCAGATATTGATCGTCCTCTGCAAGATACAAAAAGCCGTTGTGGCCGGGACCGTTGGCAATTTTGCTGTCGCCTGTGGAGAGGATGGTGTGATAGTCGGTAAAAGGACCGAACGGCGTGTCAGCAATTGCCGTATTCACGCGGTAGGTGCCGTTGCCCCAGCCGCCCGACGACCACATGAAATAGTATTTGTCGCCGCGTTTCATCATACAAGGACCTTCTACATATTCGGGCGGGGTTATTTCCTTGAAGATTTCACCGTCTTCAAAAGGAACAAAACCTTTCATATCGTCGGTCATTTTAGCAATGTTACAGTGTCCCCAACCGCCGTAGTAGAGGTACATCGTGCCATCGGAGTCCTTGAACAGATGCGCGTCAATTGGCTGTGCGCCGTGGTGGAAGGTGTTCACAAGCGGACGGTCGAGAAGGGCTGTGAAAGGACCTTCGGGGGAATCGGAGACGGCGATTTCGAGGCCGCCGGGTTCGTTATCCTTATGAATATCGTTGGTGGCAAAGATATAGTAGTATTTGCCGTCTTTTTCTTCAATCGTGGGTGCCCAAGTGGCGCGCCACACCCAAGGAAAGCCTGACATATCGATGATGTTTTCTTTCTTTTCCCAATGGGTTAAGTCTTCCGAAATGAAGCAGGTGTGGTTTTTTTGCTGCTCGTAGGGCAGGGAGTGGGTGACGTAGATATAATACTTGCCATTATAGAAACGCGCTTCGGGGTCGGCATACCAATTCTCGTCAAGGGGGTTGTGGATTTTGAATTTCATGTTATTCTCCTTTGGTTAGCAATATAAAAATCCTGCAGATTACGATAAAATCCGTTTTTTCGGCAGCTTTGCCGCCGAAAAAACACCTCTTAGACGAGCAAAGCGAGTCCGCGCGCCGAGGGGAGCAGCCAAAATCACAGATTTTGGCAAGCGGAGATAAGCGCGCGTAGCCCCGCCGCGCGGCTTTCAATTGTAAAACGCAGTTTTACAATTGGCTCTTACCAATATTTTCTGTCAAGCGAGCGAAGCTGAATCGCTTCGGCAATGTGAACGGCGGTGATGTTTTCACTGCCTGCAAGGTCGGCAATCGTGCGTGCCACACGCAGGATGCGGTCGTGACCGCGTGCCGAAAGTCCCATCGAATCAAAGGCGGCTTTTAGGATAGCCGTGCCGCTTTCGTCAAGCTTGCAGTATTTACGAATATCGGGTGCTGTCATGGCGCTGTTGGCGTGCAGATTGAGTCCGTCTTTTTGGAATCGCGCGGTGGCAAAGCTTCTTGCGGCGTTGACGCGCTCGCGAATCGCTTCGGAGCCTTCGGTCGGCGTATTATCCGCAAGGTCTTCAAAGGAAAGCGAGGGAACTTCAATTTGAATATCAATGCGGTCAAGAAGCGGACCTGAGATTTTGGACATATATTTTTGAATCTCGGTCGGTTTACAGCTACAGGGACGTGTGGGGTGACCGAAATAGCCGCATCGGCAGGGATTCATGGCGCAAACCAACATAAACGAGGAGGGGAAGCGGAATCTGCCGAGCGCGCGGCTGATGGTGATGGCGCCGTCTTCAAGCGGTTGGCGAAGTGTTTCGGTGACTGATTTTGAAAATTCGGGAAGCTCGTCGAGGAAGAGAACACCGTTATGGGCAAGCGAAACTTCGCCGGGTACTGGGATCGAGCCGCCGCCTGAAAGAGCGACTGCTGACATGGTGTGGTGCGGCGAGCGGAAGGGACGCGTGGTGAGAAGCGCTCTGCCGTGGGGAAGCGTGCCTGCGATCGAATGGATCTGCGTGGTTTCAAGCGCTTCGGTAAAGGTCATTTCGGGAAGCACCGAGGGAATGCGCTTGGCAAGCATCGATTTACCCGTGCCGGGAGGGCCGATCAGGAGGATATTGTGACCGCCCGCAGCGGCAATCTCGATGGCGCGTTTGGCTCGCTCCTGACCTTTGACATCAGCGAAATCGAGCCGTGTGTCGGCCTTCTTTTCTCTGGCAAGAGCGGCGGAATCAAAACGGGTGGGAACGGCTTCGGTAAAGCCGTTGAGCATGGAAACAAGCTCGGCAACGTGATGTACGGCATACACGTCAATGCCGGCAACGGCAGAAGCTTCGGCGGCGTTTTCGGCAGGCACCCATACGCTCTTGATGCCGTTTTTGGCGGCGGCAATGCACATACACAGAACACCGCGCACCGGTCTCACCTCGCCTGAAAGCGAAAGCTCACCCAAAAAGCATTTATCTGAAACGTCGGTTTTGATGACGCGACCCGCGCTCAAAATGCCAACAAGCAAGGCAAGGTCAAACGACGAGCCTGTCTTTTTGATATCGGCGGGTGCCAAGTTGATGACGATGGAGCCGTAAGGAAACTTGAAGCCGCTTGACACGATGGCGTTATAGATACGCTCGTTCGATTCCTTCACGGCGTTATCGGGTAAGCCCACAACTTCGTATTTTGGAAGTTTGTCGTCGAATTTGGTTTCTATGGTGACGGGAATGCCGTCAACGCCGAACAGGGCGGCGGAATAGGTTTTTGTCAGCATAATTTGCCTCACTTGTTATATCTTTCTTTTATGATAGCATATCTGAAAAGATTTGTCAAACAAAAAATAAAAAGCAAAAATATTCAAACAACTTGACAATCAGAAAAAAAACTTTATAATGGAGATAAGATCTTGCTTATTAAAAACAATATGAAGGAGATTTTACTATGAATTTTGAAATGAAGATCGTATCCTCGCTGGAAAAGTGCTTTTGGGACGATCTGCCCGAAAACAAACCTGAAAAAACAAAGTTTTATATGTTCTTGAACGAGCGCCTGTCGTTTCAGGTAATGTATCGCTCGGATGATACAAGACATGATATTCGTCGTTGGAACCCGGTAAGTGTCAGCGGTGCGCTTGCGCCTTACGCCAAGCTTCGCATCGTGAACAATGTTCTCAATATGTTCCCCACCTATAACACACTGCCCGGAGGCGAGTTTATCAAGACCGAGCCGGGTGCTTACCCCGACATGATCCGTCCGTTCATCTATCCGAACGCGGTTTCCGTGCCCGGCAATCAGACCCACGCCATTTGGGTGGACATTGAACTGCCCGAAGGCTTTGCGGCAGGTGAGTATGACCTTTCGATTGCCATTAAAGAAAAAGACGAGACCCTCGGTGAAGTAACGGCTAACGTGACCGTTGTTGGTGCTGAGCTTCCCAAGCAGAAGCTGATCCATACCGAATGGTTCTATACCGACTGCATTGCCAACCACTATCATGTCAAGGCTTTTTCGGAAAAGCACTGGAAGCTGATCGAAAGCTTTATGAACACAGCAGTGAAAAACGGCATCAATATGATCATGACGCCTCTTTTTACGCCTGAGCTTGATACTTATGTAGGCGGAGAAAGACTCACCACACAGCTTGTTGATATTGAGCTTGTGGAAGAGGGCAAATTTGCCTTTGGTTTTGAAAAGCTGCACCGCTGGATCGACATGGCACTGGATTGCGGCGTGGAGTATTTTGAAATTCCGCACTTCTTCACACAGTGGGGCGCAAAAGCCGCACCCAAGATCGTTGTGAAGGTCAACGGCAGAAAGGTGAAGTATTTCGGTTGGGATACCCCCTCGACCGGAGACGCTTATGTCAACTTCCTGGATCAGTTTATCCCTGCCATTGTGGAAGAATTCAAGAAACGCGGACTTGACCATAAGTGCTACTATCACGTGTCCGACGAGCCCGGTCTTCGTGTGCTTGAGCATTATAAGACCTGCAAAGAGATCATCGGCAAGCATCTTGAAGGATATCCGATCATCGATGCGCTTTCGGAATACGAATTCTACAGCATGGGCGCGATTGAAAGACCTGCACCTAACACCCGAAACGCTATGACTTTTGTTGAAAACGGTGTGCCGAATCTTTGGGTCTATCATTGCGGCGGCGGTCTTCACGGCGTTGCTGACCGTTCGATCTCCATGCCGCTTTGGCGTACAAGAATCCTCGGCGTTCAGCTATATCTCTACAACATCGAAGGCTTCTTGCATTGGGGCTACAACTTCTACAACTCCTGCCATTCGCGTGCACAGCTTGATCCGTTTGGCTACCCCGACGGCGGTTATTTCACCCCCTCGGGCGACTGCTTCCTCGTTTATCCCGGTATGGACGGCAATGCATGGGAATCGATGCGTTTGAATGCGCTTCGCGAAGCGGTTGACGATATGCGCGCTTTGTCTTTGTATGAAGAAAAGTTCGGAAGAGAAGCGGCAGAAAAACTCTTGCTTGAAGATGTTGACGGTCAGTTGACCTTCAAGGAATATCCTCAAGACCGCGCTTTCCTCATCAATCTGCGTGAAAAGATCGCGAAAGCGTTTCTGTAATAAAACCAAAACCCCGAAGTGAGTTGCACAAGTCCGGTAAAAACGGACAATAGACAAAAGCCCCCTTGATGTGGTAGAATTAAGATACCATATCAAGGGGGTAATTGTATGCCAAGAAAGTATCAACATACAAAGGAATTATTGCCGCAAATCAAAAAGATGTT
>JAFXJX010000027.1 GCA_017532025.1 Clostridia bacterium | reverse complement strand
TTTGCACTTCAATGTGATGTCCTGGTACATGCTTTTCTCCTCGCTTTAAATAAATGAAAAAAATTACCCCGGACGGACTCAAACCGCCACCTTTGCATAAGTACAACGCTCTTTTTAAGCTACATTGGGCATATCTATATAGAAATCAAATCCAAACAATTAGTCTTTGTGCTTGCGCAGTTTGCTTTTGATTCGATATATCGCATTATCGATCGACTTTTCGCTCCGCGATAAAGTACGTGCAATTTCGGAATAAGAGCATTTTTGTGCATAAAGGGTAAACACCTTTTGTTCAAACGGAGAAAGAAGCAGCATAGCTTCTTCTGTAAAGAGGGTGCGTCTTGGCGTAGATGGGGTAACGTCTGCCACAACAGCAACCGCTTCGGCATTTCTTTTTGTTTTTAATTTGCTCTGTGTCGTATATTTGCGCCTAACCGATATCAATTTGTTGCGAATACAGATTTTGGCATACAAGCCAAATGTAACGCTGTCTTGATCAAGAGAAAACCGCATGGCAGCACGGTAAAGTGCCATTCGTGCCTCCTGACGAAGATCGTCCTTGTCCATATCCGGGCAACTTTCAACAAAACTTTGTGTCATGGATTCAATCAAAGCCCCATAATCCTCACAAAGTGAAGAAAAAGCAGGATCATCGCCGTTTTTCACAGCAAGAAGTTTTTCATAAAGTGCTTTATCCATTCTTCCTCACAGATAAGATCCCAGACAACAAAAGTCATGACATAGTTTGTTCTCACAAAACAACTATGAAAATATTATATCATATTTTCACAAATTGTCAACATATTTTTCAGAAAAACTCAACGAAATCACACATTTTTCTAAAAAAGTTCGTAACAAAACTGAAAAACAACATTTTTTCAATGCAATCAGTTCAAAAGAAAATCAATTTCTCCCGTCAGAAGCGCCATCACCCCACGATAAATCACTTCAGGACGATCATTGAAATTATAGCGCATCAGTTCAAGCTGCTTTTCATTTTCCACAACAAGATTGACTTCAAGAATCTTATCGTTCTTCTGCATAATACGACAAGAAAAATCAAACCTGCCGTCAGGTCTTGCTTTGCATGAGGTTTCAATATGATTGCCACCGTTTTTGAACGAGATCAAGCGAAGCGCACTCTTAAGACTTTTGTTTTTGATAAAACCCAACAGCTCCGACTCAAGATTCTCTGCCACATGAATCCCTTGATCCGATATCAAATAGTACGCCTTCCCTGCCTCAACAATTTCAAGTACGTTGCCAAGATCAAGAAGTTCAGCAAAACACTCCGCAAATTCAATCGGTCCAACAAGTCCGTCCTGAACAACAATATCGTTAATGTCAGAAAACTCCATTGGTTGATTGATCTGATTCAACAAATAAAGAATAAAAATCTTAATATCATTCTTGTCTCTTAACTGTGCCTGCATTTTGAATTCTCTGCCTTTTCATATAATATCACATGGAAACAGACGGGGCTTGTTGCGTTATATAGCAACAAGCCCGTCGGTATGTCCCTATGGGGATTTTTGCGATAGATTATTCAGCAGCTGTGGTATCAGCTACTTCTTCACCTTCAGTTTCAACAGGTGCTACGTAGTTTTCGTAAACAGCCTTGTCGTAATGAGTTACACCGAAATAGTCTGCCTTGATTCCGGTAAGATCCTTCGACTTAAGGTAAGCATTCTGATAGTAGATAACAGGGGTCATAGGAAGATCGGCAAGAAGAATCTTTTCTGCCGCGTGGAGAAGCTCAGCTCTCTTAGCCTTATCTGTTTCTGTCATAGCCTTGATCAAAAGCTCATCATACTGATCGCTCACGTAACCCGTTACATGAGGAAGAACAACATCAAAGCTTGCCGCATCGGAGAAGTTGTAAGCACGACCGGAGTAAAGCGTTGCAAACTGTGCAAGTACCGGGAATGCATCGGTTGTCAGCATGTGGATGTCAAAGAAAATAACATCAAATGTTGCGTTGTTGTAAACATCCATGAATGTATCGTGGAGAAGCGTATCATAGATAGGCTCGTCGATCCATTCTTTGGTGATATTGCCGTTCTTGTCCTTAACAGACTGAAGCTTTCTGACGGTGTAGGTCACAACGTCATAGCCGTAAACAATAACTTTAACATCAAAGCCAAGCTCGTTCCAAACATCCTGTGCATACGAAGCGATCAGAATATCCACGTCACATGCGCGAACCGAAATGGTAAACGAACCGCCCGTTACACCTGCCTGTGCAAGAAGCTGCTTCGCATCAGCCACATCTTGCGCAGTAGCAGTAGTAGAAATACCGTAATCTGCTTTATCCTTAAAGGAAGTTTTAACACCGGTTTCAAACACACCGTCGGTCACAAGCGTGTTTGCAGCCTCAGCGTACTTAACCATGCTTGCGATCTTTTCTCTGTCAAGCACCATCGAAAGAGCCTGTCTTACCTTGGCGTCGGCAAAGAGAGGATTTTCAATGTTGAAGAGGAACGATCCGGTAATCATGCTGTTTTTGGTTGTTACAGCCTGGGAAGGTTCTTCATCAAAAGGAAGCGCGTTGTTGTAGAGAATGTCACCCTCGTTGTATTCATCATAGAAAAGATCCTTGTTTACGTTGATCTTAGCGAGAAGGGTGTCGAGATAGGAGTCGGAAAGCTTGAGAGCTTCTTCTTTGCGAATCTGTGCAGTAATGGTAGCGCGGAGTCCCGCTTCACCGCCGGCCGCTTCCAACTCTTCTGCAGTCATGCTAGCCTTCTGTGTCTTTACAAGGTTATCGATTTTGCCCGTGGAGCTAACAACATTCTTTTCTACCTCAGGCCAGAAATCATCGTTACCGTAGGTCATGTTAACGTGAATTCTGAAAGGAAGAACGTATTCATCAATATCGTCGCCGCCATCTTCCACGTCGCGCAAATAGTTTACGTTGCGTTCAAAGATCATGTAAGGACGGTCGGTATCCTTATTGTCAGACGCGTTACCGAAGGAAACACTCTTTACAAAGAAAGGACCGTTGTTGGCGATGATGGCAACAAGTGCCGACCAATCGTTTTCTTTCTGTTGCTTTCTGTCATAAATCTTGTTGATGATATCCTTACGGATAGGGCTGAGAGCAATCGACGCGCAGTTTCTCAGGAATGTATCGTAATCCGCCCAATCTTCAAGGGTGATCTTAAGAGTATCCTGCTTGTCAGCACTAATACCAAGGTCGGATACAGTCAGCTCGCCTCTCTTAACAGCCTGTGCATTCTTGATGGGGAACAGAAGCGGTGCAGCTTGGCAGTTGAATTCGGGATTGAGAATTCGTTCCCATGCATCAAGGAAGTTCTCGGAACTTACGGTTGTGCCGTCGCTCCATTGTGTGTTTTTCAGCTTAAATTCAATTACCTTGTTATCATCACGGTCGGTGTACTTTTTCCAACTCGATGCAACACCTTTTGTGAGTGTGCCATCGGCAGAAATGTTTGTCAGACCCTCGTAGAGGAGAGAGATGAGTTTTGCACTTGCGTCATCAGTATAGGCAACAGCAGGGTCTAAGCTGACAACATAGGGCATATACAGTTCAATTGTGGCTTCGCTGGGTTCGCTACCGCACGAGTTGAAGATTACGAGAGTGCCTGCCAATGCCATAATAACAAGCAAAATCGCAACAACTTTTTTCAGGTTCTTCAAAACATAGTCCTCCTTGACTTTGTGCTTTAGGTGGGATGACCTATCTTTGGTTGGGCATAGCTTCACCCAACCATTATATTTTATAGTATTATAGCACTAAACACAGCTTTTGGCAAGAGATATTTTTCCGATATCGCGCAGTTTTTTCCTTTTCGTGCTGTTGCACAAAACTCAAACTTTTTTATTGTTGATTATGAACATATACAATTCACGAAAAATTTACATTGTGATCTCATTGAAAACGAATAAATTGCCAAGGATGCGGAAAAAATCACAGTAAATACCAAAAAGACAGTTCCTTGTCTTTGGAAAAGAGTCTGACATGAAACCATCATTTTACCGAAGGACCGACCTTGCTGTAGAAGACAGTAACGTTTCAAGTCCCCATCACGGCGTATCGGTTCAGGAAAAAACGAAAAACGATATCCGCATAACAACCGTTGAAATTTTGAACGACGAGGGCGCTAAGCACTTAAACCGCCCGATTGGGCACTATATCACACTCGACTTTTCTCCTTTTTGGAAAGAAGGCGAAAAAAACGACCCATCGCTCAGCACAGTCCTATCGGAAGCACTTACCTTCCTTCTGAAAAAAGGAGAGTCACCCTCACGAATCCTCGTTGTCGGACTTGGCAACCGCACCATCACAGCCGATGCTGTCGGTCCCTTTGCCGCTGATAAGATCGAGGTCACAGGGCATTTTGAATATGAAGAAGCACTTCGCCCTTATCTTCCCCCATGCCCCCTGTACGCCATTTCCCCCGGTGTTGTCGGTAACACAGGCATAGAAACACAAAAGCTGATCAAAGCAGCCCTTTTAGCAAGCAGTGCAAGCCACATCATCGTCATTGACTCCCTTGCAGCGCGCAGTACCGCCCGTCTCGGTCAGTGCATTCAGCTTTCAGACAGCGGCATCACGCCCGGCTCAGGCATCGGCAACCACCGTGCCACATTAAACCGCGAAACACTCGGTGTTCCCGTAATTGCCGTTGGCACACCGCTTGTGGTCTCTTCTGCCACACTTGTGTGTGATGCACTGGAACAAGCAGGAATTCAAGAAATCAGCACATCTTTGCAAGAGGTACTTGAAAACGGAAAAAGCTTTTTTGTCACCTTAAACGAGTCGGACCTTGCCACTTCCCTTTTGGCAGATACCATCGCCGAAGCCATCAATACCTGCGTTGCACAAATAACATAATCAAAAAGCAAACACAATATACTGTTTTATCAAAGAAAAGAGGTTATCATGGAACAAACACCGCAAACACCCAAAACACCACACAATCAAACCGACCGCGAGTTTGTCTTTCGCATCATCATCTGCGCCGTTGCCGTTCTCGCTCTCAGTGCCGCTATCACCTTTATGATCCGTGGCATTGTACTCGATGCCAACGCCACCAAGCGTCTGATGGCAGAAGCCTTCATGTCTTATCAGACAGAAACACCGAAAACACCCGAAGAAACCACCGAAAATCAACCACCCGTTACCACCGCCGAAGTGCCTCCCACCGCTGAAACAACGACACCGCCCGGTGTTTTAGAGGAATCGATTTCTTTGGTTTCGGCAAGCCTTTCGCAAAACAAAGCCGGAATCAACAACTATACCTCCTACACCGTGGATGAAAACGCTCTGCTAAATCATAAATTTGAGTTTTATACAGGAAAAAGCTCCCCCATTGTTCTGATTCTTCATTCCCACATCACAGAATGCTACGCGCCAAACGGTGCAAGTGCCGTCAGCGCCACCTTCAATTTTGAAAGTACCGACCGCACCGAGAACATCTTCGCCGTGGGGGAAGCCCTTGCTGAGGTGTTGAGTGCAAGCGGCATCGGCGTGATTCACGCCACCGAGGAAGCAAGTAACGCAGAAGAGCTGATTGCCGAATACCGTACCGCCTACCCCTCGATCCGCTTTGTTCTCGACGTGCACCGCGACGGCATCTACACCACCGACGGCAGAATCGTGCGTACCGATGGCAAAATTGCCGATTCCCCTGCGGCAGAGCTCATGCTTGCCGTCGGAACAGATAGCGCAAATGGCGGCTCGGATTGGCAAAAAAACTTAGCGGCTGCCTATCAGCTCTCCTCGATGATCACCGAAGCCGAGCCAAACCTGATGCGAAATATACTGCTCCGCCCCGAAGGGCTCGGGCAGCAGTATGCCCCCTCTTCCCTTTCGCTGTACGTCGGCACAACCGGCAACACCCTCACCGAAGCTTTAACCTCCGCCCGCTTCTTCGCGCGGTATTATGCGATTTTCATTTTATCGGCAGTCAAATAAAAAATCCCCCAATTGGCGCACCTGCGATAAAGCAGGTGAAAACAGCACGATTGTAGAAATACAGTCGTGCTGTTTTGTCTTGAATCATAAATGTTTTTATGGTATAATATATCCGACATATCTTCGCACAGAATGTCGGGATTTTCAAAACGCTTTCTGATAAAATGTAGGCAGACAGGAGGGATGAAAAATGGATTGGATTATCGGAATGCAAAAAGCAATCGACTATATTGAGGCAAATTTGACCGAGGAAATCAATTACGAAAAGGTGGCTGCCGAAAGTTTTTCTTCAAGCTATCATTTTCAAAGAGTATTTAGTATTCTTTGCGGATACACGCTTGGAGAATATATTAGGCTACGCCGTCTATCATTAGCAGGCGCAGAACTTGCAAATGGTAAGGAAAAAGTAATTGACATTGCATTGAAATATGGTTACGATAGCCCCGATAGCTTTGCCAAAGCATTTCAGAAATTTCACGGCATTACTCCGTCTCAAGCGCGCGCAGACGGAAACAAGCTCAAATCTTTCTCTCGCTTGTCAATAAAAATTTCATTGGAAGGCGGTAGCACTATGAATTACAGAATTGAAGAAAAATCTCCCATGATCTTGACTGGCTTCAAAACGCACTTTACAGGAACCCCATACGGAAAAGACCGTGAAAAGCAAGAGGAAGAACTGTTCATTTCCACAAGAGGCAAGCAATGGTTCTTGAAAGGTGCTTCGGGTGATGGTGATGCTCATTGTGTAATCACAAATATAGACGATAATGGATATGACTATTATTACTGTCATCAACTCGATAATTACGAACGTCAAAATCTATTTAACCACGATGTAACAGGTGTTGATTTTGTGGAATCATTAGGTCTCGAAACTATTGAAATTCCTAAAACCACATACGTGATTTTTGAAACAAGCGACACAAGAAGTCCTATTTGCGACTATTTTGATCTTCTCAACCTAAGAATTAAGATTTTAACTGAATGGATGCCCGAAATGGGATTCCAATTGGCACAGGGTCCCGAATTAGCTGTATACCATTGGAGACCGAAAAGCGAACGAAATGTCCAAATATGGCTTCCCATCGAAAAGAAGTGATTTTAGCCCCGCCTTGCGCGGGGCTTCGCTTTTTGTGTCCACAAAAGCAGTGCTTGTCAGGCAAAGCAGACGGACTTTCGGGGCTCACAAACCAAAGGCTCCCTCCGGGAGGGAGCTCCCGACGAAGTCGGGTGAGGGAGAGCGCGTTGCGATATAATCAGTACAAATCCAAAGTCGCGCGGGCTACTTCCGTCACGCTTCGCGTGCCACCTTCCTCCCGGAGGAAGGCTATGTTGCCGCCCGATAGTGCATCTAAAAAGTGTAACACACTATACCTTGCGGGGCAAGGCGTGTGAAAAAAGGACAGAGAATTTTCATGTTCTCTGTCCTTTTGTTGTAGGGCGGGGGTTTATCTCCCGCCGTTTTCTTTGCATATATCGTTTGTTTTCGGCGGCAGCAAGCCACCGCCCTACAAGGTTGCGGTAGGTAAAACCTGCTTTATGGAAGGCACTTCTTGGGGGATTCTTTATTACTTCACAGAAAACTTCACGATCTTCTGCATAAGTTCCTCATGCGCCTGATAGCGCGCCGCCGCTTCGTCTTTGCCAAGTGTTGAAGTCCAGGTAGGCTTGATCAACACGATCACGGTATCTTCCGAAATCGCGCTGAATGCTCCACTGAACTGCACGTATGGAATGTCCTTAAACTTCAAGCTGTAATCATCATACTTGTACTCCGGCACTTCGTCAAGATAGTCGGAAAGCGGCACAAAAAGACTACTCTGAACTCTTTCAAACGTTTCGTAAACCTCATAGTCCATGATCGCAATCAGCATCGCGCCACTTTGAATCCACTGCCTTGCTTGGTCAAGCGAACTCTTCATAGCCGTTTTGTCATAATAGAGCGCCTCACCTTCCGCAGCTGCTGCTTCTTCCTTTTCCTTCAGCTGAGCATCCGAAAGATACACGCGGTCGGTAAACTGCACGGTGATTTTGCCGTCATCATTATAGTCGGTGTCAAGACGGCTTGCGAGCGACTTTTCCATCGCATCGTATTCTTCACCGGTTACCACTTCGGGGCCTACGTACAAAATCGAAACATCGGCATCCACCTTCTGCATACACTGCACGAATCCGATGATAAACACAATCAAAAAGAAGGAGATAATAATGGTTTTCCACTTGTGATGATACCAAAAATTATCAAGCCATTTCCAAACTTTTTTCATACAATCACGCTACCTTTGCATTCAATGGCAATATTATATCACACGCCTCATTTTTTGTAAATACCTTTTCCATATCAAAGCAAATCGTCAAACAGATGAATATTCTCCGCTTTGGGAATCATGGCTCCGCTTTCATATTGCTTGATGATGTCAACGATTCTGTCGTTGATCGGTGTTTTCACGCTACATTTCCTACCCCACGCAGAAACAACACCGTTGATGGCATCAACCTCGCAAGGTTTGTTCTTTTTGAGATCTTGCAGCATCGAAGGCTCAATGTTGCGATGCTTCTTCATGGCAATCGGAATCAACCTCGTGGCAATGGCGCGTTTTATCGCACCCTTGTAATAAAAGAGCGCGGTAATATTCTTTCCCTGTACGGGAGCGAAGGTAATTCCTGCCGCGTGTCCCACGTCAATGCACTCTTTCATACAACGAATGGCAACCTTTCTGGCAGCCTTGTTTTCGGAAACATCACCAAAAACACCGCCCACAACTGTGCCAAGCCCAGAGAAAGTCGCATTGATCAAAAGCTTTGACCAACGGGCGCCAAGCAAGTTTTCTTCTTCGTAAACAGGACACATCAGTTCAAGCAAAGCTTTCACTTCGTTGAATTTCTCATCGGTAATGCCTTCCATCTTGCCCATGTGAAACGAAAGACTGTCCACTTCGCTTGTCAGGTGGCAAACACCGGGCGCAGTCAGTGCAGCACCCCATTCCACCACACAGCCCATGGTGCGCTGTGAGCCGACAATTTCGGCAATGTCAGGCTCGGGAAGTCCGTTTTGCAGCGTTACGATCACGCCGTCGTCCGCAAGATAATCTTTCAAAAAGGCTACCACTTCTTTGTTCATCAGCTGTTTGGTCAAAAGCAAGATGATATCATAACGACCGCTCATCTCGTCGGGTGTCAATGCCGTAACGGGGACTGTCATCTCAACCGTTCCGGTTATGATCGCACCGTTTTTCTTCAATGCTTCAATATGCGCCCGGTTGCGGTTGATCAGATCAATCTTGCCGCCGTTTTTTGTGATATACGCGCCAAGCACCGTACCAAGAGAGCCTGCGCCGTAAATTGCATACCGTTTCATTTCTCTTTCCTCACTATCGTATCATTTGCCAAGCTGAAATTCACTCGCAAGACTAAGATTGCAATGGAGTTTTTCTCTATTATGCTTTTTCAAAGCCCACAAAAGCATCGTCAACAAAAACCCTCTCATCATATATCATTCTACCTCAACAATACCGCCGTCTTTTACGGTAATTGTCATGCCATCCTTCACGTAGTCAAGGAATTCATCGCCGAGGGAGTCGATAACAGGCATCGTCACGCCGTCCACCCATACGTCGGCAAGCACAGCGCCTGCTGCCGCAAGCGAGTCGATGTGAGAAGAAAAGAGCATACAAGCGGGATTCTTACCCATCGCGCAAGCGCAGTAAAGCACAAGACCGCCGGTTGTCGAGCCAATTGTCTGCGGCAAGCACAGCGCTTTGTTAAGAAGCGGCTTGCCGTAAAGATCCTTGTTACTCTGGTCTCCGCACTTTACCTCTTTGTCGCCAAACTGCAGTGCCATCTGAAACGAAGCAAGCGTATTAAAGCCTTCTTTGGTTACCACCGCTTCGGCTGTTACCTCACCCGGTGTTACCACTCTTCCTTTGAACTGTTTCATTTCTGTTTACCTCCTGTGATCGCTGTCAGAATTTCGGCATCGGTATAGTATCTTGCGCTCGTATAAGTACGAAGCTTATTGGAGGACGTGATAACCGGCATCTTCTTGCAAAGCGGATTGTTCATGTACATCAAAGGACAGATGTAAGATGTAATCACGCCTGTTGCCTTGAGTCTTTCGGCGTATTCGGTTTTCGCAAACACTTCCAACACACCGGGAGCCGCCGTAAAGACGGTGGGAATCGTCACCTTCTTTTTGCCGTTTTCTAAAAGTGCCTTTTCGAGTTTTACCGTCCATTCCTTAAGCTGTTCGAGCGAAAGATGGGGGCAACCCACAAAGCAAAGCTTAGGCTTCGCGTCGGGATTCTTCCAGATCACAGGATAGTTGTTCTTTACTCTTTCAAGTTCAGCGTCGTCAATGATATATTCCTTGGCACCCTCTGCGATCAAATCTTTGCCAAGCTCCACAGCTTCGGGTGTCAGGTTGTCAATGTGGTAAAGACCAACCGCGCCGTTGGATGCCGTTGCCGCGCCAAAATCCTTGAGATACGAGCAAGCGGCATCGTTCAGTTCATTACCGATCCATTTGTCAAGTCCTACAACGTAAGGAACGTCTTCCATCACCTTCATACCGATGGCAGAGCCGAGAAGCTGTGCTTCGGGCTTCTTTGTGGTTTCTACTTTTACCACCCAGGTCGCTTTTCTGCCCTCGTCGGTCAAAAGACCAAAGTAAGGCACATAGCCTACGATCGAGCCCATAATATCAATGATACCCGAGTTACGGTTGCATCTTGCGCCAAGCACCGAGTTTGCATACACAACAGCACTCGATTCCGCCCAAGAAAGCACGTCACCCTTTTTCGGCTTGTTGCTCACTTCATCCATATAACAAGTGCAAGTAAAGGCATTTTTATCCATCAAGCCGAGCTTTTCAAGCTGATCTTCATAGAAGCCTTGCTTGGTGTACATAAACTTGTTGAATACCAGATTCTGCAAGAAGTTTGCAGGAACATTTTTGTCAAGCGGACGGGGGTCAACCGAGAATTTCTGTTCCGACGAAACACCCGCGTCAAGAAGCTGTTGCATCAGATCATAAACAGGCGCCATCACCTTAAGACCGAACGAGGTAACCAGATGGTTGTACTTCGATGTAATCGGAACAAGCTTTTCCGCTTCAAACGCATCACCGTACATCACGAGTGTTTTCATAACCTTGGCAAGCGTTTCCCCTTTTTCTCCATCCAGGATCGCTTGCTGTTCTTTTGTTAAAATCATACTGAACTCTCCTTTCTGTATCACAGCTTCATGGCAACGTCCCACGCACCCCAGATAACGGTGCGGAGATTGCCGACCTTGTCAGCATCACCAATCACATGAACGTGGCTTCTCTTCTTTGTCAAAGGCGCGGGATTGTAACCAACCGAAAGAATCACCGAATCACTTTCCACAGCAAAAAGCTTGCCTTCCTTATCTTTCAAGGTAACAGCGCCCTCTCCGATCTCGGAAAGCGCCGTTTCAAGATACACGGGCACTTGGTTGGTCTTGAAGAAATCGCGCAGGTAGCTGGTGTTGGCAAGGCAAATGCCTTTTGTAGTAATGAGGTCATCCTGCATTTCCACGATCACAGGCTGCTTGCCCTTGAGATAGAGGTCATACGCAATTTCACAGCCGGTCAAACCACCGCCGATCACAACCACTCGATCTCCTACTTCTTTGTTACCAAGCAGATAATCAATCGCCTCTACCGCCGTTTCAGCACCCTTCACGGGGATTCTCTTGGGAGAAGCACCTGTTGCCACGATGACTTCATCGGCATCCAGCGATTGGATGTCACTTACTTCTGTATTCATCTTCACGGCGATCGGCTGTTTGGAAAGTTCACGGATATACCACGCGATCAAGGCGCGATCCTTCTCCTTAAAGGAAGGTGCCGATGCCGCAATGAACACACCACCGAGCTTGTCGCTCTTTTCGTAAAGTGTCACTTCATGACCGCGTTTCGCACAAAGAATTGCCGCCTCCATTCCGCCAATACCGCCGCCGATCACGGCGATCTTTTTCTTCTTTTTGGCAGGTGCAATATAGTATTTCTTAGACTGCATCGTTTCGGGATTGAGAGCACAGCGTGCAAGACCCATCGTGTCGGAAAGATCCTGTGTGTTGGCATGACCCTTGGAAGACGAGAAGTTAAAGCAGCCCGCGTGACAGCAAATGCAAGGACGAATGTCCTCTACGCGGTCTTCGATCAGTTTGGTTACCCATTCGCCGTCCGCAAGGAACTGACGGGCAACGCCCACAGCATCAATTCTGCCCTCGGCAACTGCTTTCGCGCCCACTTCGGCATCCATTCTGCCCGCACATACCACGGGAATATTCACAAACTTTTTGATGTGAGCAACATCCTCAAGATTGCAGTTTTCAGGCATATACATCGGCGGATGCGCCCAATACCAAGAATCATAGGTACCGTTGTCGGCATTCAGCATATCGTAGCCTGCTTCTTCAAGGTACTTCGCCGCTTTTTCGGATTCTTCCATACCGCGTCCCACTTCGGTGTAAACTTCGCCCGGCATTGCGCCCTCGCAAAAGCCTTTCATCTTGGATTCTACCGAATAACGAAGCGAAACGGGATAGTCCTTGCCGCACGCTTCCTTGATGGCATGAACCACCTCGGTCGCAAAACGGTAGCGGTTTTCAAAACTGCCGCCGTATTCGTCTGTGCGCTTGTTAAAGAATTCAATGGCAAACTGGTCAAGAAGATATCCCTCGTGTACCGCATGAACCTCCACGCCGTCAACGCCTGCTTCCTTGCAAAGCTTCGCGGTTTTCGCAAAAGCCTCAATGATCTCGTGGATCTGCTCCTTGGTCATTTCGGGGCATTCGATGTCATGCGCCCAACGCGATTTCTGCGGGCTGGGGCTGGCAAGCTCGTGATTGGTATTAAGAATCGGCTTAATCAGAGTACGGGTGAATCTGTTCTTGTGAAGCGGTGCCACAAGCTCGGTAATCGCCCAAGAGCGGCCCATGCCGGCGGTCAGCTGAATGAACAGCTTTGCCCCCGTCTTGTGAATCTCATCCATAAAGACCTTGAGTTCCTTGAACATTTTTTCATTCTGCCAAAGCCATTTGCCCCAAAAGGTATCGCGAAGCGGCGCAATACCGGGGATAATCAAGCCAACGTTGTTGTTGGCACGCTCAAGAAAGAGTTTTGCCGCTTCCTTGTCAAAATGACAGCCTGTCAGCTCAAACCAACCAAACAGCGATGTTCCGCCCATCGGACACATCACAATTCGGTTTTTGATCTCCACGTTGCCAATCTTCCAAGGGGTAAATAACGCCTCGTACTTTTTGTTCGGTTCCATTTTTAGGGTATTCCTTTCGTGGTTTATGATAAATTTTTTATTCCTTAACACTGTTTTCAAGACTTTCGCTGATGATCGAAAGACTGCGATACAACGAAACCCTCTCCTCTTCTGATAGCGCCGCACTCACCGTTTCCAGAAAACGATTGACCTTGTCGGATATTTTTTGACCGACTTGTTTTCCTTTTTCTGTCAGAATTAGCGGACTTTTGTAGCGCTTGGCAGTTTTCGTCTCACAGGTTAAATAGCCGTTGCGTTCAAGATACTCAATCGAACGAGAGATTGTTGCCTTGTCCTCTTCGCATTTCTCGCACAGCTCAGTTGCCGTCATGGATTCGGCTGTATAAAGATAATATAAGCAGGAAATATGTGGACTTTTCAAGTCGTATTCCGCCATTTCCTGATTTTTGATCTTACGGATATTTCGGTTGATTTTGGTAATCAAGACCGTAAATGTCTCAAATCTTGCCTTCATGTTCCCTCCATCTTGTTGAAGTTTCAACAAGATCAACTGCATTATAACACAAAGTTGTTGAAATGTCAACAAGTTTGTTGAAAATATCTGATTATTCTTTCCCACACCATTTCGTGGGGGTATAATGATTCAAAATATCGGTAATATCCTGTCGGTACAAGTTTCCGCCCACCAAACCTCCGTCAGGTGCAACCGACACGCATCGCAAGTCTTTTGGATTTTCCACATAGGGATTTTGGGGCGTCTCAGAGGTAAAATAGTTCGAAAGATACCGTTTCGCATTACCCTCGGGAAAAATGACGTTTCCCTCACCCACGGCAAAGCCGAGTTCTTCAAACGCCAAGAGAATTTTGCGCGTTTTTTCGTTATAGGGATCATCGTGCTCTCTGCTCACAAGCCAGGCAGGGGAAAGCCGTATCAGGATGTTTTTCTTCTGAACCGCCAAGGCAAAGCTTTTGACCGCTTCGAGCGGAATTGTTTCTTGGTGGAACGCATCCACCGATAAAAGAATCTCGTTTACTCCGCAAGCGAAAAGCCCCTCTGCCACCTCGGCAATTCTTTCGGGGTTTTGTGAAAAGTAGCCGTTTGTAATCACCTGCCGTTTTGCAACACCGCACGCTTTTGCGGCAGAGTGAATCTTGAACACCGCCTCAGGATATAACAGTGGCTCTCCGCCAAAGGTCATCACGGTTTCAATCGGATACAGGGCGCAAATCTTCCGCACCGCATCGGCAGCTTTTTCACCGTCAATATGCTCCCCACAAGGAGCATGATCCCCCTCGGAGCAATGCTTGCACTTTCCTGTACAAGCGTAGGTGATCACAAATTCGATCTTGTTTAGGTGTTTTAGATACTCGTTCATTGTCTTTCCTTAATCGCTTTGAGTATCGCACTATCGGCAGGGCAAAAAGCGAAGTTATCTATCTCGTCACGCGTGATCCAACAAATGTCATTATGTTCAAGCTTTTCGGGAACACCCTCAACAATTGCCGCGTCAAACAGTGTCAAATGCACGTAAATGTCGGGATACTCATGCTCGGTTTCGAAAAACACATCCCCCACCGACACCGTAACGCCAAGCTCTTCCCAACACTCGCGAATAAGAGCCTGCTCCTTGGTTTCACCCGGTTCTACCTTGCCACCCACGAATTCCCACAAAAGCGCATTCCCTTTGTGAGCGGGGCGCTGGCAGATCATAAATCTTTCCCCATCCCATAGTAAAGCCGCCACCACTTCGGTGTAGGGCTTGTTATATTCTTTCATAATACCTCTTTCACTGTGTTTATAATCACAGTATAACATACTCCCCTCCAAAATGCAAGTTTTCGCACATAACAAACCCAAGCGGTCAAAACTCTGCCACGTTCACAATCTCTTTACCTTGTTTTACCGCATAATCAAACGCAATCTTGGTTCCGCTTTTTCGTTTGGCCGGCGTTTGCGTTTCATCGTAATAAACAACACAAAAACGGCTACGGTCGATCATTTCACAGTTGCGCTCCACATACACCGCTCTGCCCGAGCCACGAATCTTTTCGGGGTAATAGGTTTCTTCATAGCTTTCGAGTAGATACGCAAGGTAACTTTCATCAATCACAGGAAATTCTGCCCGCACATACACCCGTTTGATATGTGGATATTTTTCTTTCAAATTCGTCACAATCTCAAGGCATAAACTGTCAAATCTGCTCTTGCTGCCGAATAAAAATGTATCCACTTTTTCGTGGGTGATCAGTCTTTCGACCGTTTCACACAATTTCATTTTCAGCTCTTCGGTTTCGTTTATCGTTCTGTGTCCGAAAAAACAACAGGTATTTTCTTGCATATATATTCACCCCAAGTAAATGATTTATTACCCATTATACACCATATTTTACTTAAAGTAAATAATCATTTACTTGTGAAAAGTTATAATTTGCTTTGTTTCCCTGTAAACTGTTACTATAAAGGGGGGCGAAGTCATGAAAACTGAGTTTGCTGATAAGTATATTACTTTAGGTTTGAAAATTGCCTATTACCGAAAAAAAGCCGGTTACACGCAAGAATCATTTGCGGAACTGATTGATAAAAGTGTAAACTTTGTAGGTCAAGTCGAGGGTCCCGGCACAGTGCGCGGTGTTTCTTTGGAAACGTTATTCAAAATCGCACAGGTATTAAAAATATCTCCCTCTAAATTGTTGGAGGAAGACTAATCAAACAATAATAAAAAGAGTTTCGCGTATTTACGAAACTCTTTTTTACTATTAAAGTTCAATCCTCGATCACAATGCAGTTGAGCATACCGCTTCTCACGGCAGAAGAATCCACGCAAATAATACCGTCATCGTAAAACGGCGTATAGATCGCGCCCTCACCCGATTCCGTACCCTTGCCGTGAAAAATCGAGTGACCGATCGATGCACGCTTGTGACCGCACACGATCGTCTTGCCCTGCTCTGTCACCTTGTGACGGCAGGCAAGTATCATACCGTTGAGCCAACGCGCCTTTTGCCAATAGGCTTCGTCAGCTTTCCGCCAATCCTTATCATAATAATACGTAAAATCAGGCTTCACACCCTCGGTAACAGACGGAATCCATCCGTGCACAAAAATATAGTTCTCGGTTTCGAGATAATCGATCGTTTCAGGCAGAAGAATCTTGTAATAATCCGAAGCCTTTACCCGTTCAATCAGTTCAGTGGGATTGGCAACTGCATCCTCACTCGACATACCGCTGAGCTGCAACAGCGTACCCCACGTTCCATTGGTATAGTGTACCGACTTGCCGCTTGCAATCTCGGATGCTTTTCCTTGTGCAATCCTCAACAGGCATTTCATCATCATATCCTCGTGATTGCCGCGAATGTAGATCAGCTTCCCTTGGCGCAAGAGTTCGATCATAAACGCGGTCAGCTCGCACGCTTCTTTGCCGCGATCAAGCATATCGCCGCAAACAATCAGCTTGCAAGGCTCTCTTTCCGCAAAGAAACCCGCCGATTCAAGAGCCTCTTTCAAATACGTATAGTATCCGTGTATGTCACTTGTTACGTAGTATTTCATCGTTTTCACCCTGTCGGTAGATTTTAATAGGCAAACCATTGTACCATAGATTGACCGTTTTTTCAACCGAAAAAAGCCAAGACCCTTGAAAAAAATAGATTATTATGCTATCATAAACAAAAGATTTATACACTCGGAGGTTAGAGATGATTGATATTGAAAACATTTTGTACAACAAAGTCAAATCGGAAATATCAAATTGGGACGAGGATGATATTTATGCGATCTCATTTTTCCTTGAGTCCAATGAAGCACTTGAGTTCAGAAACTTTTCTAATGTATCAACCTGGGCAATTAGCTATAACACCGAATCAGACTGCGAGGGCGCCGGTCTTTTGGACGAAGAACGTTGGAATTATGCTTTTTGGAGGCAGGATGAATATGCCATCATTGACCTTGATGAAGCAAGCGACTGTACAAAAGCCTTGTATCAATGGTATGCCGAACAAGGAATAACCAACATAGGCTTTGAAGATGATGAAAATCAATATGACGAGAATTACACATACATTGGCAAGGGTCCGGTCGGTCACTATGAGTTGATCACGCTTGCTGCCAATATTGCCAAGAAACTCCAAGAAGAGGGCTTTATCAGAAAAAAATTCCAAAAAACAATTCCCATCATCATTCACGGACTTGAATATGCTTGGTATGAAATCGAGGCAACCCAAAAAGCCAATCCAAACGGCGAAGCGGACACCTTTATCAAGGCAATGAAAGAACTGGGGTTCATTTGATTCTTTGAAACACAAGGAGTAATCGACATGAAAAAACTCATATCTGGTTTACTTTTGACTCTGTTGATACTGTCTTTTACCGCTTGCGAAGGAACATCCATATCAACCGAAAAATACAATGAAATATCAAACCATGTTTTAAAAAATATTGATTCCCTTTCATCCGAAAAAGACATCGAGTTTTTTGAGTATGAAACAACAGGCTTTTTCCTTAGCGGTGTTGACTACGGATATTACTATACCGTAAGTAACGAAATTGCTCTTCCCGACTACTATTTCGGCGACAGTTTGGGAGAACCCTACAAGGCAGACGGCGGCGCGTATTTTGGCAAACCCAACAACGGCACCGATTGGTGCTTCATCAAAATGATAACCGATCATTGGTTTTACTACGAATTGCATCAAGGATAAACAACACCCCTGAACCTTTTAGGATTCAGGGGTCAGAGTAATGACAAAAGGGATTTCACATTTGTGAGATTCCTTTTTTGTATTGAACAAAAGATTATATCTTGAAAAATTCGCAATTTTATGCTATCATATCAATAGAAAGATAGCGAGGTGATTACCATAAAAACAAAGACATGGGTAAAAGTTGTTCTCATATTGCAAGCCATTTATACTTTTTGCTGTGTTTTCTCTATATTGTGTTCAGTTGCTATCCATCATTTTCATTCACGCATACTCATCAGTTTGTTAGGAATTCTATTTTTCGGCTGGGTGCTGAATCCAATCGGGCTTATCGCACTAATTGTTGGTCTTTTTCTTTTCTTTTGCGCCAAACAAAGCGAAGAAAACCGAAAACTGATCGGCAAAAAATGGCTTTGGTTTATCTTGCTTTTTCCTATAGATACCATATTATATCTTATTACTGGAGTCTTTTCCCTCTTTGAGTGAATGTAACAAAAAAGGACTGTGACATTTTGTGTCATAGTCCTTTTATTTTATTCGTCAATTAGTACAGCTTAGCGCCTGCGGGGATGTGGTTATCCACCATGATGAGGTGAAGCTTTTCTTCGCCTTCTTCTTTGTGAACGGCAGAAAGGAGCATACCGTTGGATTCAACGCCCATCATCGGTCTCGGCGGGAGGTTGGTGATGGCGATCAGCGTCTTGCCGATCAACTCTTCCGGCTCGTAGTAAGCGTGAATACCGGAAAGAATCGTGCGATCGGTGCCTGTGCCGTCGTCAAGAGTGAACTGCAAAAGCTTCTTACTCTTCTTAACAGCAACGCAGTCCTTCACCTTCACGGCGCGGAAATCGGATTTCGAGAAGGTTTCAAAATCAACGAAGTCAGCAAACAAAGGCTCGATCTCAACCTTAGAAAAATCGATCACTTCGGGCTTTTCCTCTACGGCGGGAGCGGCAACCTCTTCGGTCTTTACTTCAGGCTTCTTTTCAATGTCGGTGGGCTTCATCGTGGGGAACAGAAGCACGTCGCGGATCGAAGCGTTGTTGGTGAGAAGCATCACAAGTCTGTCGATACCGATACCAAGACCGCCTGTGGGAGGCATACCGTATTCCATCGCGTTGAGGTAATCTTCGTCCACGCCGCACGCTTCGTCGTCACCCTGTGCCTTCATGGCAGCCTGATGCTCAAAGCGCTCTCTCTGGTCGATCGGGTCGTTCAGCTCGGAGAAGGCGTTACCGTGTTCTCTGCCGAGCACAAAGATCTCAAAACGCTCGGTGTAGCGGTTATCGGCAGGGCTCTTCTTCGCAAGAGGCGAGATCTCCACGGGATGGTGGGTAATGAAGGTCGGCTGGATCAGCTTGTCTTCGCAGAACTCTTCAAAGAAGAGATTGAGAATATCGCCGATGCCGTGGCGTTCTTCATAGTCCACGTGATGCTCTTTCGCAATGCGTCTTGCTTCTTCCAGATCATAGATCTTGGTGAAGTCAACGCCTGCGTACTTTTCAACCGCCTCAGCCATGGTCATTCTGGCAAAAGGAGATTCCAAGTCAATGGTATAGTCGCCGTAAGGGATCATGGCAGTACCAAGTACCTTCTTTGCAAGATAGCGGAAGAGGTCTTCGGTCAGATTCATCATGCCCTCGTAGTCGGTATATGCCTGATACAGCTCAAGCAGTGTGAACTCAGGATTGTGTCTCGGGTCCATACCCTCGTTACGGAACACGCGTCCGATTTCATATACACGGTCAAATCCACCCACAATCAAACGCTTCAAGTGAAGCTCAAGCGCAATACGCAAATAAAGATCGATATCAAGTGTGTTGTGGTGAGTAATAAAAGGTCTTGCCGCAGCACCGCCTGCCTGGTTGTGGAGATAAGGTGTTTCCACTTCAAGGAAGCCACGACCTTCAAGGAAGTTGCGAATCTCGGAAATGATCTTCGAGCGCTTCACAAAAGTATCCTTCACCTCGGGATTCACGATCAGGTCAACGTATCTCTGACGGTAGCGCAGATCGGTGTTGGTAAGTCCGTGATACTTTTCGGGCAGCGGAATCAAATTCTTCGAAAGCAGAATAATCTTCGAAGCGTGAACCGAAATCTCACCGGTTTTGGTGCGGAACACAATACCCTTCACGCCGATGATATCGCCAATATCCCACTTTTTGAAAGCAGCATAGTCTTCTTCGCCCACATCGTCGCGCTTGATGTAAATCTGCATACTACCGGTGGAATCCGAAATACCCGCAAAAGAAGCCTTACCCATAATACGGCGGCTCATAATACGGCCGGCAAGCGAAACCTCTTTGTTTTCAAAGCCTTCAAAATCATTCTTGATCGCAAGGCTGTTGTCGGTCACGTCATACTTGGTGATGACAAAGGGGTCGTTCCCTGCCTCGCGAAGAGCGGCAAGCTTTTCTCTGCGGATACGGAGAATATCCGAAAGCTCCTCTGCATTCATAGGCTGATTGTTATTTACGTTGTTATCCATATTTTTTATATCCTTTATTTTCTGATGTTGAGAATTTCAACCGTGATCACACCGGCAGGCGTTTCCACTTCCACAATATCACCGGCTTTTTTACCAACAATGGCTTTACCGATGGGCGATCGGTCGGAAATTCTACCCTTCAAGGGGTTGGCTTCGGTAGCACCTACGATGGTGTATTCAATTTCTCTGCCTGCGGTCTTGTTGAACACGGTAACGATCGCACCGATGTCAACCACGTCAGTCTGAATTTCGCTATCATCAATAACGATAACAGTTTTGAGAATTTCCTCAAGTTCATGGATTCTCGACTCTACCTTGCCCTGTTCGGCTTTGGCTTCATCGTATTCACTGTTTTCGGAAAGGTCGCCGTAAGAAAGCGCAAGCGCAATGGCGGCAACAACTTCCTGTCTTTTCACTTCCTTAAGATATTTCAGCTCGTCTTGCAGTTTTTGAAGACCTTCGTTTGTAACTCTGAGTTCGTTGGACATTTGGTTATACTCCTTAAAAATAAATGTATGTGATTTAATAATAAACTTTTTATTGTCCCACCGTTTCGGGAATCGGTAATTTTTCGCCGTTTGTCAGCGCATTGAACGCCGTCACAAACTGACGGTCATTTTCATGCGGTAACAAATACAGATTGGCTTTGTTTTCTTCTTCGGTAAAGATGACCTCGTGATCGGGTGCAATACCCACAGGACCTTCGGTGGTTCTGTCATAGTTCACACCGCAGGGCGGGTTGTAAAGCGCAACTGTCACCTTGAGTGCGGTATTATCATCAAAATCGTAGGTCACCTGCATACAGCCCTTACCGTAAGTGGTCTCTCCCACGATCGCGGCAAGCTTGTAATCACGCAACACCGAGGTGAAAAGCTCGGCGGCACTCGCCGTGTACCCATTGACAAGAACAGCCGACGGGATTGAAACCTTGTGTTCGGCATACGCCTCATTATAAAGGACGCTGTTCTCTTTCACACGAAGATAGGGTTTTGACGGGTCGGGCTCGGACAGATTTTTGGATATATACTGCCCCGCCTTGATGGTTTGTTTTCTTTGCGGATAAACAATCTCGGTCAGAGGTGTTTGGTTTTCCACGATATACGTCAACATGGTGGTGACCGACGAAAGAAGCCCACCGCCATTGTTACGCAGATCATACACAATATAGTCGGCACCGTCTTTTTCGGCAGAATCAATCGCCTCCATAAACTGTGTCATTGTCGGAAAATCAAAGGAGCGAATCTGAATATACGCAACCTTTTTGCCGTTGTATCGGCAAAGCTCATATTTCACCGACTGCACTTCAATGTGGCGTCTTGTCGCCGTCATGGTCACTTCGCGGTTTTCACGCAAAACCGTGATCTGAACCGAAGTGCCCGCTTCGCCGCGGATCATGCCGGCAAAATCATCCACCAACGCACCGCCTGTAAGCGAATTGGTCGGTCTCACGCCATTCACCGCAACTAAAATATCATAGGGCTGAAAGCCCGCTTCTTCGGCAGGGGAAGATGGCGTTACTTCCACCACACGCACACCGTTCACATCTTCGTCATACTGTACCGTCACACCGATTCCCACAACATCGCCCTGATAGGAGGAATTGAAATCCTCATATTCATCCGCTGTCATATACTCAGCATAATCGTCTTCAGAGCGGTCCAAAAAGCCTTTGAGCAGCTCTTCGGTAAGCGTTTCACGGTCAAGCCCAAGCACCGATTCCGATTCAAACTTTTCAAGTACCTCTTGAATCTTGTCGGGATCAAAATAATATTGAGACTCGCCTTGGTCGGAAGTTTCCGGCGTTTTCCCGTCGGTATCAATCGGCGTCTTGTCAAACAATAAAAAAGAAACCGTAACCGTTACAGAAAAGGTAACGAGAATTGCCGAAATCAGCGAGACCAACCAGAGATCAAAGGATATTTTGCGTTTCATAAAAGCAAAACTGCCTTTCAAAAGTAAGATTCATTCTTCAAAAGAACGCGTATAAACACACTTCAACAGCCGGCAAAATATTGCTGGCTGTTGAAATCTTTTTTACTTCATCGACTTCGAGGAAAGATACTTCTTAACCATCAAAGCCACCTTAAAGGTGATGGCGTGTTCAAATTCACGAAGGTCGAGACCTGTCAGCTTGCGGATCTTTTCAAGACGGTACACAAGCGTGTTTCTGTGAACGAACAGCTTTCTTGAGGTTTCGGAAACGTTCAGGTTGTTTTCAAAGAATGCCTGAATGGTCATGAGGGTTTCTTTATCAAGCGATTCAAGCGGGCCTTTTTTGAACACTTCCTGTAAGAACATTTCACAAAGGGTGGAGGGCAGCTGATAAATCAGTCTGCCAATACCGAGGTTGTCATAGCTGATGATATCCTTTTCGGTATCAAACACCTTACCCACTTCAAGGGCAACCTGTGCTTCCTTGTAAGAACGGGCAAGATCCTTGATGTTGTTCACCACAGAGCCAATACCGATCGAAACCTTGGTATAGAATTCCGCCGAAATGGTATCCGAAATGCCCTTGGCAATTTCTTCAATTTCACGAATGTCATAGTTGGGACGCACTTCTTTGACAAGAACCGAGTCATGCTCACCCACGGTGATCACATAATCCTTATTCTTGCCGGGGAACATATTCTGCATCACATCGTAAGGAATGATGTCGTTCTTGCCATTGAACTTGATGAGGAAAACAATGCGCGAAACGTCGCCTGCAAGATGAAGTTCCTTCGATTTCGCATAAATATCGCCGGGGAGAATGTTATCGAGAATGATGTTTTTGATGAACGAGCTCTTGTCGTGCTTGTCGTCGTACAAGTTCTTGATGTTCATCAACGAGATGGAAAGGATCAAAGACATCTTTTCCGCCTGTTTATCCTCACCCTCTACAAATACAATATATTCACTTTTGGTTGCGGTATTCAAGGCGCGGTAGGTATAGCCCCCGATAATCACCACATCCGATGTATAATTCAGCTCTTCGCGAACGCCCTGACGCGCCTCACCGATACGACCAAGCTCACTGCACGAAATAACAATGCCGCTGTCATCGATCACACCGATCACGCGATCCACCGCATCCTTCATCTGATAGATGATTCCCTGAAACAATCTGTTTGACATGTTACTGTCCAATCCTTTCCTTTGTGTGTACCATTCCTATTGACAATCTTTTTCTTTTAGGCTTTTGTAACAGTATTATACAACTTTTTTTAGGCAATTTCAATAGTGTTTTGATAAATATTTATAATTTTTTTCAATTTTTTTGTTTAGTTTTCGGGCAGATTTTCGATATTACACAAAACACTCGTCATATTGACAAATCAAAGCTCATATTTCCCTGCAAGAATCGCCAGCACAAAGGGGGCCGCCGTCTCGGTACGAAGAATCCGCTTGCCAAGAGACACCGAAACAATCCCCGCTTCTTTTGCCATTGCTACCTCATCAGTCGAAAGCCCGCCCTCGGGTCCCACCAAAAAAGCAATCTCACACGGGACTTCACGCGGAAGGAACCCCGACAGCGTGAGTCCGTCTTCATTTTCATAGCAAAGAAAGGCAGTTTCAACTTCCGCCATCTGACGCATCGCCTCGCGGTAGGAAACAGGCGGTGTCACTTTAACGAGCCTTCCCCTGCCCGATTGCTTGCAGGCTTCCTCGGCAATGCGGTTGAATCTTGTCAGCTTCTTTTCCGCCGCGGAATCCTTAAGCACCGCAATACAGCGCGAGGATTGTACGGGAATGATCTCGCAAACCCCGCATTCCACCGCCTTTTGAATCACGGTTTCAAACTTTTCCCCTTTGGGCAGGCATTGATAAAGGCGCACACGGTAGGGTGGCTCGGATTCCGACGGCATTTTGTCTTTCACCGAAAGCGTCACACACTCGCGCGCAATCGAAAGAATCTCGGCGTGATAATCATATCCCTCGTTATCGCAAAGCGTCAGCGCATTGCCAACTGCCATGCGAAGCGAGAGCGCAATGTGAGAAGCATCCTCTCCCACAATCGTTGCCGTATCCCCTGTCAGATTCTCTTCGTTCAAAAAAAAGCGAGGCATATTCATTCCCCCGTAAAACCGTATTTTCCTCATTATATCACCGCGAGTATGCAATGTCAAGAAAAAAGAAATCGACACTTGCAAAACCCAAGTGTCGATCATCTTGCCTGATTCCACCACTGTCACATTCCCGTTTTCATCGATGACTTCGATCAGAATTGAGTCAGTATATTTGTCGTTTCTATAATGCTTGCAAAAAATTGTTGCCCTCGAAAAAACGAGAGCAACAATTTTTCACCCCGTCGCATTCAGCATATTTTCAATAAAGATCCCGTCACCTTCGTCGGGTCGTTCACCATCACGTATGTTCAAGTAGGGACATCTGTTTTTAACGAGAAATTCAAAAACAGTGATACAAAACAGACACAAGCGTGAGCCATATTGTCCATTTACAATTGGTCTAATTTGTGATACAATAAAGCAAATGAAAACTATAAGGTGTAAAAAATATGGAACTCAAAAACAAAATAAAAGAATTGCGACTGACGCACGGTATGACGCAAGAGAATGTTGCCGACTACCTCGGTGTTTCCTCGCAAACAGTATCCAAATGGGAGCGCGGGCTTTTATCTCCCGATATTACTCTTTTGCCCAAAATCGCTTTGCTTTTCAAATGCTCTATCGATTCCTTGTTTGATATGGAATTGGTTTGGAGTGTTGAGCATCGCCGAGAGTTTGAAGCGAAAATTCAGGAGCTTCATGCCAAAAAGGATTGGGAAGGCGTATATCAAACATGGATTCGTGAAATAGAGTTGAATCCCGACAATTACGGCAACTATCCCGATGTCATGCTTCATGTTTATCGAAAAAAGCTATATAACAAAGAATGTGTTGAGAAAATGATCTCACTGGCAGAACACGCTGAAAAGTGCTGTACCGATGATGACAGACGCAACGAGATCTACCGAATCATGCTTCAGCTTTGCTCTGAATCGAAAGATCCTGCCATTCGAAAAAAAGGAAAGTATTATTACAAAAGGCTGCCGTCATTGCACCATAGCCGTGAGGTATATGCGAGGTTTGTAATGGACGGTGAAGAATACAGATCGCAAGTTCTGAAAAACATAATTTACACGATTGATCTTGCAGAGAGTTCGGTACGCCAGCTGATTCTTCCTGATATGTCACCACAAGATAAGCTGTTTTATTATCAAAAGGCAGCAGCGTTACTTGAAACCGTATTAGACGGCAAATATGCAGGTTTTTACGATCCGCCGCTTCTTTCTGACTATGCCGAAATCGCAAAGATATATATTCAACTTGGTCAAACGGATATGGCAAAAGCGTATATCAACCGTATTCTTATAGCATTGGAAAAACACATGATAGAATCTGAGAAAGAAAACCAATCTCAACTTCTGTATTCCACAACGCTGCACAACGCCGTTCCAACCGAACAGATTTGTCAAAAGCTATTGCAAAGTATGTTGAATGCTACAGAACTTGAATCATTCAAGAATAGCATCTTAAACCTACAAAAAAGATATGAAGATTATGTTTCGCGTAAAAGAGGTATAAGCAATGAAAACTAAAATTTATCTGATAACTATTCTTTTATTGTTGGCAGTGTTATTCGCATCCTGTGCAACCACACCCGATTCACCGCCAACCACTAACGTGTCTACTTCGGACAGCATACCCCCAACCACAACTGATTTACCCAAAAACACAGAGCCGACAACTCAGGACAACTTGACCGAAGCGCCAACCGAAAAGCCCGAAGATCCTTTTGAATCGCTTCGCTCAAGCGGTGAAGAATGGATTTCTTACGGTCTTGCTGCATACGAGAACGAAAAGCAAGTGGAAAATTTAAAAGAGTTTTTCTCTGATGCTGCCAATATGACCTACCTTACGTTATACGATCATTTTTTCACCTATGACAAAGCAAAATCTGTTCCTGTAGCAGAGGCAGTATTCGCTTTTATTTATAACGAATACGGCGTTGAAGCGCTATTGGATTTGGACAAACGTTGCGAATATAAAACTGCGTATCTTAAGTCACTTGGTTTAGAGGTCGAGTATACCAATCCACCGGAAGTAGAAGCCTTTCTTTCCTCTATGAATTTTTCCTCTAACGCAACCTATAAGTACATCATATCCTTTGGCAATGTAACTTACTATTTCAAGGATTTTAGTGCCAGTATTCCTGCAGGATATCACCAACTTCTTTATTATAATACCACCGGACTGTTTGAAATGATCGACTATCTTGAAGAAAACGAATTGGACGAAGGACTTGATACCAACCGCGAATTTCATTATTATATGCTCTTCGACGGTAGCGGATATTCACAAACCCGGTATCCCTCGGGAAACATGTACATCAATGATTTTTCAACTGCTCTTCACGAATCGATGCACGCGTTAGGTATACGTAGTAGTCGAGATAGCGACAATCTTTGGTTGAGCGAAGGACTTTGTAATTACTTCGGAAAGACTCTCGGATTTAACGAGCAGATTGCAGTATCGTATATTCAAATTATGAATGTTGCAAAACAAGGCTATTTCGATGAGTATGCCGCTGCGGGAGATAAATCAGCAATTATTTGCAAAAATGTATACGAAGATTATATAGCTCTTGGAGGCAAATTTGATCTTCTCAGCACATTTGATCTCCCCTTGTACACAAATCTGTATGCGAAAGCAGAATTGGATGTTGACTTTTATAATACAATAGCTTATACCTACAAGCGTGTTAATGGAATAGATTATACTGGTGTTGGAGCTGAACTTTCATACAATCAAGCAACATCACTTGTTCTTTATCTTGTAGATACGTACGGTGTCAAAAAAGTGCTTGACGCCTATCACTCTCAAGATATCGAATCTGCTTTGGGCAAAGGCTATGAAGAATTAAAAGCAGATTGGTTAGCATACTTATACAAGTAACAATTAAATGAATGATCAAAAGGCAATATCAAACCGTTTTTTCGGAATGATATTGCCTTTTCTTCACGCCGTCGCATTCAGCATATTTTCAATAAAGATCCCGTACCCTCTCGTGGGGTCATTCACCATCACGTGTGTCACAGCGCCCACAATTTTCCCGTTTTGGATAATCGTGGAGCCCGACATACCCTGAACGATACCTCCGGTTTCTTCCAAAAGGCGTGGATCGGTCACTTCAACAATGAAGTTTTTGGCATCCCCTTTTGGGTTTGTGATCTTGACGATACGAACGCTGTATTCGCTCACCTTGCCGTTTGTTAGGGTACAAAGAATCGTCGCATCTCCCTCTTTCACCTCTTGACGGTTAGCAAGCGGCATGGGCGTGAGCGATGATGCATCATATTCACTGAAACGACCGTACACCCCGGCGGCTGTGTTTTTCATCAGAATGCCTGAAAGCGCGGAAGAAAAATAGCCCTTCAACTCTCCGGGCGCTCCTGCCTTCCCTTTTCTGATTGAAACCACCGATATGTCATACACGTTTCCGCGAAGAAGCGGCATCAAAACACCCGTGTCGCTATCGCAAATGCCGTGACCAAGCCCCCAGAATTCCCCCGTTTTGGCATTCACTAAGGTTACCGTACCAATGCCCGCCGTGGAATCTCTCACCCAAATACCGGCGCGGTAAATACCCGATTCATCCTTTTCGGGTAAAAACGAAACCGTCTTCGTGTCTCCGTCGCGCATCACTTCAAGCGTCACCTTGTTGCCGCCGCAACCCTCAATGCAACCAATCACCTCGGCAACGGTATTCACACTCTTGCCATTGATCTTTTCGATCACGTCTTTGGTGGAAAGCCCTGCTTTTTCGGCAGCACACTCCCCTCCCTTGGATGAGCGCGAAAAGCCGACCACAAGCACCCCTTTGGTCTCCATCCGCACGCCAAAGCTCATACCGCCCGGGCAGTAAAACACTTCTTCGGTGCCCTGCGTTGTCACTGCCTCCTGCGACTTGGCGGTGCTGAAGACACTCGGACTTTTGTGCGGCACAAGCGCCGAGACCGTCACCGTGATCACAAGCACCAGCCAAAGCGCTGAGCAGAACACCTTTTTGATTTTTCTCAGCATATTATACATCACTTTGCTATTATAAGAGCAAAGACCCTTTCCTCGGAATAAAAAGAAGGCAAAACGTTTTGCCGTTCGGATTTAGTCTAAACCGAGAGAAGCATTTTATGCTTTGAAAATACTGTCATTGCCAAAAAAAGCCAAAAAAATCAGGAAATCACGCCGCTGAAAATCTCCTTGCTTTTGGGCGGCAGAATCAACGCCCGCCTACCGACTCCGCCGTTTTCACCACCCGTCAGAACAAGACGGTCGGTTGATATTTTATATTTTTTGGCGATATCCCAAAGTGACTCTTTGGCTGTGGGGAAATACACCGTAAGGCAGATTCGTCTCTCTTTGCGATTTCGGCATACACCTCGCTTGAAAAGATCAGTCTCTCTCTTGTGTTCTCCCATGCCAAAAGATTTACCGTAAGCGGAATCTCCACCGTGAGTTTTCCGTCAATCAGCGTTGCTTTTCCGTTTTCGGGCATGGCGCGCAGAAAACATTCCGGTCTTTCGCCAAAACAAAGCTCAGTGGGTAACGAGAACGGAAGATCAACCGTTTCACAAACCATACTGCCATCCTCTTCCAAAATCAGAACGTAAGCGAGCAGCATACCTTCCACAATACCCTTTCGGTCGTCGCCAAGCGTCAAATACACGCCTTTCACGGCAGGAATCATGCCCATCACCGTTCCGTTTTCCTTAAAGGAAGCCTCCCTGACACAGCGATGCGAAAGAATCTGTTTGCCTACATGGCGCGAAATGCGAATATCCCCCTCGGTGTTTTCGCATTCATAGCGTGTGGAATAGAGATCCTTCACCCCAAATAGTGTTTCTCTGCACTCGCATACCGCTTGAATGCCGTAGGAAAAATCAAGCTCTATCGTTCGCTTTTCCCCTTGCGCGTTTTCGGCAGGCACGCAGGAGATTTTTTCACAGTATAAAGAAGCAAAACAAAGATCTTTTTCACAAGCCCCCTCGCAAGGAACCAAAGAAGAAAGCGAGATCGCATGATGTAAAAAACGAAGAGAGGAATCGTCACTTTCCTCCTCGCAAAACGCCACCGTCACGTCCGCTGTCGCGTTCACGGCAATGGCATCCTTTCTCGCATCACATCTGACACCCGAAAAGCTAATGTCACAAAATAAAATCTCGCCCACAGCGCCCATCGGCTCTTCCACACGGATATCATCCCCCGATTCAATGCCACTCACCGTTTTGTGCCAAAGAGAAAGATAGTCAATCTCCTCAGTTTTTTCCTCAAAGCTTTCAATATCCGCGCGCGTCAGCTGACCCGGGAAACGCACCGAAGCGTCCCGCCTTTCCCACGTGAACAGCCCGGGATTGACCTTCGCCTTGATACCAACCTTGCGCGGATTGACCGAGCGCGCGCTCACACTTTCAAGAAGCGGCAGAAACGCCGCTGTGTACTCTGCGTCAGCCGAACCGAGAGGGACAGTTCCCTCGTAATCAAGGTTAAACTGCACCGCGCAGTTTTTGCCCTCATCGCTCACAAACAAAACGCGGCAAAGAATCTCACCCGCATAAAACGCCTTACCACCCTCAACGTAACCGTTTGACGGCACAAGCGAGGCGCTGACTGCTAAAATGCGTTTGATATCCGCATAAGAATCGGGAAGAATACAGTCACGCGAAATATCTAACATCCCAAGCGGCAAACCTTGCGCGCCATCCCCGGTGCGAAGCGATACCTCGCGTTTTTTTTGAAGGTTTTCCTGATACTCCACAAGCAATATCTCCTTTAAGATTTTTGATAAATATATGCCGTTATCCGAATTGTTTATACATCCGCTGTCTCGGTGGGCAGATTCATGGCATCATACAGCTTCTCAAGCGCCGATTTTTCAATACGGCTGACATACGAGCGAGAGATTCCCATTTCCTCGGCAAGCTCGCGCTGTGTCAGCGGTTTTGTGTTATCAATGCCATACCGCCGTGTGATGATATAGCGTTCTCTCTCCGATAGACAGCTTTGAAGAAGCATCAGTGCTTTTCGGCTGGCAATGCGGTTGAATACCTCATCCGAAACCGATTCGTCCGAGCAGATAATATCCATATAAGTCAAAGGATTGCCGTCCTTATCCACATCAATGGTATCGTGCATCGAAACCTCACAGCGGTTTTTCTTTTTGGCGCGAAAATGCATCAGAATTTCATTTTGCAAGCATTTCCCGGCATAGGTCGCAAAGCGCGCGCCGTTTGCGGGATTAAAGGAATCAATCGCCTTGATCAGCCCGATCGTACCGATTGAAATCAGATCCTCGGTGTTTGCTTCATTCTGCCCGTATTTTTTTACAATATGCGCCACAAGCCGCATATTGTGTAAAATCAGTTTTTCCCTTGCTGCCATATTACCCGCTTTCATGGCGGCAAAGCATTCCCTCTCTTCCTTGGCAGAAAGCGGCGGCGGAAAGGACTGTTTTTCCTCCACACGCAAAAACATAAAAATAAACTTCACAAAAAGTCTTGTGAATATGCAGCATCCCTCCCAACAAGTATTCTTTTCAGCCCACACCTCATGTATATGCCCGCCCGCTCGTCCTTTTTCGTCATGTTCCTTGCCAAAATATGCAAAAAATCTTGCGAAAGACGGCTTTTTGTGTTATACTATCCTGATGAATCCACCCGAAAGGATCCTTTACCATGAACTACGCCATTCTCGACATCGGCTCCAACACCATCAAAATGACAATCTTCTCCGAAGAAGGGGAGATTCTTTTAAGAAAATCCACCGCCGCAGGGCTGATCTCCTATGTCAAAAACGGTATCTTAACCGAAGAAGGTATCACGCTTCTTGCCGATATTATGTTGCAATATGATAAAATCGCACGCAATACGGGAGCAGACAGACTTTATCCCTTTGCCACCGCTTCCCTGCGCGCCGCCTCCAATCACCAAGAGGTGATTGATGAAATTGAAAAGCGCACCTCATACAGAATCGACCTTGTCAGCGGTGAGGAAGAAGCCGCTCTTTCCTATTACGGTGTATGCAAAACCCTTCCTGATCAAAAAGATGCCATGATCCTGCTCGACATCGGCGGAGGCAGCTGCGAGATCGTTGCACCGCAATGTAGCCTTGCCGTTTCCCTTCCGGTTGGCGCGCTTGCCATGTATGTCAAGTTTGTCAAAAACATTCTCCCCACCAAAAATGAGCTCAAAGAGATCTACCTGCACACTCAAACACTTGCCAAGGATGCAGGCATCACCCAAAAAAACGATACCGTTTGCGCCACGGGCGGCTCTTTGCGCGCTTTCTGCCGTTTCCATGCCCATGTTTTCCATAAAGACTTTACCACCGATTCGGTCTATCTCATCACGCGCCAAGAAATTGTACAGCTTCTGTCACGCGTAACTGATATGGATCTTGAAACCAAACTCACCCTGATTCGCCTGTTGCCCGAGCGCACACACACCTTTGCCACAGCACTCACAGCGATTCTCGCCATTCTTGATACGCTCGGTGCTACTACGCTCACGGTTGTTGCAGGTGGCGCACGAGAGGGCTACTTTATGAAGATCAAACAAAAGGACAAACAAATATGAAAAAAGAAGAATCGCGCTTTGGTCAAAGCAATATCATGGAAGGCATGATCTCTTTTCGTGCCGTCATCCGCGGCATCGAAAGCGGCATCAGCGACCGAAAAATCGAAAAAGTGATGTTTGACACAACACGCAAAAAAAACCTCAAAGGCCACCTTTCTTATATCCGCGCCATGTCAGCAAAATACAGTTTTGAAATAGAAGAGGTTTCCAAAGAAGAGATCGATTCGCTTGCCATCGGCTCTTCCCACGGCGGCATTCTCACCTTCACGTCCGAGCGCACACTACCTGTCCTTACCGATATTCCCACGACAGACGGCTTTTACGTGCTACTCAACGGCATCGAAGACCCCTACAACTTCGGCTATGCGCTCAGATCACTTTACGCCGCAGGCGTTGACGGCATCATCGTGGGCAAACGCAACTGGATGAGCGCAGCAGGCGTTGTCTGCCGCGCCTCGGCGGGTGCCAGTGAAGAAATGCCGGTTTATGTTGCCGAAAGTGAAACCGATGCTGCCAAGTTCTTCCGCGAGAATGGCTATCGACTTGTTGCGGCAGACCTTGACAATTCCACCCCCATGACAAAAGCCAATCTCAAAAAACCGCTTCTTTTAGCTGTCGGTGGCGAAAAGCGCGGTCTTGCCTCCGAGCTTCTCGCCATGGCAGACGAGATCGTTCGCATTGAATATGGCAGAGAGTTCAAAGAATCTCTCTCAGCAGCATCCGCCGCCTCGATCCTTTCATTTTTTGTTTTGGCGCAGAATTCCTGAAAAACCAAACACATACAAAAGACATATACTGTACCAACACTTAAAAGTGAGGTACGGTATATGTCTTTTTTGGATCATCCCCAAACAATCAAACGAAAAAACGCGTATTTTGCCGCCTTGAATTCCCACCGCGGCTTTCTCAGCTACTTCCCCTCTCTGTTTGCGTCCTATAACAAATACATCATCAAAGGCGGTCCGGGGTGCGGCAAATCCACCTTAATGAAAAAAATTGCCCAAACGGCAGAAGAAAAAGAACTTGACGTTACGCGCTATTATTGCTCGTCCGACACCGATTCGCTCGATGCCGTTGTCATTCCCTCTTTGAAAACCGTTGTTTTAGACGGCACACCGCCCCACGCCACAGAGCCAACCTGCCCGGGGGCTGTGGACTCCCTTGTCAACCTAACTGCCTTTTGGAATCCCGCAGATCTTCAAATACACGCCGAAGAAATCCAACACCTTTCACAAAGTATCTCACTCTCCTACCGCCGCGTGTATCTTCTCATGGCGGCAGTTTACGAAATCGAAAACGCCATTGCCATCGCCACCGAATCTGTTTTCGATCAAAAACGCGCCGAAACCATCATTCATCGTTTCTTGGAAAAGCACCGCATCAAAGAAGAAAAAGCCCCTTGTGTTATCACACAACCCGCATCTGCCTTCGGTGTCAAGGGCTACGTACATCTAAAGAGCTATGAAACACAGGCGCAAACTGTCATCCAAGTCAAGGACCGCGTTGTGTATTCGGAATACTTTTTTAAGCTTCTCAAAGGCATTCTCTTCCAAAACAAGATATCATTTTATGAATCAATCCGCCCTGTGGATGAGAAAACCGAGTCAATCTTTCTGCCCCAAAGCTCCCTTCTTTTCACCCGTCTGGTAGGAGAAGAACACTGCGACGGCATGATCAACCTCGACAGAATGTTACCCGAGCGCGGTAAGGGCGCACTCACCTCTCACAAAACGCTGCTTCGAGAAATTGATTCTCTCTGCCTTTCTGCCCAAACACTGCTTAGCGAGATCGGAAAACAACACGACGAGCTTGAATCCTATTACATGAAAGCCACCGATTATACCGCACTCAATCAGTATAGCGAGGAATTGATTGCTTCTCTTTTCATCTCATAACAAAAAACGCATTGACGAACCAATCGTCAATGCGTTTTGAATTCAACACCACGGGCGTGTCATAAACACAAAACAGTTTTTCTCGCGCAACAAATCTCTTGCGCGTCTTGCGTCATCTTCCGATTCAAAAATACCGAATACCGAAGGACCGCTTCCGCTCATCATAGCGGCAATTGCACCGCAGGACAAAAGCGTTTCCTTGATCACACCCACCGCAGGGCGAAGCGGCAAGATCACATCTTCAAAGCGATTCATCATGGAAGAAGAAAGTGACGAAAGATCGCCCTTTTCCAAAGCTTCGGCAACTGTTTGCACCGAAACAGGCGTATAGTCAAGTGAATCAATCATGCGATACGCATCTTTGGTGCTGACCGACTCTTTGCGGTCTTTGGCAACCACAATGTGACAGGCAGAAAGCCCCTTCACATACGATAACTCTTCGCCGAGAGAGCGACAGATGGACGCCGAACGGAACAGACAAAACGGCACATCTGCACCGAGCGAAAGCGCAAGGGAGGCAAGTTCCGTTTTATTCAACGCCCCTACCGCTTCGTCAAGAATTTTAAGAACCCCTGCCGCATCGGTCGAGCCGCCCGCCATGCCTGCCGCAATCGGAATGCGCTTTTCGATCATCATATCAATCTTTGCCGTAATCCCTGCCGCGTTCAGATACAGCTCTGCCGCGCGGTAACAAAGATTCTTTTCCCCTGTGGGAAGTGTGCGGTCATTCGACGCAATGGTGATTCCCTCTCCTTTGGAAATCGTCATCGTTACACGATCACAAAGCGCTATTTTTTGCATCACACTTTCGATGGTGTGGTAACCGTCCTCACGGCTCCCCGTTACTTCCAAAAACAAATTGATCTTGGCAGGGCAAAAGCGTGTGCTTGTGATCACATCGCCTGAAGCCAGGCGCTTTTGAAAATATTCCGATCGTTTCATAGTTCGGTTACCTTTCATCCATACTGTCACAAAAAGCGACAAGTCTTTTGCTTATTATAACAAGTGAAGATTTTTTTTTCAACACTTTTGAAAAATAATATTGATTTTTTTCGCCTTTTCATATACAATAGTAAAAAGAAACAGCATGAAAGGAGATGCGCTTATGAAATGGCAATTCAATAAAAAGAACACAACGTATGCCATCTATGCCTGCGGCGTGATTCTTTTTGCTGTCCTTTGTGTTGGGTTTATGACCAACAAATCGAGCTTTGTCCGCGTATGGGACAATCTGTTTAACGCCATCATCAGCCCCATCTTCTTCGGTATCATCATCGCTTATCTTCTAAATCCGATCATGCGCGGCTGTGAGCGTTTTCTTGACAAGATCACCTCTCACCGCATCGGTGCAAAAAGCCGCCGTGCCATCGGCATCATCATCACATACCTTCTCTTTTTAACCTTTGTCACAGCCTTTTTGCTCATTCTCATTCCGCAGTTTATCCAAAGCCTTGACGATCTTCTCAATCAGGCTGTTACACTTGTCAACAACATTCCGATTCATCTCCAGAACGCCATTGACAAAAACGATTCCTTTGCCAAGTTCTACGAAATGATCGTTACAAGTATTGACCTGCAGGGATTGCTTGACGGACTGAAAAACAATGTCGGCGACATGATTATGGTGACAGCAGACTTCGTGATCTCCTTTATTTCCACCATGACAAACCTCTTTTTGGGGCTAATCTTCTCGATCTACTTCCTTGCCTCCAAAGAACTTCTTGTCAAACAGGTCAAGCGCTTCTGTCTTGCCTTTTTCTCCTTCCGTCACAACGTGGCTCTCAGTCATTTTGTCGAAACGGTGGATACCAAATTCGGTCAGTTTATCCGCGGTAAAATTATCGATTCTTCCATTGTTATGCTGATCGTGTATCTTCTCACTTGGATCTTCGGTATTCCCTATTATCCCATGATTGCCATTCTCATTGGTGTTACCGACTTGATTCCCGTATTCGGCCCCTTTCTCGGTGCGATTCCGAGTGCCGCCATCATTCTGATCTCCCCTGACGGTGGGCTTCGTGCAACCATCATCTTCGCCGCCATCATCTTGGTGGTTCAGCAGATTGACGGCAACATTTTAGCTCCTGCCATTCTCGGCGACCGTGTTGGCATCAGCGGCGTTTGGATCATGATTGCCGTGGTTTTGATGGGCGGTTTGTTTGGTGTCTTCGGTATGTTTTTCGGTGTACCGATCTTCGCCGTTATCTACACCTTGGTAGGCGAATCCATTCATAAACGGCTTGTGAAAAAAGGCATTGCCGAACAGGTGGAGCATGACGATCTTGACCCTTCACCCAAAAGCAAAACCAATGTTTATTTCAAGGTCAAACGGCATTTTGCTGTCCAAAAAGAACAAAAAGCTGCTGAAAAAGCAGACGCAAACGAATCGAGTCAGGAATAAATGATACCGCCCTTGCAAAAGGGCGGTTATTTTTTCCAAAAAACACTTGACATTCCTTTTACTTGTGTTATAATAGGTGTGTAGTTATTCTTTTTCTAAATTTTATATTGATATGAGGGAGTAGTTCCGCATCATGCGAGATAAGTCAACAACATGGCATTTTGCCTGGCTTGTCTATAAAGAATGAGACTCGGTGCGACAAAAGTGTCGTGACCGGAGTCTTTTTTTCATATCAGGGCATACTAACGGTATCCTCTCTCAAGAAAGGAACAAAACAAGTGAAAGAGTATCTCTCGAGCACCCGGGAAGTTCTGCAAGAACAATCCTCCTCCCTAAACGGGCTTTCCACAAATGAAGCCCAAAAACGTGCCGAACAGTACGGCAAAAACAAACTGGCGGAAGGCAAAAAAACAAGCCTGTTCGTCCGTTTTCTCAAGCAACTCACCGACCCCATGACCATCATCCTGATCGTCGCCGCCGCCATTTCGGGCATTCTTGCCTTTGTGGAAGAGGGCGAAGGCATTGCCGACGTGATCATCATCATGGCAGTGGTTATCATCAACGCCGTGCTCGGCGTGGTACAGGAAAGCAAGGCTGAGCAAGCCATTGCTGCCCTTCAGGAAATTGCCGCCGCCAAGAGTAAAGTCATGCGCGACGGTCACATGGTCACCTTAAACAGCGAAGACCTCGTTCCCGGTGATATCGTCATTCTCGAAGCGGGTGATGCTGTGCCTGCCGACTGCCGTATCTTGGAATGCGCATCATTAAAAATCGAAGAAGCCGCCCTCACGGGTGAATCGGTGCCGGTTACCAAAACCGCCGATACACTGGAGCTCGGCGAGCGCAAGGATATTCCGCTCGGCGACCGCAAGAACATGATCTATATGGGCTCTACCGTCGTTTACGGCAGAGGTGTTGCGGTTGTTGTGGGAACCGGTATGAATACCGAAATGGGTAAAATTGCAAATGCCCTTACCATGGCGCAGGACGAAAAAACGCCCTTGCAGAAAAAGCTTTCTCAGCTCAGCCGTATTCTTACCTATCTTGTTATCGGCATCTGTGCTGTCATTTTTGCTGTTAACTTCCTCAAAACAGGCTCGTTCAGCTTCAATGCCGCACTTGATAGCTTCATGATCGCCGTCTCGCTTGCCGTTGCCGCCATTCCCGAAGGTCTTGCCACCGTTGTCACCATCGTGCTTTCGATCGGCGTGACCAATATGTCAAAGCGCAATGCCGTCATCCGTAAACTGACCGCTGTGGAAACACTCGGCTGTGCGCAGATCATCTGCTCGGATAAAACCGGCACTCTCACTCAAAACAAAATGACAGTCGTTGACCACGTAGGCAGCGACGAAGCGCTGCTTGCCAAAGCCATGGCGCTCTGCTCGGATGCTGAACTCGGTGAGAGCGGCGAAGCCGTGGGCGAGCCCACCGAATGTGCGCTTGTTAACTACGCAAACACCCTTTCCCTTCCCAAACCTGAGCTGAAAACCAAAGAACCCCGTATCGGCGAAGCGCCTTTTGACTCGATGCGTAAAATGATGTCCACTGTTCACAAGACCGACAACGGCATCATCCAGTACACCAAAGGCGCGCCTGATGAAGTGCTGAAACGATGCACAACCGCTTTGATCGACGGCAAGGAAGTGCCCATGACCGAAGAGATCAAAGCCGAGATCCTCTCTGCCAACAAAGCCATGGCAGACCGCGCGCTCCGCGTTCTTTGCGCCGCTTACCGCAAGTGGGAGGCAGAACCCGCTTCTTATGAGCCCGAAGCGCTTGAAGAAACTCTCTGCTACATCGGTCTTACCGGCATGATCGACCCCGTTCGTCCCGAGGTCAAAGACGCGATTGAAAAATGTGCCGCCGCAGGCATCCGCCCCGTGATGATCACAGGCGACCATATCGACACCGCCGTTGCCATTGCCCTTGAGCTTGGCATCATCACCGATAAGTCGCAAGCCATCACAGGCGCACAGCTTGATGAGATCTCGGACGAAGAACTCGCCGATTCCATCACCAAATATTCGGTTTACGCCCGCGTTCAGCCCGAACATAAGGTCAGAATCGTCAAAGCTTGGAAGGCGCAGGATAAGATCACTGCTATGACGGGTGACGGCGTGAACGACGCCCCCTCGATCAAAAATGCCGACATCGGCGTTGGTATGGGTATCACCGGTACCGACGTTACCAAAAACGTTGCCGATATGGTACTCACCGACGATAACTTTGCCACCATCATCTCCGCCGTGGAAGAAGGCAGACGCATTTACGATAACATCCGTAAATCGATCCAGTTCCTTCTCTCCTCCAACCTCTCCGAGGTTATTTCGATCTTCGTTGCCACATTGATCGGCTTTACCATCTTAAAGCCCGTACACCTTTTGTGGATCAACCTGATCACCGACTGTCTGCCTGCCCTTGCTCTCGGTATGGAAAAAGCCGAGCCCGGCATCATGGAAAGAAAACCGCGCGACGCCAAAGACGGCATCTTCGCACAGGGTCTTCTTTGGGACGTTATTTTCCAAGGCACGATCGTTGGTCTCATCACCCTTGCCGCTTTCTTCATCGGTCACTATATGGAATTTGGCAATTGGCAGATCGGCGACAGTAACCACGGTATCACCATGGCGTTCCTTGCTCTGTCGATGACTGAGATCTTCCACTCCTTCAATATGCGCTCACGCGACGGCTCGATCTTCAAGCTGAAAAATCAGAACTGGGTGCTGTGGGGCGCCTTCATCGGCTCGTTCATTCTCACAACTTTGGTTACCGAAGTCAGCTTCATTGCAAATCTCTTCGGCTTTACCCCCATTGGCTTCGCTGAATACGGCATCGCCATCGCCCTTGCCGCTTCGATCATTCCGATCGTAGAAATCGAAAAGCTGATCGAAAACGCATTCAGAAAGCGTAAAGAAAAGAACAACAAATAAAAAACTGCGATAAAACAGGTTTATAAAGTAAAACACCGCCGAGAGTGACCAAACGGTCACTCTCGGCGGTGATCATTTTACTTTTCTACACTCATCCAACAACCTTCTGCACCGACTCCATCTTCGGGAGGTGTTAATACGCCTTTTTCAATAAGACATTCAACAACTGCGTCGAGAACAGGTGAATTAGCGAGAATATTAGCAAATCTCCACTCCCCATACAAATAATCGGGAATAGATTTTTTGATCAGCGCAGCAATTTCTTCTGCAACTATCTCGGCATCAGCATCGAAATATCCGTCTCTTAAACTGTTACTGATCTTGAAAAGATCCTTCTCCAAAAGAGTATAGTTATCGGTTAGTGCATTCACAAGAATCTTTGTGTACAGCATATCTCCGTCACGATACAGATATCCACACTCAATTGCTTTAGCCGCGTGTTCCTTTTCCGTCTCTGACAACGCTGTGATATCGAGACCTTCGATAGCGTGCAGAGCAAGCTGAATCTGCGGATCGCGCGAAATATTATGTCCACAACGGAAATGAGCCTTAACACGTGTAATGTAAATGTTTCTGAGGTGTACCTTTGAAAATCCGCAAATGTTCTCCGCGTATTCTCCATCGCAACCGCCACCGTAATATTTTCCGTTATCAACATATCCAAAAGAACTGTACGGACGCTCCACCTCAGCAACGTCAGAAAAATGCTTTTCTTTCAAAATACGGCTAACATTTTCGGAAAACGCCCCTGAAATTTCAGAAATTTGCTGCCACAAAATAAGGTTCATATCCACCTTTTTATTTAGATACGGATATGCAAGGTATTCTGCTTTATGATCCTCGATATAACGAGATATCGTATCACAGATCTTCGGCAACCTCTCCATATAAATCGCATTTGCTTTTTCAAACACATCCTTGTCAAGCAAAACAATATTGATTGCATATTTGCCGTTATCCAAACGGCGAAGTAAGCCGTATTTACCATTTTCGCCTTTGCGGAGGATTTCAAGTTCTTCTTCAATGTAAAGAGTTGGAATATTCAATTCCTCTGCAATTTCAGATGCGCTCATTGGTTTTTTGTGACAAAGCCATATAATGTGATTGGAAAGCGTCCTATAACATACAGTGCTTGGATCTCCCCAAGCGGGAGCTCCTGTTCCCCAAAACACAAAATTGATTTTGTCAAGAGCTACGGGTTTATTATAAGTATCAGACATTTCTTCTACCTCACTTTTGATCTTTTGTCTTGCTGAAAAAAGTCTTTGACGAACAGCGCCTTCACTTGTTCCTTGCTTCTTCGCTATCTGCGCGGTGGAAAGACCTTCTATGTAGAACATGATCATTACGTCGCGATATGCTTTTGTTAAGAACGCCATTCTACGATATACAGATAATAAAAGCTCAGAGGTATTATCTGAATCATCTTCTTCAGTAACTCCGAGCAGGATTTCTTCAGAATCACCTTCGTAGGTATTTTCCGCTCGTTTTCTTCGATTATTTGAAAAATCGGCATAAACGTTACGAGCCACTCTCCAAATAAATGGATATACGCTCTCGATCTCTCCGTCACTATGGGCAGCTTTAACGAGGGCATAGATGATATCCGAGCATAGTTCCTCTGCCTCGTAGCTGTCATTTGTTCTTGCATAACAAAAGCCAAATAGTTTATCAAGCAAGTAGTCGTCAAAATATTTTAGCAAGTCTTGTTTTTTCATCTGTTTCTCCAAGCGATTGATCAATGCTTTCACTTATATAGTCCGCGCGTTTATGGAAATGTTAGGTGGTCTATAAAAAATTATATCATAAAAATGTGAATTAGTCTATAGCATAATGAATTGCTTGGGTGTCTTTGATTCAAGTCAGTGCTTCGAAAGACTTAATTAAGGACACAAAACTTAAAGCTTATATCAAACTCGGTAGGGGACGGCGCCCTTCGACGACCCGAGAACGCTGTTCTCTTGTCACGGGCTGTCGTGGGCGCCAGCCCCTACCGTTTTTATGCGAACCAAAGGCTCTCCCTTTGGGAGAGCTCCCGCGATAGCGGGTGAGAGGGGGTTCATCGCCCTCGCCGTCAGACTTCGGCTGCCACCTGTCTCGCTGCGGCTCGGTCACGCTCGCGTTCTGACACCACACTGTGGTGTCATTCATTACGCTCGCGCCGCTTCGCTACCCATAGAGCGAGGCAATTCCCCCAACAGTACACCAAACACTCTTTAACTTGCTTCGCAAGACGCGTAAAAAAGGACAGAGAACGTAAAATTTCTCTGTCCTTTTTCGGTACTTTTTGCATCACCCTGCAAGGGAAAGATAGATCTGCATCTCCTCCGCAAAGGGATAGGCGGCAATTTCCTGCTTTGCGATCTGCAA
>JAFXJX010000026.1 GCA_017532025.1 Clostridia bacterium | reverse complement strand
TCACCAACTATCTAATCAGACGCGAGCCCATCTTTGTGCGATAAATCTTTGGCATTGAAAGGATGTCCTCTAAATGCTTCATGCGGTATTAGCTACTGTTTCCGGTAGTTATCCCCCTCACAAAGGCAGGTTGCTCACGCGTTACTCACCCGTCCGCCACTAACGTAGGACCGAAGTCCCTTGTTCGTTCGACTTGAATGTGTTATGCACGCCGCCAGCGTTAATCCTGAGCCAGGATCAAACTCTCGAATAATTCTATATCCACAGACTCAAAAGCCTGTACATATCTTATCCAAGCTTGATTTAGCTTTTCTTGCTGACTTATTTTTTTAAGAGTTAGTTTTCTCTTTTGTGTTTTAAGGAATTGTACGAGTTCTGTAGTTCTACTTAAATTCTTCTATCTAAGCTTTGTACTTCGCTCTTTGTTGTTCAATTTTCAAGGACCGATCTTACTGTCTCACGCGACAGCTTTGTCATTATATCACTTCATATTGGCTTTGTCAACCCCTTTTTTAAACTTTTTTTCGCTTTTTTTCATTATTGACAAAACGCCCAAAATGTTCTATAATATATCGAATTCCCCTTATAATTTTACACAACAAAACCGTACCCAACCGAACAATATCTCACAAAAAGGTGTTTATGAAACGCGATTATTCCTTTCTTGACAGCAATCAAGACAAGCTTAACATAAAAAACATAACCAAAGAAGAAGCCGAAAAACTTGCCGATGAGATCCGCGCATTTTTAGTGGAATCGCTTGAAATGACAGGCGGACACCTCGCCTCCAACCTCGGCGTGGTGGAACTCACCCTTGCCCTGCACAAAGTGTTTGACACACCAAACGACCGTATTATATGGGACGTGGGACACCAATCTTACGTTCACAAAATCCTGACAGGACGCGCCAAAGATTTTGACACCCTGCGCACGCCCGGCGGTCTTTCCGGTTTTACCAAGCGAAGCGAAAGCGAGCACGATGCTTACGGCACAGGACACAGCAGCACATCCATCTCCGCAGCCATCGGCTTTGCTGAAGCCGACCGCTTGCAAAACAAAACGAGTTACACCGTTGCCGTGCTTGGCGACGGTGCTTTCACAGGTGGGCTTGTGCATGAAGCGCTCAATAACATCGACAAAAACCTTCGCCTCATTATTATATTAAATGAAAACGAAATGTCGATTTCCAAAAACATAGGTGCTTTTTCACGTCATATTGCCAAGATGCGTGCAACGCGCGGTTATTTGAAAACCAAATCTTTCACCCGCACCGTGCTCACTCACATTCCGCTCATTGGCAAAGGACTCTTCCGCGGCATCCGACGCATCAAAAAAGGCATCAAGAACGCCATGTACGGCAGTAATTATTTTGAAGATATCGGTCTTTATTACCTCGGCCCTGCCGACGGCAATAATTTTGAAGCGGTAGAAAACCTTTTGCATGAAGCGATCGCATCGGGTCAAAGCACCGTGATTCACTTAAAAACCACAAAAGGCAAAGGCTACGCCCCTGCCGAAGAAAAACCGAATCAATACCATTCGGTCGCACCCCAAGGTTGCACTGCCAAAACAAACTTTTCTGCCGCCACGGGTGAAACACTCACATCTCTTGCCGCCGAGGACGACAAGATCGTTGCCATCACCGCCGCCATGGCAGACGGCTGCGGTCTTGTGCCGTTTGCGCAAAGCTACCCCGATCGCTTTTTTGACGTGGGTATTGCCGAAGAGCACGCGCTTATTTTCGCCGCAGGTCTTTCGCTTGGCGGCATGAAACCGGTGGTACCGATTTATTCTTCCTTTTTACAAAGAGGCTACGATAGCATTTTGCACGACATTGCACTCCAACACATCCCCGTTGTCGTGCCAATCGACCGTGCTTCCCTTTCCTCAGGCGACGGCGCAACACATCACGGCATTTACGACATTTCTTTTCTTGCAGGTGTTCCCGATATTACGCTGTACGCACCCGCCACGTATGTCTCCCTTGCGCGTTATATAAAGGAAGGACTTGTGGCAACACAGCCCACCTTTATCCGTTACCCGAATAGTTGTGAATTTCTCCCCAAAGGCTATACACAGAAAAACAACCTTTATTACAATAATATTGAAAAGCCGAACGGCATCATCATCACCTACGGCAGCATTGTCAAGGAAGCCGAACGTGCTACCAAAACGCTTTCCGAAAAAGATTTTTCCTGCGGCATCATTCTGCTCGAGCAGTTAAAACCGCTTGATACCAAAACAATTCTCTCCGTATTGCCTGAAAACTGCCCCATTGTGTTCCTTGAAGAAGGCGCACGCGCGGGAGGCGTCGGCGTCATGCTGTATGACGCCATCCGAAATGATGCCAAAATGCAAAATCGCACTTACACTACCCTCGCTATTGACTCATTCGCCGAGGGTGTCAAGGGCGAATCGCTCTACAAAACCTGCGGCATTTCCGCCGAGGATGTTGTTAACGCATTCCTCACCAAATAAAGTCTCAAAGGAGCATGGAAATGAACAAACAACCGCCGATTGCCATCATTCTCACCGTTTTGCGCTCACTCATCGACTTCCTTCTTATCTTTTTTGCATCGAGTACCTCTCATTACTTTGTGTATGACAGGCTGTTCAGCGAAATGATAGAAGACGGCGTCATGCCGCCGGTTCTTGTTTTTCTCTATTCCACTACTGTTTATCTGATTGCCTTTTTCATGTTCACACGCGCCTTGGCAACCTATCACAAACCCTTCCGCCACAACTACACACCCTGTCATCGAGGCGTTACGGCATCGTTGCAAAAAAAGATTCTGTTACTTTTCAAAACGCCCTCTTTCCTGATTGCACTCGCTGTCACTTTAACAAGCATTTTCTGTTTTCCTTATGCCTCGGTCGGCAAATACCTCGCCTTGACCATCTTCGGCAACCGTTACAGCTACGGCCATGTTATGCTGATGAGTGCTGTTGCGCTTCCCTTTGTGCTTGTGCTTTTCGTTTTCGCATATCTTGCCGCTGCAAGAAGCATCCGCAACGAAGGCATCCGCGAAAAGCAAAAGCAATCCGACACGCCCATTCGCTCCTTGGTTTGGGATCTGTTCAACATATTCCTCGCAGTTGTGTGCGCATCAATTCTGATCCCGCTCTTGATCGTGATGGCAAGTCAGTTCTTAATCTTCCTCGTGTTCTTCCCTGCCGTTGTTGCGGCAGTTATTGGATTTTGGATTCTTCGTTATATCCGTGCCATCCGCATACGAAGCAAATTCATCCATTCCCTCAAAAGCACCTGTCAAAAGAACCGCTACAAGCTTTCCAAGATCCAAAAGCCTTACCGCTCGCTCTTTTTCATCACAGACGGTATCAGCTTCAGCATCAAGGACAAAAACGGTAAGCAGTACGACTGCAAATTGCTCCATTCAATCAAGCGCACAGCACCCATGTTTTTGCACAGCGACGGCTTTGCAACACTCGTATCTCCCATCAATTTTTTCAAAGCTGAGCTCGGCTACCGCGTTAAGACAGTACCCTATTCCTTTGAATCGAACAATTCCAAATGCGTCATCGTCTGCCCCATCCCACGTGCCTTTTACGCAAGAAACGAATCCTCCGACAGCGATGTCGATTCCGCAATCACCGAATCGAAATTTATTTTTGCCGGCATCGGCGGCGCTCGCATGGGTATGGGCGGTCTGCACGAAATGGATCTTCCCAAAAACGCGCGCTCCAAGGTGATGGACATCGGTGACTCGTTCAACAACTACAAATTCTACAACGCCACAGGCTTTCTGAACGCGATTAAATTCAACGTGTTTGACAGGTAAACCAAAACTTCCAAGGAGACGGAATATGAAAAAAATTTTTGTATCGGCACTCACCGTTCTGCTGTTGATCAGCGCCATCACCGTGCTAAACAGCTGCTCATGCGGCAGTGAGTTGATCGACGGCGCATTCTGGTCACTGAATCCCGATGGCGAAAGCTACAGGCTTGATCAATTGGATAAAGAATATTCCAAAACCTCCTACGTCGTTCCCGAAACCATTAACGGCAAACCGGTAACTGTGATTGGCTACGGCGCGTTTTCTCCCTATTTCCCGCACCTCGAATCAGTTACCCTTCCAAGCACCATCACCAAGATTGAAAGGATCGCTTTCAGTGATTGCACAGGACTCAAATCGGTAAATATTCCGAAAGGCGTGACCGAAATCGGAGACGCCGCTTTCCAAAACTGCCAATCGCTCGTTTCGATTGTGATTCCCAACAGCGTCACAAGCATTGGCACAGCCACGTTCAAAGACTGTAAATCTCTGACGTCGGTAACGCTCCCCAACAGCGTCACAAGCATTGGCACAGCCGTATTCAAAAACTGTAGCTCGCTGACGTCGGTAACGCTTTCCGACAAGCTTGGCAAAATCCCGGAAAGTACCTTTTACGGTTGCCAAAGCTTAACTTCGGTAAACATCCCCAATCGCGTTACCGTGATTGAAAAACTCGCTTTTTGCGGCTGCTCCGCACTGGAAACGATCAACATCCCAAACAGCGTATCAACGATTGGCGGTTTTGTTTTCGACGGAATTGACGCCGTTAAAACACTTTCCATTCCTGCCTCGGTTACATCCTTGGAAGGCGCGCCTCACATCATGGGCAAACGCCTTGAAAAAATCAAATACAGCGGCACCATGGGACAGTGGTATCAGATCACAGGCACAAGCAATCCTATCAACTATCCCGTTCATTGCTTCGACGGCATCATTAAAAAAGAAGAAACCAAACCCTCAAAATAACATAAACAAATCGGCGCGATACTTGAACGAAGCATCACGCCGATTTCATTTTCACAATATCTCGGGATCGATCATCTTATCCTTATAGTAAAACTTTTCATCATGTTCCGAAATTTCGCGCACAACGCGGCAAAATCGGATGCGCGGCAGTTGCCACGATCACACCGGGCGAGTTTGATTGAACGCCCACAGTTTATCAAGGCATACGGTCTGCACCTTGGCAAGATCGGCGTTGTCACAGCTGTAAAGCGAGCCGTTGTGTAAAAATTCAAATTGTTCCATATTTTTCATTCTTTATATCACATACTCTCCCGAATGAGCCGTCAGCTTGATGATCAGCTTAATGTCATCCGGCTGTACATCGGCATCGTGTGCCGCGCGGTTGCGGAGCAGCTTGCCGCATTTCTCGCATTTGTGAATGATAATATACCCCTTTTTGGGGTCGGTGATTGCCGCCACTGCTTTTAAGAGTCCGCGGCATTCGTTGGCACGGTCACCGGGATTGATATCCACGTGAAGCGATGAAAGGCAAAACGGGCAGTGATTGCGCGAACTTTTGCCAAGAGGAAGCACCTCTTTGCCGCAATTCTGACAAATAAAGCCATTATCGTTTTTGGAAAAGCGTTTGGTTTCCATTTCAAAAATTTCCTCTTATATATTACATATTTCAAAACAAAAGATGGACATACTAATTCCGACTTTTTATCAAAAGTCATAACACGAAAGGAATGGTAGCCATGTCAAAACCCAAAGGATTTCGTTTGCTTTCGTTTTTTGTTCTTCTTATGCTTCTCTTCTCGCTGACAACGGCAGTGTTTGCCGATACGTCAGCACCCGCCGTAACAGACGGCACCGCACCGATTTCAAGCACCGACGGTCCTCTCGGTACAACACCCGAAACAACAACCGAAGCACCGATGACAACCAAGATTCCCGAATCGTCCTCGATGCTGAATCCCGACCTTACCACCACACCCGAAACAACCGGCGACACATTGATGGAAGATCTGGAAGAAAACGGATTTCGTTTCACAGGACTGATCATTGCCCTTGCCATTGCCGCCGCCGTGATTATTTTGGTGGTGCTTCTTGTTCCCAAGAACAAAAACAAACGATAATACACCAAAAGAGATGCTGCGGCTTGCCGCAGCATTCCTTTTTACATCATGCGTGGAATCACTTCGTTGCCGTTTTCATCAAGCCCGAAGCTTTCCATCAGTTTCTTTTCAAGCTCCGCACCCGTGTTGTAACCCATCTTCTTCTGGCGGTGGTTCATTGCCGCAATTTCAAGAATCACCGCAAGGTTTCTGCCGGGATTGACAGGGATGGTGTACTGCGGAATCTTGATTCCCATAATATCAATATATTCGGTCTCAGTGCCAAAGCGGTCATAACTCTTTTCGGAATTCCAGAACTCAATCTGCACCACAAGGTCGATCTTTTCTGTCATTTTAACAGCGCCCATACCGAAAATACGGCGAATATCCACAATGCCGATACCGCGAAGCTCTACGTAGTGGCGGATCATTTCAGGCGCTGAGCCAACAAGCGTTTTTTCCGAAACGCGCTTGATCTCCACCGCGTCGTCGGCAATCAAGCGATGACCGCGCTTAACAAGCTCAATCGCAGTTTCGCTCTTGCCGATACCGCTGTCACCGAGAATCAGCATACCTTCACCGTACACCTCCACAAGCACGCCGTGACGGGTAATGCGGGGCGCAAGACGGGTGGACAGAGACGCGATCAGACCCGACATAAATGACGAGGTTGGTTGCTGTGTACGCAAAATCGGCACCTCGTACTCTTTGGCACAGTTGAGCGAATCTTCTGTGATGCCAATACCTGTGGTAATCACCACGGCAATAGGCTTTTTGGAAAGAAGCGTCGAAATGCGGCGATGACATTCTTCTTCGCCAAGCTGCTTGAGATAACGGTTTTCCATCTTGCCGATGATCTGAATGCGCTGTGGCTCAAAATGATCAAAAAATCCGGCAAGTGGAAGCCCGGGTCGATTCACGTCCTTGCAGGTTACCATCACCTCGCGCTCAGGCATATACAAAACCTCAAGGCTGAATTCTTTTACCAGTTCATTCAAAGAAACGCTGTAAACTTCTGCCATATCACAAAACCTCCGTAGTCGATTTTCATCTGATACCATCATAAACAAAAAAAACACTTTTGTCAACCGTATTCATACAGATAGACAAAAATAGGGCAAAAAATTGAAAAATTATTTTCATTTTGTAGGCATTTTGGTATTGACAAAGCTTTTTTTATATGATATACTTACTTTTGCCTTTTGTGGTTCTACGGGCCATTAGCTCAGTTGGTCAGAGCTACCGGCTCATAACCGGTTGGTCCGGGGTTCGAATCCCTGATGGCCCACCAGCGCAAGCTGCCTTTTGTTGGGCAACAGTTTCGCAACACCGTAGATGCCAAAGCATCCTTCGGCGCTAACATAGGCATACTGCACGTTTCACGTGCCCATCGATACACCCCGAATTCGGGTAGAATTCTCACTTTGGAGGAAAGTAAAATGTCTTTTGCACTTTTGAATGTAAGTCCCGCTTTTTTGAATGCTATTGAAATCATTATGCTCGTACTCATTGTTGTTGCCGCAGCCGTTCTGACTGTTGCCGTTCTTCTTCAGAAGAGCAAAGGTCAGGGTATGTCGAGCGCCATTTCCGGCTCTGCGTCCGAAACCTACTACGGTAAGGGCAAGAGCGGCGGCCGTGATGCAAAGCTTAACAAAATCACCATGTTTCTCGCAATCTTCTTTGCCGTTGTTGTACTTGCTTTCTGCATCATCCAGCCCTTCAAGGCAAGACTCGACCTTGGTGATACCGATTCTCTGATCACCGCAACCGCAGCTGATACCACTACCACAGCTCCCACCACTACCACAACTCCCACCACTACTACCACAACTCCTAACACCACCACAGCTCCTAATACTACCACGGCTCCTGCGGCTGGTCAGACCCCCAACGAATAAGATTACATAGTAAAAGCCGATGCGATTGCATCGGCTTTTGTTTTTTCTCTTGCAAACAGTCTTGCTTTGTGCTATACTGAAAAAAACAAAACCTACCCCAATTTCCCAAGAAAGGTAGGCTTTCGCGGAGACGAAAGCCGCGGTGATTCGTATGACAAAGCGTCCTTATTCCATTCAGCTTTATTCTTTGCGCGATACCACACCCAAAGATCTTAACGGAACACTCGAAAAAGTCAGCGCACTCGGCTACAAAGCCGTTGAATTTGCAGGCTTCTTCAACCATACGGCAGACGAAATTTGCGATATCTCACCCGCCACAATCTCACAGTCAGCGGTACACACTCTTCTCTTGATGATTTAATCCATCATTACGAAGAAACCGTAGCCTACCACAAAGCAATCGGCAACCGGTTTTATATCATCCCCGGAGCGAATCTTTCCTCACAGGAAAAAATCGACTCTTTTATCGCCGCTGTCAATCCCCTTTGCGATAAACTCGCAAAAGAAGGCATCACCCTTTGCTTTCACAACCATTCGGGCGAATTCAAACCCAATGCCGACGGCTCTGTGCCTTACGAGCAGCTTCTCTATCGCTCTAAGATTGCACTTGAGGTCGATGCTTATTGGGCGTTTGTTGGTATGGGCAACCCCATCGCGCTGATGGAACGCGTGGGTGATCGCTTAAAACTCATCCACATCAAAGACGGTCTTAAAAGCGGCCAAGGCTTCCCGCTCGGCATGGGCGAAGCCCCTGTCAAGGAAGTTTACGATTGGGCTGTTGCACATAACATTCCCCTCGTTGTGGAAAGCGAAACCCTCACACCCGACGGCATCACCGAAGCCAAAATCTGCATTGAACATCTTGCATCACTCGAATAACAAAAAAGGAATCTCGCTTTGAAGTGAACCCCAAAGTTTAGACAAAAATAAATATTAAAATGTTTGCGAATGAGCTCGGTATTGAACTGGGCTCATTCCTTTTAGTTTTAAGGAAATTCTTTCGTTGTTGTAGTAATGTATGTATTCTTCCAACTTTTC
>JAFXJX010000025.1 GCA_017532025.1 Clostridia bacterium | reverse complement strand
GGCTCTTTTTTGGTTGTACCCGCCCGTGTCATCCTGAGCGGCGCGAAGCAAAGCCGAACTGCTCAGCAGTGCCGAACGAAGTGAAGGCAGGATCTCGGGCGGGTGCTCGAACTTTCGTAGATCCCGCGCTGCGCACGCCCTACTTAGGTCGTGGTTCCTCGCTCAGGATGACACAGGGGGGATTTTGTCAATTCGTGGAAGGCGAAAGACCTTGACAGTTTTGCGTGTGAGGGTGGCATCGTTTGTCTCTTGACGAAATTTGGCGGGTGTGATAAAATTTTGAAAGAAGTGTAAGATTTTCCGGATTTTGTCGCATTGATAGATGAAAGGGCAAAGGAGGTGAGCCGATGCAAGACCGTGTGCTTTTGAAAAAGCTGAAAAAAGACCCCGAAGAGGGCATGAAAGCCTTGATACAGGAATACGCGCCGCTTGTCTATCACGTGGTCAAGGGCAAGCTGAATCGATCTTTGTTTTCGGATTTTGACATTGAAGCTTGCGTTGCCGACACCTTCAGCGAATTTTATCTTGATCTTGATAAGTACAACGAAAGCCTTGGCAGCATCAAATCCTGGCTTTGCGTGATGGCTCGCCACAATGCCGCGGATCTTGTGCGAAAAAGGATGCGTGAGGGTATTTTGCTTCCGCTTGACGAAGGTCTGTGCGAGGAAGAGGATTTGGATGAAGCGATGTTTGAAAGCGAGCTTTTCTCTGAACTTGTGAAAGAAATCAAGGCGCTCGGAGAGCCTGACTCTGAGATCTTGCTGCGGAAGTTTTATTTTTCGCAGTCTTCCAAGGAGATTGCAAAAGAATTGAACATGACAATTTCAAACATTGACACGCGGACACACCGCGCGATTGTGAAACTGCGAAAGAAATTGGGAGGTGACGGGGAGTGAAAAAACGACTTGACGATCTGTTTGATGAAGCAAGCGCCAAAGAGCTTGATGTGGTGATGGAAAACAAGGATTTTTCGGCACCGCTTGATGACGATGTGCTGGCACGCATTGAAAAACAAACGCTTGAAAAAAGCGGTCTTGCCACACCAAAGGCGAAAAAGCGCTTTGTGAAAAGAGCACTTCTCTTGGCGGCAACCTTTGCTTTGCTCTTGGCTGTTGCCTTGGGTGCCGTTGCCTGCGCCGCTGAGCAAAAAGAATACCGCAAAGCGCTTGCGTTTTTTGAAGAACACAACCTTTCCACCGAGGGCTTGACACGTGGCGAGATCAAGAAGGTTTACCGTGATATTACCTTGCGGCGTTTTACCTATTCCAAAACCGCCGAGGTGATTGAAAAGAGCGTTTGGTCACAGCACTTGGAGGGCGTGGAGATTCTGCAAAACGACCCGACGCCTGAAGAGATTGAAGACATATGGGAACGGCTCAAGGAGAACGTGGGATCCGGTTATGCGGTCATTTCTGCGGAGGCTGATAACGGTATCAGATATGAAACCCTTCGTGACGAAACATCGGATTTTATTGAATGCTACGAGGCTGACCAACTGCGTTGGTCGTTTGAGCTTACACTCAAATCAGAACGCTGTATTGCGTTACATTCTCTTGCCGACGGCTTGATTGCCGAAAATCAATACGATGAGATTTTGGCAAACGGCAGAAAAGAAACGAAGCACCGTATCGTGAGAATCAACTCTCAGGGCGACGTTTTGTGGGATTACGTTACGGATGAAAGTAAAATAGAACGTTCGGTGGACTGCTTTGATGATGACGACGGTTGCGTCACGGTTTTGTTTGAAACCTGGGAGGTTGAAAACGGCAGAGGAGCAAGTTATTTTAACGTAAAGCGGTTCGATGCCGGCGGTAACTTATCCGTTGCCTACCGAAATGATCTTGGCGGAACAATCAAGAAAGCATCCCGCAGGGATGGCGGGTACTTGCTGCTTGTATCGGACGGCTTGGCAAGCTATATTGTAACGACTGACATAAGCGGAAGAATAATCGATCAGTTCGGCTATTCGGACGGAGATCGGAACTACGAAATCCGCGACGTGATCGAATACGATGGTAAGATCTATTTTACGGCAGACGTTATGCCGAAAAAGGGTGCGGCTTACCGTGAATACGCCCGAAAAACCTTTAAGGACGGCGGTACCGACGAAAAGCTTTTGAAGTTGGTACGCGATCATTACACGGCGGCTTTGATGGTATGCGACCCTAGTGACGGCGTACCGAGAGAGTGTTACACACAAAAAGGAGCTGAAACAGGTGCTCTTTCGATCAATGAAGCCGACGTTTTGGTTTGGGATGTGAAAAGCATCGTTACGGTTAGTTATGCAAGGGTCGAATGGGGTCACGAGGATAGTAGTATGCGAATTAAAGAGATGTTTTACGGGCAGTGCTATATGTATCAGTATGCGTTTGATACCGATGGTAAGCTTCTTGGGCAGATACAGACCGAACGGGTAGAACCCTTTGTTAAGTGATAATCGAAAAGGAGCCTTGCGAAAGCGAGGCTCTTTTTTGGTTGTACCCGCCCGTGTCATCCTGAGCGGCGCGAAGCAAAGCCGAACTGCTCAGCAGTGCCGAACGAAGTGAAGGCAGGATCTCGGGCGGGTGCTCGAACTTTCGTAGATCCCGCGCTGCGCACGCC
>JAFXJX010000024.1 GCA_017532025.1 Clostridia bacterium | reverse complement strand
GTTGAAGAACTCGAAAACTACCTCCCCAACGACGTTAAGAAGTACATTGCTGAAAATAACATTGAATTCTACATCGTAAACGCTATCGATAAAGCAAGAGAAATCGGTATGGGCAAGAGAACAAACACAATTCTCCAGTCCGCATTCTTCGCTCTCGCTAACATCATGCCCATCGCTGAAGCTGTAGATTACATGAAGTACATGGCTAAGAAGTCCTACCTCAAGAAGGGCGAAGCTGTTGTTGAAATGAACTACAAAGCTATCGACGCAGGCGTTGACGCTATCGTTAAAGTTGAAGTTCCCGAAGCTTGGAAGAACCTTGACGCTGACGCTCCCGCTGCTGCTTCCGAAGGCAAACGTGCTGACCTCGTTAAATTCGTAAACGGCATCGTTAACCCCGTTAACAAGATGCAGGGTGACTCCCTCCCCGTATCCGCATTCATGGATCACGTAGACGGTACATTCCCCCAGGGCTCCGCAGCTTACGAAAAACGCGGCGTTGCAGTTGACGTTCCCGAATGGATCCCCGAAAACTGCGTTCAGTGTAACAGCTGTGCATTAGTATGTCCCCACGCTACTATCAGACCTTTCCTCCTCGACGAAAAAGAAGTTGCTGCAGCTCCCGCTGAAACAAAATACACAGCAAAAACTCTCGGCAAAGGCATGGAAGGCTACAAATATACAATGACGATCTCTCCCCTTGACTGTATGGGTTGCGGCGTTTGTGTTGGCGTATGTCCCACAAAACCCGAAAAGAGAGCTCTCAGAATGGTTCCTCAGGAATCTCAGGCTGCTCAGCAGAAAGTATTCGACTACGCTGTTGCTAACGTAACAAGAAAAGAAACTGCTTTCCCCGCACTCAAAGACAGCCAGTTCAACCAGCCCCTCCTCGAATTCTCCGGTTCCTGCGCAGGCTGTGCTGAAACATCTTACGCAAGACTTATCACACAGCTCTTCGGTGAAAGAATGTACATCTCCAACGCTACAGGTTGTTCTTCTATCTGGGGCGGCTCTGCACCTTCTACACCTTACACAGTAAACAGAGACAGCGGCAAGGGTCCCGCTTGGGCTAACTCCCTCTTCGAAGATAACGCTGAACACGGTCTCGGTATGTACCTTGGTCAGAAGACTATCAGAGAAAAACTCATGAGAAAAGTAGCTGAAATGGCTGAATCCGACAAGGCTTCCGAGTCCTTCAAGGCTGCTGCCAAGGCTTATCTTGACACCGTAAACGACGGCAAAGCAAACGAAGCTGCTACCAAGGCTCTCATTCCCGAGCTCGAAGCTGCGGCTGCCGCAGGTTGCCCCGTTGCTCCTTCCATCCTTGCTGAAAAGACCTACCTCACCAAGAAGAGCGTATGGATCTTCGGCGGCGACGGTTGGGCTTACGACATCGGCTTCGGCGGTCTTGACCACGTTCTCGCTTCCGGCGAAAATATAAACATCTTCGTATTCGATACCGAAGTTTACTCCAACACCGGCGGTCAGGCTTCCAAGGCTTCTCAGGTTGGTCAGGTTGCTCAGTTCGCAGCTGCAGGTAAGGGCATCGGCAAGAAGAACCTTGCTGAAATCGCAATGTCCTACGGCTACGTTTACGTTGCACAGATCGCTATGGGCGCAGATATGAACCAGACCATCAAGGCTATCACCGAAGCTGAAGCTTACAACGGTCCTTCGATCATCATCGGCTACGCTCCTTGCGAAATGCACGGTCTTAAGGGCGGTATGACGAACTGCCAGCAGGAAATGAAGCGCGCAGTTGATGCAGGTTATTGGCACCTCTTCCGTTTCAATCCCGCCGCTAAGCTCGAAGGCAAGAATCCTTTCACACTCGACAGCAAGGCTCCTTCTGCCGACTATAAGGAATTCATCAAGAGCGAAACCCGTTACGCAAGACTTGTTCAGCAGTTCCCCGAAAGAGCAAACGAGCTCTTCGAGCAGGCTGTTGTCAACGCACAGGAAAAGTACGACAGACTCACCAAGTACGCAAAACTGTACGAATAATCGCTATATTCGAAAAGCCGATCGCAAGATCGGCTTTTCTTATCTTTTTCGCACAAAATGTATAAATTTACGAAAAAGGTTTTTGTCAGCACTTGACAAACTTCTTTTCTTGTGGTAACATTAGAATTAAGCTATAAAGAAAGTGTAGGAGTGTATCTATGGATCAAAACATCCCAATGACCGAAACTTCCGCAAAAACAACCGGTCACTTTTCAAAATTTAAGCATGTATACATTTACATTCTTTCAGTCTTGTTGATTGCCGGTCTTTTGTTCGGTGCCTTCCATCTCGATATGATGCGTACGGAAAGCAGCGAAACAGAAAACCCTAAGGCTCCGGGTTATATCAAGCCCGTCGGAATGAAGCTCGACGAATATGAACAGGCAAAGAGAGACGAGATCCGTAACGAGTACCAGAAGCAGCTCAATAAAGAATCTGCATTCCTGATGCTCATCACGCTTGATGAAGCAGACGAAAGAGTTCAAGAGTACACCTACAAGGGCACTGTTTGGACAAGAATGATCAGAAACTACGCAGGTCTCTCTGATCTTGCTGCCAAGAGATTCGGTATTTCGGATGCCAATTATGCCATTCTCCACGAATTCTTCTTCTTTGAAGATGAAAGCGACATTGCCTCCATCACTCCCGCAGGCACTTCCACCGACGATTATCTTGCCAAACTTCACGCAGCACGCGAAAAAGTGGAATCCAAGGAAACTGCAGTTGTTGATGCTTTGAATCCCGATGATCCCGCAGATCAGCCGAAGATCGACGAAATCGTTGAATTCTACCTTCTCAACCTTCTCATTTGGAATCCCGAAGCAGCTCCCGACAATGAAAGAAACGCCACAGGCACAGCCAATTCCATTGCGTCTGTATCCACCATGTTCCGTATTCTTGTTCTTCTCATTGCCGTAGCCGTCTTTGCCATCATTGTTGCCAAGACCAGCGGTCAGTACAGCCTCGGTATTTCCTTCCCCTCGAACGCAGGCTGGACAACGGCAATCATCGCGATGCTTCCCTTCTTGGTGCTCGGCGTGCTCTACGGTTTGATGGGTAACTTGTCTTCCACCATGTATCAGATCATCATGGCAGTGTTCATGTCGTTTGTTGTTGCTTTCGGTTGCTTCGCGCTCCGTAAAGCAGGTGCAGGTAAAGTCGTTCGCATTCTGCTTCCTCTGGTTGCCGTTTATGCTGTCATCGCGCTGTTCTATCTGCTTTCTGCAACCGGTGAATACTCCATCGAATACAAAGACTTCACCCATACCTTCACTGCATTCGAAGTCTTCACTTACGAAATTCCTCATTTCGTAGCGCTCGTGCTCTTTGGTATTGCCCCGCTCTTTATGGTAGCTACATATGCAATCACCAACAGCATCGTGGCAATGGTTGTTCCCACCCTCTTTGTTAACATCTTTGGTGCAATCTTCCCTGCTATGATCCAGGTTGATAATCCCAAGATCTACGTTTACCTCTATTTGGTACTTGTTGCGCTTTACACCGTAGCAACACTCGTAATGCTTGGCATGATCGTCATCAAGATCATCAAGAAGATTCCCCTTGGCGGAGACCTGCTCTGCGAACACTATGCAGAAGACGCTCCCGAAGTTACCTTCCCTGAAGCTTACCTTGCCAAGAAGGCTGCCAAGAAGGAAGCCAAAGAAGCTAAGAAAGCTGCCAAAGGCGACTTTGCATTCCTGAACGATTCCGAAAAATCCGAATAATTCGCACAAACTTGAAACCGACGCAGATCACTCTGCGTCGGTTTTTTTATCAAAACACCAAAAATGTAGTGAACATAGCCAAAAAAACAATAAAAATATTGCAATCTTTCTCATTATGTGTTATAATGAAATACACTTCCAAAGCAAAAAAAGTTGTACCACAACAGAATGGAGAACCTTATGAAAAAATTCACCACAGTTTTGCTCGTTATCCTTACAGTTTTGCTGGTCACGCTGTTTGCGGCTTGCGGCGACGATAAGCCCACCACAACCAAGCCCACTGAAACAACAGCACCCAAAACCACACAGGGGCCTGCACAAACCACCCCGTCCAAACCTGCAACCACCACTCCAAAACAACCCGATGTCACAACCACCAAGCCTTCCCAAGGTTTTGTTGAGGCTGAACATATTGTCAAGACCGACAGCGGTGTTACCGTCAAGAGCCTTGATCAATCTCTCGTTATGAACATCACAAAAAAAGCTGACGGTGCAATCGTTTACACCCTCGTCAGCGGTGAAAATGAAATCATCGGCGAATCCGCCATGGGCATCACCACCTCCAATCTTGCAGGCTTTGGTGGCTCATCCTTTGAAGCGGTCAGTGCCAAGGAACTCAACGTTTCCTATTCTCACCTCGGCAAGTTCTCCACACTCACCGACAATTGCGTTGCCGCAACCGTTACCATGAAAAGCGGCAACTATACTTACACCATTGAAATCAAGCTGTATAACAACGGCGTGGCATTCCGTTATAATCTGCCCTCCACAGGTTCCAGCCGTCAGATCAAAGCAGAAGCCACCACCTTCTCTGTCAACAACATTCAGAAGGTATGGTACGGTCAGAGCAGCGATTGCTACGAATCTGTTATCTCCGGCACTGCCTATTCCTCCATTACAGCAGGTAACAAGCTCACCGGTCCTTTGATGATTGAACTGATGAGCGGCAAAGGCTATGTTGCCCTGATGGAAGGCTATGTTCCGGAAACTTATGTAGGCACCAACTTTGTCTCCACAGGTGAGAATAACACCTTTAAGACAACGCGTTCCTGGTCAACCGGCAAAGACTTTGATCCCTTCACTTCGTCAAACGATGTTGTCACCGGCTGGCGTATCATCAACTATTCAAAAGACCTCGGCGATATCGTCACCAACAACACCGTCTACCACACTGCCCTCGGCATGGACGGCAAGACCACCGCTTACACCGAGGAGCAACTCGATTTCATCACCCCCGGTAAGAGCGTATGGTCTTGGATCAATGACCGCGGCGTTCCGTTTGAACCGCAGATCGAATACACACTGAATGCCGCCAAGCTCGGCTTCACCTATAACATCATCGACGAAGGCTACACCAATTGGGATGACTACGAAAACAAGCTTCTTGAACTTGGCTTGCTCGGCGAAGATGTTGGCGTCAAGCAGATCCTTTGGTGTGCGATTCCTAAGCGCGGCGGCTTCCAGATCTCGTCTGTCGGTCAGGCGAAAACCGTTATGAAAAAGCTTGCCGAGCTCCATATGTCGGGTATCAAGCTTGACTTCTTCAATCCCGAAACCAATAAGACCACCCTTGCCATTCAGAAAGCAACTCTCGAAGAAGGCATTGCAAACAAGATCATCGTAAACTTCCACGGCGTACACAAGCCTGTTGGCTACGATGCGCTCTACCCCAACGAACTCACCCGTGAAGGCATCCGCGGCCTTGAAAATATGTCAAGAAACGACATCGCAACACAGGCAAAATACTTCACCGCACAGTATTACACCCGTCTGCTTGCAGGCCACGCCGACTTCACACCCGATGTCAACACCGCAATGCAGATCGCTTCCCTTGTGGTACTCGACTCTCCTTTGATGGTCATTGCCACCGCGCCCAACACCATGTTCAACAATCCTGCACTCGAAATGATCCGCGCGATTCCTACCACATGGGATCAAACCGTATTCCTTGACGGTGCCGTTGGCTCTTACGTTTCGGTTGCCAAGGAAAAGAACGGCGTTTGGTATATCGGCGGTATCGCATCGACACAGAAGAAGGACGTCACGGTTAAGCTTTCCAAGATTCTCGGCGATGGCGAATACCTCCTCACCGGATGGAAAGATAAGACCACCTCCGCCAAAGAGCAGATCACGCAGGTTGTCACCAAAGACACCGTTCTGAATCTCGGCAATCTCAACATTGGCTGCGGCTACGTCTTCCAGATCACCAAGCTTCAGATCAGCCAGCACGGCGGCGAGATCACAGGTCCTATCACCGTTACCAAGGCTTCCAAGGACGCCGTTGTCAAGTACACCATCGACGGCAGCGATCCTATGACCAGCACCACAGCTATAGTAGCCGGTGACACCATCACCCTCACCGAGAGCGCACTTCTTCGCATCGCCATCACCGAAGGCGACGGCAAAGGCACTGAGCTTTCCTATCAGTTCAATAAGGTTGCATACAACAGCGTTGACGCGGAAATCACTTACAATGACAGCGAAACGATTCTGACACTGACTCCCACGCTTGCAGGTGCAAAAATCTACTATACAACCGACGGTACTAACCCCACCGCTGCTTCCACGCCTTACACCGCACCGATCAGCTTCAGCGAAAATGGCACTGTCAAGGCTGTTGCCATCACCGATAGCGACAAGGTTTCTCCTACCAAGGTAATTAACATCACCGTCAGAAAAACAGTAACTGTTATCACACCCGACGTATATATCGGTAACAATCATACCGAAGCACAGGGCGGTTGGAACGGCAATATCTACTACGATATCAGCATGAACAACTCTACCCTCTCGCTCGGCGGTACCAATGCTTCCACCGGCACAAAGTTTAGTCACGGTATCAGTATGAACGCCGCGGGCTACCTCGTTTATAACATTCCTGCAAACGCCAAGAGCTTTGTTGGCGTGGTTGGTATCGACGACTCGGCATATAACAACGCAGGTGACGGCCACAAGGCTTCCATCACTTGCAAGATCACAGTGGACGGCAAAGTTCTCTATACCACCGCCAAGCTCGGACAGGGACAGTATGAACAAATCAACGTCACCCTTCCCGAAGGCGCAAAATCGATCCGCATCGACTTTGGCGATGCAGGCGACGGCATCACCTGCGACAACGTAGCACTCTGCGAAGCAGGCTTTGTCACCAAGTAATTTTCACAATAAAAAAAGAGAGAGTTTTCAGCTCTCTCTTTTTTTGTTCACAAAAAAATCACACAAGGAAAGAAAAATAAAAAATTTTTTCAGAAATTTTCAAAAAAATCTTTTATTTTAGAAAAAAATGTGGTATAATCATTCTGTACATTATGACACAGTCGGCAAGCTTTCGGGCATCTGCCGAAATATTTACGGAACATAACATCACGGAGACTTTATGAAACCAGAAACACCGCGCGAAAACGAGGGCAAAAACATCCTTATTGAGTGTAACGGAAACAGCTATCAACGCATTCCGATCAAAACCAAGCTGATCACAAGCGAGGATTCCATTGTTGAAGTTGCCCAAACCTATGCCGGGAACTATCTGCAAGAGGGTGATATTCTTTTCATTTCCGAAAAAGCAGTTGCTTGCTCGCAAGGCAGAGCCATCCCCATGAGTGAGATCAAGCCCCGCCGTCTTGCCCGCTTCCTTGTTAAATTTGTTTACAAAAGCCCGCACGGCATCGGACTCGGCATTCCCGAAACCATGGAAATGGCACTGCGCGAATGCGGCACATTTCGTATTTTGTTCGCCGCCGGATGCTCCGCCATCGGCAAGCTGTTCCGCCGCCGCGGTTGGTTTTACAAGATTGCCGGCTATAAAGCACGCTCGATTGACGGTCCCACGCCCAACACCATTCCGCCCTACAACACCTATGTGGTGCTCGGTCCCGAAAAGCCGGATACTGTGGCAGAAGAAGTTGCCAAAGCGATTGGCAATGCTTGCCTTGTTGTGGACATCAACGATATTGACGGCGTCATTCTCGGCGCATCCGACAAAGCGCTCGACCGTGATTTGTACCGCCGAATCCTGCAGGACAACCCCTTGGGTCAAGACTGCCAGCAAACGCCCATGGGCATCATCCGCCCCATGAAGTGATCTTCATGTTAAATTAGTAGATTTTGGGGAAAATTTCCCCTCAAAAAGAAAGGATATATTAAGGTATGGATATCATCGATCTGAAAATTCTCAACATTCTCAAAACAAACGCAAGAACCAAAGCCTCCGCCATCGCAGACGAAATCGACCTTTCCATTTCAGCTGTCACGGAGCGCATCAAAAAGCTCGAACAGAGCGGCATCATCGATCAGTACACCTTGATTGTCAACCAGAAAAAGATCGGTAACGACATTTCCGCCGTCATGGAAGTCGGCATCGACCATCCTCGCCACATCGATTCCTTCATCAATTTTGTTTCCTCCAACCCCAATATCATTTCCTGCTACGGCGTTGCAGGCGATTATGATTTTGTTCTCAAGATCCTGATCGATTCCTCCGAAGGTCTGGAATCGCTTTACCGCATGGTCAGAGGATTTGAAGGGGTTAAGGCAACCAAGACCTACATCATTCTGAAAACCATCAAGAACGAGATCACCCTGATCCCCGATTCTTTGGCAAACTGACCTTCTCACTTTTGTATAAAACGCCTACATATTCCCTTTCTCAATCAAAATTATTTTACAGTAATTTTTACAGTAATTTTGTCGAAAAGACTTCACAAAAATCGTTTTTTGTGGTACACTATTTCTTGTGGCATAGTCTTCTAAGAAACTTACATACATTGGGAGGAAACAATGAGCAGCGAACTTTTTGGGGAACTGAGCGTAATCGGTATGCGTGGCTGTGAGGAATTCACAAAGCAGGTTGACCGTTATCTGATGGAGTGGAGAAGCTCCGTTCATAGCTTCGTGGTAGAGGCGGATTGCCCCCGTTTCGGAAGTGGCGAAGCCAAAGGTGCATTGCACCAATCCATGCGTGGTCACGACGTTTTCATCGTATCCGATTGCTTTAACTACGGTGTTACCTACAAGATGTACGAAAGAATCGTACCCATGAGCCCCGACGATCATTTTCAGGATCTGAAGCGTATCATTGCCGCTATCGCAGGCAAAGCAAGAAGAATTTCGGTTATCATGCCCATGCTTTACGAGGGCAGACAGCACAAACGTTCGAGCAGAGAATCGCTCGACTGCGCACTTGCACTTCAAGAGCTTGTGAATATGGGTGTTGAAAACATCATCACATTCGACGCTCACGACGCCAGAGTCCAGAACGCCATTCCGCTCAGCGGCTTTGAAAACGTACGTTGCACCTATCAGATGATCAAGGCACTCGTGAAAAACATACCCGGTCTTTCTCTTAACCGCAACGACATCGCAGTCGTTTCTCCCGACGAGGGCGGCATGAACCGTTGTATTTACTATTCTTCGGTACTCAAGCTTGACCTCGGTATGTTCTATAAGCGCCGCAACTACTCTGTCATCATCGACGGTAAGAACCCGATCGAGGCACACGAATACCTCGGTCAGAGCGTAGAGGGCAAAGACATTATCGTGGTTGACGATATGATCTCCTCCGGCGGCTCAATCATCGAAGTGGCACAGAAGCTCAAGGCCAAAGGCGCCAACCGCATCTTTGTATTCGCCACCTTCGGTCTCTTCTGCAACGGTCTTGAAATTATGGACAAGGCGTATGAAGACGGCTTGATCGACAAGATCTTCACCACTAACCTGATCTACCGCCCTGCGGAGCTCCTCGAAAGACCTTGGTACTGCGAGGTCAATATGTGCAAGTACGTTTCGCTGATGATTGACACTCTCAACCACGACGAATCGATCAGCACCATTCTGAACCCCGCCAACCGCATCCACGCTTTCATCGACAGAAAAGTGGCTGAAGGCAAGGTTCGTATGTAATTAAAAATCAAAACACCCGAATCGCATGATTCGGGTGTTTTTTGTTTTACACGTAATAAATATAATTGTCTTTTCTCGGTCTGACCGCAGGAAGATCGCCCTCGCGGTAGCCAAGAATGAGATTGCCAATGCCAACGTACTCGCCGGCAATGCCCCATTTCTTGAGAAGTGCTTTGCCCTCATCGGTCGCAAACACCTCTTTGGCGCGGTGAATCCAGCAGGAATCCACACCCAGCGAAAAGGCGGCATTCATCATGTTGCCAATCACAAGCGAGCCGTCCTCCACATAGGTGCGAACAGTCGGATCGGCAAGCACCACAACAACCGTCGGTGCGCCGTAAAAGGGATCACTTCCCTCTCTGCCCATCACAGCGGCATTCATCGCGCTGAGCATGTTCACCGTTTCGGCATCTTGAACTGCCACAATGATCGGCGATTGGCGGTTCATGCCGGTGGCGGCATAGGTGCCGGCACGCAGAATCGCATCAAGCGCTTCTTTTTCTACCTGCTTTGTTGAATAGCTTCTCACGCTGCGTCTTTCTTCAAGCACCTTCAAAACAATATTTTCCATCTATCATTCCTCATTTCTTGCATTTTGGTTTCTTTTTACCAAACACCAAAGCTGTGCGCGCGGGCAGATAGCAATAAAAACCAAGTCCGCGATCCTTCTGTCCCGAGCCGTGATAGCGGTAAGCCTTGTCCACTCTGCCCTTGCCGCCAAACTCACAGTCATCGGTTGAAAACAGCACCTGATAATCGGCAAACTCGCGAAGCGGTATGAAATATCCCTCATACGACTGCTCGGGGTGGAAATTGAAGGCAAACAAAAGGTCTCCCTTTTCGTAGATCAACACCTTGTCGTTTCCGTTACACAGAATCTGCCGCGCCGATTTTTCAAACAAACGCTTCTTTTGCAAGAGCGTGATCATCTCTTTGTCAAAATCAAACAACTGACCGAAACGCAAGGAATCATCATCACAAAGATGCCATTGACGGCGGCAGTAGTGGTAGCTCCAACCGTTGCCCTCGCGCGGAAAATCGATCCATTCGGGGTGACCGAATTCGTTGCCCATGAAGTTAAGGTAACCCTCACCCGCCAAGGAAGCAGTGATCAGGCGAATCATCTTATGCAGCGCCATACCGCGGTCGATTACAAGACTCTCGGTATTCTTACCCATTGCCGAGTACATTTCAGCATCACACAAACGGAACATGATGGTCTTGTCACCCACAAGCGCTTGGTCATGCGATTCGGCATAACCAATCGTCTTTTCGCCCGCACGGCGGTTGGTCAGCTCGTGGTAGATGTGACCCACATCCCAATTTTCGTCGCGCACTTCTTTTAACAGCTTGATCCAAAAATCAGGCACACCCATCGCAAGACGGTAGTCAAAACCAATACCTCCCTCTTTGATGGGAAGGCACATACCCGGCATACCTGACATATCCTCCGCCACTGTCAAAGCACGCGGATTGACGGTATGCACAAGCTCGTTGGCAAGCTGCAGGTAGGTGACAGCCTCGGTGTCGGTATTCTGCGAAAAATACATACCGTAGTTGGTAAACGCCTCGCCAAGACCGTGATTGTGATACAGCATCGAGGTCACGCCGTCAAAACGAAAGCCGTCGAAATGGAAAATATCCATCCAATATTTTAAGTTGGAAAGCAGAAAATGCAAAACTTCGCTCTTGCCGTAGTCAAACAGCTTGGTATCCCACGCAGGATGATACCCTCTTGCCCCCTCACGGAAGTATTGGTATTCGGTGCCGTCAAAGAGATTGAGTCCCTCGCCCACGTTCTTCACCGCGTGCGAATGCACCACGTCAAGCAGCACCGTAATGCCCATCGAATGTGCTGTGTCGATCAGACGCTTGAGATCCTCACTCTTGCCGTAGCGCGAAGAAGGTGCAAAAAAGTTCGAGACCTGATAGCCAAACGAGCCGTAGTAAGGATGCTCCATGATTGCCATGATCTGAATGGTATTGTAGCCAAGCTCTTTCACGCGCGGCAGAATGTTCAGGCGAAATTCTTCATACGTGCCAACGCCGTATTTGTCCTGCGCCATGCCGATGTGGCATTCGTAGATCAAGGGCGTTTTGGTAGGAACAAAGTCCGCATCACGCCAAGCGTAGGGTGAGAGCGTATCTTCAAGCTGTGCGCACCAAAGGTAAGTCTTGCTGTCTTGCACCACTCTCGTGGCATAGGACGGCACACGGCGCAAATATTCGCCGCCACGCAAGATCACTGCTTGCACAAAATCGCCCACTTTGGGCGCGTTCTCCCCTTGAAGGGTGATCTCAAACACGCCGTTTTCTTTTCTCGTCATCGAGCAAGCGGTGATATCCCATTCGCAGAAATCACCCGTGAGATACATGGCGTCCGCCCCGGGCGCCCATTCGCGATAGACAAAACCGCCCTCGATTGGATGAAAACCGAAGTATTCATGTCCGTTGGCAAAATCCAAAAGATCTTTTTTGGTGGGCTTCGCCTTGCCAAGCAGTCTTTTCTTGGTTTTGTTCAGAAGTGTCTCGCGTAAAGCGATGTCCTTTTCGTAGGGTGCCAGCCAGGGGTCTTTTTCAATGATTTTGTATGCCATAATCATGCCTGCCCTTCCGCTTTCTTTCAAAGAAAGCAAGTCCTTATATCTGTATTATACATCTCATACGCAAAACTGTCAAGGTCTTTCGCCTTCCACGAATTGACAAAATCCCCCCTGTGTCATCCTGAGCGAGGAACCACGACCTAAGGAGGGCGTGCGCAGCGCGGGATCTACGAAAGTTCGAGCACCCGCCCGAGATCCTGCCTTCACTTCGTTCGGCACTGCTGAGCAGTTCGGCTTTGCTTCGCGCCGCTCAGGATGACACGGGCGGGTACAACCAAAAAAGAGCC
>JAFXJX010000023.1 GCA_017532025.1 Clostridia bacterium | reverse complement strand
ATTGCCTCGGTGAGCATTGGCGATACCACGGCACGTTATGTCAAGCTTCGTATCTTTACCACCGACTCGGGTGCTAACGTTGGTACGGTCAGACTGTACGAATTCATGCTGTTCGATCAGCAGTAATTGCATCAATACTGTTTTGGCAGACGGTTCTTTTGAACCGTCTGCTGTTTTATTGTTCAATATGGCTGAATTTGAAAAAAGTTCTTGAAAGGAAGCTGACTCTGTGATATAATAATGGTAATTCAATTTAAGAAAGAAAGGATTATGACATGAAAAAAACACTTGTTTTGCTCCTGCTTCTGTTGGTTGCTGTGTTCGTTGTTGCTTGCGGCTCCGATGTACCTGCCAAAACAACCACCCGAGATACCACTGAAGTGCCTGCGGTTACCACACCCATGCAGACTGAGGGTACAATCCCCACAACTACCACCAAATCCACAGTCACCACGCCTGATGCACCAGTTGTTACCACCGCGCCCAAAGGGGAGAAACTTGTTGCTGAAGACTACACCGTTGTTCTGAATGGCAAAGAATGGGTCAAGCCTGAAATTGACACATCCAAGTTCAACGTGATCGGTACAGGTATGTCTGCCGTCACTCAGATTAACACCAAGTACGGCGGTTATAATAAGAACTATGTTCTTGTCAACGCTGCCGGTGAAAAGACCGAAGCTTCCAATACCGAAGTGAGAAAGCTTGGCACGGTCGGTATGATTGTTACCGAAGACAAAACAAGCAAAAAGGTTGATATCGAAGTGCACGAGCTTGCCATTGAGATTCAGTCCTCCTGGATACACGTTACCGCAAAAGCGGGTACGTATCTGATGTTTGACTTTAACTCCAACCTTCCGATCAACTTTGTTACCACCATTACTGCAGAAGAGGGCGGTGCGGCTTCCACGGCTGCTTATAAGCAGACCGGTATTTACGTAACCGAAAAAGACGGCATTTATACAGGCGTTGCCAAGTGTCAGGTTCCTTATTCCGCCGGCAGCACCATGTATATCAATATCAGCGTTGACGGTATATCCTCCGATCCTCTTGTGTCGATTCCTTTGGTAATCACACCCATGAAGTACGAAAGCCCCTTCAGACTGAAGATTGAGGGTGACTGGGAACTGATCGAAAGAAAAGATTACGTTGATGACCTGGTTGAGCTTTTCTACAACGTATATCCTAGAATTTACGAGCGTTTCGGTCTTGATGACCCCAACGTTCCCATGACCATCACCTTTAAGGCAGACAAGAACTCGGAAGCCATAGCCTACAATGCAGGTACTTTGATCGCAGTTCAGACAGCCTGGGCTAACAGTGCGCCTTACGATATCGGCTTCTTCGCGCACGAGCTTGGTCACGCGGTCCAGCAGTACGGCAATAAGATGGCATATGAATCGGATTCCTGGTGGACCGAATTTATGGCAGACTACATTCGTTACCGTTACTTCCACTGGGGTTATTCCACTAAGTTTGTGAGATTCCATGATTACGAAAACGATAAGAGTATCTACGAATGGGGCGAAAAGCTGAACGGATACGCAAATCACAGCCATAATCTGTTCGGTGCGTATTTGGACTACATGTGGCCTACTGTCAAGAATAACGACGGCACAATCACCTACGGTCTGATCGACACGATCAACAGGGTAATCAAGGCGTCCGACGTTCTGCTTTATGACCATCCTAAGGATGTTGACAATCTGTTTAATAAGACCATCAAATCTGTTACAGGTTACAGCTGTATGGAAGATCTCCGCCTTCTCTTTGCTAAAGAAATTCAGGAAGGCACTTGGAGATGCGACGGTTTTGCCGATTACAAAGACAACTTCCTCACTGAAGATATCCCCAACATTCCCAACCCCGAATATCCCATGAACAAGCCTGTTGCCAAGGGCGACAAGACTGCTCCCGTGCTTGAAACTCCTGTCATTGAAGGCACTAACATTGCCAAGGGTGCAACCGTTGTTTCGGTATCCGCTAAGGGAGGTACAAGATATCCCGTTGCGAACCTGTTCGACGGCGATTTGGAAACTCTGTGGCAAGGCGCTAAAGTGACCGATGATTATAAGTACGAGCTTGGCGGCTACAAGCACGAAGTTGTGATTGACCTCGGTGAGGCCAAGAAGTTCGATACCTACACGCTTGTGAATGCCGGCGCTAACAGCAACAACAAGATCAACAATACCTCCGAATGGGAACTTTTTGTTTCCGATGATGGCAAGACATGGACATCTGTTGACTATCAGAGCGGCAACAAGGCAGACATTGCCTCGGTGAGCATTGGCGATACCACGGCACGTTATGTCAAGCTTCGTATCTTTACCACCGACTCGGGTGCTAACGTTGGTACGGTCAGACTGTACGAATTCATGCTGTTCGATCAGCAGTAAAAACATAGAAGACGGTTCTTTGTGAACCGTCTTTTTGTTATTTTTTCTTCTTTTTTTGATTGTCGGGTGTCAGCTTAAAGCGAAAGATATGGCGGAGCAGGGCTTTTCCGTTAAAGGGGAAAAGCGGATAGAGATAGCTTCGGCTACCGTCCACTGATTTGTTGGAGGCAATGATGACGATGATCAAGACCGTGCCGACCACAAAGCCCACAATGCCAAAGAAGCCAACCATGATCAGTAGCATGATACGCATAAACTTGAAAGCGTAGCCGAGCTCAAAGGAAGGCTGTGAGAAATTGGAGATCGCCACAAACGCCATATAGAGAATGACCTCGGGAATAAACCATCCCACATCTACCGCGAAATCACCCAGAATTAAACCTGCCACCACCGAAAGCGAGCTGCCGAGTGTAGAGGGGGTGTTTAGGGAAGCAAGACGCAACCCGTCAAGCAGCAATTCCACAATGAGAATTTGAAAAAAGATGGGGAGTGCCGGCTTGCCGTCTACGCGGATGAACTCAAGCCATGACGGAATGAGAGAGGGATGCGTGACAAGCATATACCAAAGAGGGGAAAAAAAGAGCGTGACGAAGAAAATCATCATCCGCACCAAGCGCTGATAACTGCCGATGAGGGGTGGGAAATAATAATCGTCGCTTTCTTGAGTGAAATCAAAAATCGAGGTAGGAAGCAGCATGGCTTGCGGTGCGGTATCGCAAAGAATGACGAGACTGCCTTCCATGAGTGTGGCGGTAGCGGTATCGGGGCGCTCGGTGTAGCGAAATTTGGGGAAGATGTTGAACCATCGGCGTTTGATGAGGCATTCGGCAAGTGATTGCGGACCGACGGTGAGGGCATCCACTTGAATCGATTCGAGCTTTTGCTTGATGTTTTCAACATAAGCAGGGTCGGCAAGCGATTCGTCATAGCAAAGAGCAATGTCGGTTTTGCTGACGCTTCCTACTGTAATGCGGTATATGACGAGCGAATTTGAGCGTACACGGCGGCGGAGCAGGGCGACATTGTTTTTCAAAATCTCGGTGAAGCCGTCGCGCGCGCCGTATAGCACACGATCGTTGTCAGGCTCTTCGGCGGAGCGCGAGGGAAGAGAACGGGTGTCGGTGATCACGGCGGTGTTTAAGTTTTCAACGAGAAGAACCGAAGCGCCTGCCAGAATCATGCGGGAGAGGGTATCAATATCGGTTTCAGCAACGGCGTCACCGTAAGGAACGAGTTTGGAAAAGAGCAGTGGTACGGTGAGCGTATCGGAAAAGCTTGGAAGGCTTTGGTAGCGGTGCACAAGGTCGCCGAGAAGCGCGTCACTTGAGAGGGTAGAGATAAAATACAGCATGGCTTTTTTGCCGCCGACTGTGAGTTCTCTCTTTTTGCAGTCGAAGCATTTGCCGAATCCAATGGCGTTTTCAAGCAGAGTTTGGTTTTCTGTGTAATTGTTTGTCAAAAAGGGCACGGTTAGCTCCTTTGCTTGTTTTTTTCTGTGATAGTGTGTGTTGGATAGGTGTTTTTTATCGGTTTTTTTCAAAAAAAGGCTTTACTTTTTTTGTGATTCTTGTTATAATAAGAAAAACTTCGGAAGAGAGGTGTTTGGCGAGATGGCAAAACCCGGTGAAAAAAGAGTCAGAATATTATTGGGGGTGGCAGTGGCGCTTGTGGTGATCATATTCGCGCTTGTCTTTTTTGAGTTTCCCGATAATACACACGCGGGGTTCACCTTCAGCGAGCCTGATGAAAACGGATGTGTCAAGGTGACAGGCTACACGGGCAATCCAACCACGCTGAACATTCCCTCAACAGATAAGGACGGTCATAAGGTGATTGCCATTGCGGAAGGCTCGTTTGGCAGCACTTACAGCCGACTCGAGAAGGTGAAGATCCCAAGTACTGTAACGGTGATTGAAAAAGAAGCCTTCTTCGGTGCGCCCAATCTCGAAGAAGTGGAGCTTTCTTCCAAGCTTGTTACAATTGGTGACGGTGCGTTTGCCGAGTGTACCCAGCTTGAAGATATTGAATTTCCCAAAACGCTGAAAACAATCGGCGCAAGAGCCTTTTACCGTTGCATCAATCTCGGACGTCTGTATATTCCGGCAAGTGTGACCGATTTTGGCGAAGAGGCATTTGTTTCCTGTGAAAACTTGTTACTTGATGTTTCAGATAATCTTCTTGCAGCAGAAGAAGCGGCGAAATACAACCTTGAAACCGGTACGGTGGATACCACGGCGGTTTACCTTATCGTGATTCTTGCGATTACCGTTGTGGGTACGGTGTTGATTGTGTTTGCATGGCATCACATACGTCACCGTGCAGAGAAGAAGAAACACAAAGCAGAATGAAGCAATCCTCCCCAAGAGTACTCTCTTTTGGGGAGGATAAAATTTTTTGAACTTTTTTGCAAAAAGAACTTGACAAAACCGAAATAGTGTGATACAATCAGCAAGTACGAAATCAATATGGTATGCGCCCGTAGCTCAGTGGATAGAGTGCCCGGCTACGAACCGGTAGGTCGCAGGTTCGAATCCTGCCGGGCGCGCCAACAAAAAGAGGAACGTCATCCGACGTTCCTCTTTTTGTTCCCGCACACAAACCGATTTTGAACCTTGTATTTGCCTTGCAAATACCAAGGTTTGCGAATGGAGAATAAACAAATATAGTGAATGAGCACGCAAACCGAGGTTCAGAATCCTGCCGAAATTTTGCAAGGAACATCTTCAGATGTTCCTCTTTTTGTTCACGCACACAAACCGTTTTTCTCAACTCTTGCTAGGTATGATTGATTTTTGTGGTTGTATAATTTTGGTTTATTGTCTCGAATTGTGTAAAAGATT
>JAFXJX010000022.1 GCA_017532025.1 Clostridia bacterium | reverse complement strand
TGTGATTATTTCCATGGACACACTTTATTTTGCCACAGATATGACAGCCTTTGTGGCTCAAGTAAGAAAATGGCTGAAAAAAGATGGTGTGTTTTTTGTTGGGTACCAAGAGGGTGATGTCATACCGAAAACCCCAAATGCTCATACCACGATGTTGGCAAAGGCATTGAAGGAAAATAGTATGACATATGAAGTCACGGATATAACAAAACAAACCTACAAATTGCTTAAAACTAAGCGAGAATCTGCAATGAAACACCAAGCGATGTTTGAAGCAGAAGGACATGGACAATGGTTTGATATTCTGATTGGTCAAACGGAATACATCAACGAATCGTTTGAACAATTCAAAGAAAAAATGGCACGATATATTTATGTGATTAGAAAATAGCCAAATTTGAGACTTTTATGGTATGCTTGATGGCGATTGGAGAAATATCAAATGAGCATTATAAAAAACGAAATACCAATATTGGAGTTTGATACCGAGCAAACAGCGGTCATCAACCCCACTCACGAAAGAATAGATTTGAAGCTCCCGAAGAAATGCGTTTTTGCTTTCCTCGGCGGGTATATCGACGAATATGCAAACAAGACGGAAACACGGAAAGTATCTGAGTTCGTCAGCGTAACGAAGCTTTACCCGATTTACATAACGAAATACAAAGGTGAAGAAATCGTACTCTGCCAAGCTCCCGTGGGAGCTGCACCTGCGGCACAGATACTTGATTGGCTGATTGGCTACGGTGTGCGTGAGATCATCTCCGCAGGCTCTTGCGGTGCGCTTGAAAAGTTCCACGAAAGCACGTTCCTTGTACCGAACAAGGCTCTGCGTGACGAAGGTACATCTTATCACTATGCGCCACCTTCACGTTTTATGGAGATTAGCAAAAGAGCGAGAAAAGCAATTGAAGAAACCGTACTTGAACATAGAATGAAATATCAAGAGGTCATCACTTGGTCAACCGAAGGATTCTTCCGTGAAACCAAGGAAAAGGTCGCCTACCGAAAGAGCGAAGGCTGCTCCGTCGTTGAAATGGAGTGTTCGGCTCTCGCCGCAGTTTCCGCCTTCAGAAGTGCAACTTGGGGAATGATACTCTATACCGCAGACAGCCTTGCCGACGTGGACAAATACGACGAGCGAAATTGGGGTGGCAACGCATACGAGTATGCGCTGACACTTTGCCTTGATGCGGTGCTGAAACTGTAAGGAGAAATCTGCTATGGAAGAATTTTTCTCCTATAATCAGGTTGTAGGTTTTTCCGATATGAAAACATTCAAAGCAACCGCCGGTTGACGAATTTCAAGCCGTCGTTTGGTGGAGTGTAACCGCCCAAAAAGCTATACTTGGTGTAACGGATGGCGAGAAGCTGACCGAATTATCAAGTGGAGGTAAAAAGAGATGATTTTAGCTGATAAACTAATCAGACTAAGGAAAAAGAATGGCTGGTCTCAAGAAGAACTGGCTGAAAAAATGAACGTGTCCCGACAGGCGGTATCAAAATGGGAGGGTGCACAGACGATTCCCGATTTAGAGAAAATCCTTAAGCTCGGTGAACTGTTTGGTGTGACAACCGATTACTTACTCAAGGACGAAATTGAAAATGAAGATTATACTGACGGAATTTCCAATCCCGGTATACGAAAGATAACTTTGGCAGAAGCCAATGAATACCTGGAACTGCGAAAGAGTGCCGCCAAGCGCATCGCAATAGCAACGATGTTGTGTATTGTTTCAATATTCCCATTGCTCCTGCTTGGCGTTGCAAGCGAGAACCCCGCTTTCTTCTTATCAGAAGAATCTGCCTGCGGGATCGGTTTGGTAGCGATGTTTCCGATTGTTGCGATTGCCGTTGCAATCTTCATCAGAGTTGGTTTTGCAAGTGCTCCTTACGAATTTATTGAAAAAGAGCCATTTGAGACAGAGTACGGTGTGATCGGACTTGTAAAGGATGCGCAAAAGAAATACCGCAGCACCTATACAAAGTACAACTACAT
>JAFXJX010000021.1 GCA_017532025.1 Clostridia bacterium | reverse complement strand
GAAGACGAGGAAGACGAAGAAGCTGAGGAAGAAACAGAAGGTGAGTCGGAAGAGACTTTGGAGAATTCTGTTGAACCTGATACGGACGAAGCGTGTGACAGCGATTCGTTTGATGAGTAGAATTTGATAAAACACAGCAAAAAGCCGATATGGATTTGTTTCCGTATCGGTTTTTTTCTATGGGGTGGGAGCGCACGTTTGGTTTTTCTTGATTATATAGAAGTAAAAAAAGTCTCCTTTCGGTAATTCTGTCTTCAATCTGCACCTTGCATGATCGCAAGGTTTTTTGTTTTTTGTAAGGGTATGATTTTTTTGAGTATTACGGGTGTTAGGATAAGGCGTACCCGATGGAAGCGGTGGCGTCTTTTGTTGGGTGCGATACAGGGAGAAAGGGGGAGTGATATGGCGACGGTCTACCGAAAAAAATACTGTGACGACGTGATGGCGCATTTTTCAGAGATGCGAAGGAACAAAAAAGGAAACATTGTGGGCGCGCCCTCGTTTGTTTCGTTTGCCGATTCGATCGGTGTTCCGATCTCGCAGATTGAAAAGTGGCGCAGGGAGCATCCCGATTTTGAAAAAGCCTGCGAGGACGCGGAGGCGTTATTGCGACAGCTTTTGATGGACGCGGCTCTCAGCGGCAGTGTGAACGTGAGTGCTGCCAAATTCATTTTATCCAGCGACTTTGGCATGGGGCGTACATCCTTGCCGGAAAAAGCGGATACTTCCAATGGCATTTCGGATGCCGACCGTGCTCTGATGGAGAATCTGGCAAAAAGGCTTGGGCTTGACGGCTATCACTGATATTTTGCAAAGTCTTCGCCAAGCGGAGTTTGACCATGCGCGGGAGGATCTTTTGTACTTTGTGAAAAACTACTGTTTTTTTGAGGACAAAGATTCCCCCGAGGTTATCGTTCGGTTTCACCCGTGGAAAGCGCAGGAGGATGCGTTTTTATCGATTCGCGACAATCGTTTGAATCTGTTTTTGAAGGCGCGTCAGATCGGCATCACCTGGGTGGCGCTGATGTACTGCGCGCACGATTTGATCTATCATCCCGGGCATACGGTGATTGCGCTTTCGAAAAGCAAAAACGACGCGGACGAGCTCGTGCGGCGGTTTGGTATGATTCTTCAAAGTATGCCGGCGCTTCTTTTGGGCGGCGGTGTATATTTTGAAGTGAAAAAGTCGGAGGTGGTTTTGTACGCGCAAGGCAAGAAAAGCCGTTTTACCAGCTTTGCCGCCTCCCGCAGTGCGGGGCGTTCCTTTACGGCGAACATTCTTCTGATCGATGAATGGGCGTTTCAGGCGTTTGCCAGAGAGATATGGACCTCGGCGTATCCGACGATCAACCGCCCGACCGGCGGAAAGGTGATTGGCATTTCCACCATCAAGCGCGGTACGCTGTTTGAGGAGCTTTGGACGGGTGAGAACAACTTTAAGAAGATCTTTATTTCGGTGTTTGCCGACCCGCGGCGCTCATCCGCTTGGTACGAAAAGACAAAGCGCGATCTCGGTGAGAAGGTTTTGCAGGAATATCCGCGCTCTGCCGAGGAGGCACTTGCCGACGTGGGCGGCAGATTCTTCCATGAGTTTGATCTTTCCCGTCATGTGATCGAGCCTTTTGTGATTCCGAGAGACTGGCAGATCTATTCTTCGATGGACTACGGACTTGATATGTTGGCGCATTACAAGATTGCCGTGGACGCGGAGAAGAACTGCTATGTGTTTCACGAAATCTACAAACCCGGACTTGTGGTCTCGGAGGCGGCTGATCTCATTCACAAGGCTGACGGCTACAACGGGGAGGATTGGAAGCTGCCCAGGGCGCGTCTTGCACCGCCCGACCTTTTTGCCAGAGAGTTGACATCGGGCAAGAGCCAAGCGGTGGGGTTTGAAGAGAACGGCATTCGTTTGGTGAAAAGCTCGAACAACCGCGAGACAGGCTGGCTGTATCTCAAAGAGCTTCTGAAAAGTCGCGTGGTCGGGAGTGGAGAGATGTTGCCGCGGCTTCGCATTTTTGCGAGCTGCCGCCACCTGATTCGCTCCTTACAGACAATTCTTGTGGATGAAAAAAATCCGTGTGATGCCGCCCGCGAGCCGCACGAGGTGACACACGCACCGGATGCGCTGCGCTATTTTGCAGTTTGGTGGTACAAAGCGCCCGAAAAAGCGCCTGCGGCATCTACTCGACACCTACGCGAGGATATGTGGGAGGACTATCTTGCGGCGAGTGAGGAAGAAAAGCGCCGTCTTGAAAAACGATGGCACATTGAAACATAACGCCACAAAAGGGGTAGGGAAGCCCTGTATCAAACTTCCCAATACAAAGAAAGGCAGAGAGTTGAGATTTTGAAAGTTTCGGACAACAAAGTGGCATTTTTTGACGGTCTTTACCGCACCGCCTTGGAACAGCAGGCTGATCTTTACCGGCAGCTTGACAAGGCGTATGCCCAATACCGCGGCAGCGGCGATACCGATGGAGGACGCCCTACCGAAACGGTACGCAACATTACCTATGAGCTTGTGGAAAGCCAGATTTCCACCGACATTCCGCATCCTTCCGTGCAAGCGCCTGACGCAAGTTACGTGAAGGAAAAGAATGCCAAACGCGTGGAGGCGCTTCTGCGTTCGATTCGCGAACGGCTTCCTTTTGAAAGACTGAACGACATGGACGAGCGTTACACCTACATTTACGGAGGATCGGTTTTTTTGATTGAGTGGGACGATCTTCTGACCCGTTTCGGCGAGGTGGGCTCGGTGCGTGTGACCGGGATTTCTCCGAGAAATTTTGTGGGGCAGCCCGGTATTTTGCAGATTGACGATATGGAGTATTGCTTTTTGGCGTTTGATACGACTGCCGAGGAGATCTGCCGCCGATTTTCTCTGACAGCGGCGGAAAAGGCGCGTCTTGCGGCGGGTTTTGAAGAAAACGGCACGCTTTCGATGGTGGTGTGTTTTTACAAAAACGAAGCGGGGCTTGTTTCGCGCTTTATCTGGTCGGGAGATGTGATTCTTTCGGATATTGACGATTACTATGCGAGAAAAGTCAAGCGCTGTCTCAAATGTTTGCAGGATGAAACGGTTTGTACCTGCGGCGAGGACGCGCAGTTTTCTTTGGTGAGTGAGGCGTATGAGATCAGCAAAGAAACGCTTCTTTGCTCAGACGGCAAGGAGATTCCGAAGGGAACGCGGATTCGTTACTATCATCCGAAGCATTTTCCGATCGTGATTCGAAAGAACGTTTCGGGGGAATCGAGCTGCCTTGGCGAATCGGACTGTCTTGTGATTCGTCCGCAGCAGCTTGAGATCAACAAGGTCCTCTCGCGCGTACACGAGAAGATGATGATGTCGGGTGTGTTCCCGTACAAGCCTGATGACTGTCAATTCCGTTATGACAACTCAGTGGGCGGCAAGGTGTTGAATCTTCGCCCGGGTGAGACGGCATCGCGCTTTGGGGTTTTGGATACTACGCCCAACATTGAGCAGGATCTCAGCTACTTAGATGCGCTTTACAAGGATGCCAAGCGCATTCTTGGCATCACCGATGCCTTTGTGGGCGGCGATGATCTGACGACGCAATCGGGCAAAGCAAGACAGATTCAGGTGGATCGCTCGGAGGGTCGCTTGATATCCAAGCGTGTGATGAAAAACGCCGCTTACGCGGACATGGACCGCTTGATCTTTGAACTCTTTCTTGCCTATGCCGACGAGCCGCGCACGCTTGTTTACCGCGACGGCTACGGTAAAATCGAAAGCGACGCGTTTTGCCGTTACGACTTTTTGGCTTATGACAGTCTCTTGGATGCGTATGTGTACGACGATGCGTATCTCTTCTCGGTGGCATCCGAAAAGCCGGACAAGGACGAAAGAGAGGCGCTGTGGAAACAAAATCTGACCAACTACAAGGAAGGCTGTTTCGGCGAGGTGGGCAAGGCAGAGGCGCTTGCCAAGTATTGGCAGGCGCAAGAGTATTGCGGTTACCCCGGCGCCAAAGACAACCGTTCCTATTTTGCCAAGGAGCTTGAAAGATGGCAAATGACCGACTGAAGGATGAAAGGCAAGAGGCACCATCGAAAGGATGTCACCTTATGACTGTTTGTGTTTTCGTCGATAGGGCGACTCTTGCCTTTGCCAAAACAGAAAGGATGATGACATGGAAACAACTAACGTGAAAGAAAACGAATCTCTCCCGGAAGAGACAGCAGGCGATGCGGCAGATGCCGAAGCAGAAGTGCGTGAAGAGATTGATTGGCAGGCGAAATGTCTTGCCGCAGAAAGCGCGCTTGCCGATGCGTTGGCGTTTGCTACGCTGGAAACCGGGGTACAGATTGGAGAAAGCCCGATCTACCGCAGATTTCTCGATTTACGTGCCAAGGGGCTTTCGGAGCAGGAAGCCTTTGCAGCGGCGGGCTGGGAAAGACAGAAAACGCCGAGGGAAGATGGCGGCAGAGCGTCGAAGGCGCATTTGGTTTCGGGCGCACCCGCAACGCTTGCTGTTTCGAACCGCATCTCGAACGAGGATATGGTACTGGCACGTGATCTTCTCGGTGAGGAGTATTCCGCCGAAAAGATTGAAAAGCTCTGGCGCCGCGTGGCAAAAGGGCAGTAAACTATCCCACTATGGGATATTCTAATTGAATTTGAAAGGATATATACTATGGCTTTTATTTATTCCGAATCGAATCATCAGAATGATTCGAAGATTGCAAGACTCGCAACCCCTTTGAAAATGCTGATTGAAGCCGAAAGCGATGCGCTGAAAGCAAAGGGCGGTGCGCTTGAATGGCTGTTTAACATTGAACGCTCGCTTCGCTACGGCGAAACGATTCAGTATCAGGATGAGTTTTCTACCTTTACCGCAACACCCGAGGGCAGTGCTGCTGAGGCTGATGCAAGCGTGGAGACCTACCGCAAATTTATTGAGCATATTCCTTTTATGAAGGAATTTACCATCACCAAGCAGATGATGGATGACAGCGTGTGTGGCATTGGCTCTGATGCGAAAAGACGCGCGCAGAATTTTGTGAGAGCGTATTATCTCACCATGAACAAGATTGCCGAAGCTGCGATTGCAAGCGGCAAGAGCACTTCGATGACTTTTAACAAGGCAACTGTGGATCTTGCTACCGCAGACGGCAAGGCTCTTTTTGCGACCGACCACAAATACGGTGCCGCCTCGGGTCACGGTGAGGGCGAGCAGTCGAACCTCTTTGGACTGAACCGCTACAAGGACGCCGATGCGCTTCTGACGCTTGCCGACGTGGAGGATGCGATCACCAAGGGCGCTGCGAAGATTCGCAACATGAAGGACGAAAACGGCGAGGTGCTTGGCTATGTGGCAGATACGGTGATCATTCCCGGCAACCTTCCCATTCTTGAAAAGTATGTGAAGCAGGTGCTTGGCTCGCCCTACGATGCCACCACAACGACGAACGGCATCAACATCCACTACGGCAACTGGAATCTTGTGGTGCTTCCTACCTGGCAGTATGAGCTTGCCGATGACGAGAAGAAGCAGACCTACCCCATCATTCTGATGTCGAGCGAGGCAAACAAGAATCTGGCGGGCAATATGTTCTTTAACCGCGTGCCTCTTTCGATCAAGAACTGGGAGGATAGCCACACACGTAACTGGATCTGGAACGGTTACTGCCGTTTCGGTATCGGTTTCGGTTCTTACAAGCATATTTGTCTTGTGGAATCTTACTCGGCATCCACCGACGGTACACAGACACAGATCTGATAACGAAGTGAAAGATACCCGATGGGATTTTCCCATCGGGTAAAGAAAGTGAGAAAAAAGATGAATGCAATACAAGTATATCGTGCGGTAAGCGATATGATCTCGCAAGGGTATGTTGAAAGCCAAGGTGCTCTCAGAGCAGCTCTCAACAGAGCGCTCGCCGAGATCGGACATCTTTACCCGCGAAAACAGTTTATAACCTTACGGCATTTTCGTTTGCCCACCGTGTTTCGTCTTCCGCTCGCCCGTGAAGTGCGCCAAGAATCGCCCTTGACGGTGAATGCTGTTTTCTGTGAGGGGATGTATTGCAAAGGCAGCGGTAAGGGCGAAGTTTTGATGACATCAAACGGGAAGCTGTTGCACCACGAAATGCTTAACGGTTTGCCTTTTTCTTTTGCAAGAACGCTGTTTTCGCTTGGTGCTGACAAGCAGGCGGAGCTTACTTTGCTGTTTCGCTCAGAGGACGGCATGGTGCTTGAGGAGCTTGTTTTGTACGGGAAGCTTGGCGGGGCGGATCTTGCGACCGATGGGCGCTATGTTACCTATGGCATGGCATCGCTTTTGCCGGGTTTTGTTTCGTTTAGCGGTGAATGCCGTAAAAACAGTCTGCCGTTTTCGGCAGGGGGCGAAGAGCTGATTCTGGAAGGCGATGCGGTAAAGATTTCCTACGATGCAAGAGGTGTCTATGAGATCGGTTGTTATGCCGCGCCACGGGAAGTGACAGAGAAAAATGAGGGCGAGGGGCTTGATCTTTCTGCCGAGCTTTTGTATCTTGTGCCGCTTTTGACCGCGTATTACGCTTGTCTTGAAGCGGAAGATGCGCGCGCCGAAGACTTTCTTGCCCGTTACACCGAGGCAAAGAAGGATTTCAGAAACAGATTTTCGTTTGCAGTGAACGAAACGGTGGAAGACGTGAGAGGGTGGTGAATGAATGGCACACAGCAATGCAAGACGGAACGAAAGAAATCTGATTCGCACAGACTTTCAGTACAACTACACGAAAGACTCCTTCAAGGGTGTGGATTTTTCCTCACCCGACGGCAGGTGCGACGATGAGCATTTTGCCTATCTTGTGAATTTGTACCGTGACAAAGCAAAGGCAGACGGCGCCGCGCTTGAAAGTGTGCCGGGCTACCGCATGATCAAAAAGGATTTTGCACACATCGGTGAGATTTACGGCTTATATTCACACGCCTTTTCGGAGGGCGGTGTGAAAAAGACCTATCTTTTGGTACACAAAGGCGAATATTTGTACAGCTTTTTGCACGACAGACGGGATCTTTTTGAAAGCTTGACACCGATTGCCACACTTTCCGGCAATCGCTCGTTCGGTTTTGCTTACGGCGGTGTTTTTTATATTCTTGACGGCAAAAAGATTCTGGCGGTGAAAAGCCCCACGGAAGCCTTTGTGCTTGGCGATTCATTTCTGACTGAGGAAGAAAAAGAAGCAGGCAAGCTTCCTGAAAGCAGCGCGTACATTCCGTTAACTCACCGTGACGGTGCGGCGTGGGAAGCGCGCAATATGCTGACCGGCTTTTTTGATTTGGAAAGAAGCGTGAAAGCAGATACTTTGCCCGACGAAACGCAGGGGCTTTATTACAGAGAGTGTTACGTTGGCAACACGCGCGGACTGGAAGTGTGCGGCATGGAAGCAGGACGTCGCATTGTGGCAATTCCGGCAACTTTTGTGTTTGACGGAGAACAGCTTCCTGTTCTTGCGGTGGCGGCAAACGCCTTTGAAGGGCGGGATATCACAACTGCTGTTCTCGCCCCCTCGGTGAGGGTGATCGGTGCTTCGGCTTTTCAAAACTGTCGCTCTCTTGAACGGGTCCTGATTCACGGCGGCGCTGAGATCAAGGCGCGGGCTTTTAATGGGTGTTCTGCTCTTGAGACTTTTGCCATTAAGAACACGGAGGTTTGGGTGGATGCAACTGCATTTGAAGGTTGCACTACGCTTTCTCACGTGTGTTTTGAAGCAAGCGAAGCCGCAGGCTGGTTTGACGGCCTGCAAGAAACGGCAAGCTTTCACCCGAATACGCGCTTCTATTGGGAAGAACAGGGAAAGACACTCTATATTCCGTGTTCAACGAGTGGGAATGAGAGCTTTGCTTTCATATACGGAGCGGAGATGAGCCCACTTCAGAATATGTCGTTCTATTATAATATGAAAACCGATGGTTCAGATTTGACCGAAGGAATATCGGCAACGGCATCAAAATCCTGTGCTGTTGCGCAGTACGTGATTCAGGGCTCGGATGTTAATAGCATATCGCGGTATGTGTTTGTGAGTGTGTTTGCTCCGGGCGGAAAAATCAACACGCACGACGAAGTGGAAGGCTTTCGTGTTGCGTTGCCTGAGCACACCGCGCGTGTGGCTTCGGTTTTTCTTGACGGAAAAGAGATGAAAACGACGCCTGATGACAACGGAGTCTATTATGCCGCGGAGTTTTCACGCGGTATTTTAACATCCCTTCGCGTGGTGCTTCCGAAAAACAGAGACAGAGACTTGACGGTAACGGTGCGCTGCTATGCGGAGCAAGGAGAAGTGGCAGGACATGATACAAGGTGTTTGTACGATGCGATTCGCGCCTGCCGTTTTGCGGCGGTGTTTGACGGCAGAGTCTTTTTGGGCGGCAACCCCGATCTGCCCGATACGGTATTCTATTCGGTATCCCCCAAGCGGGCAGGCAATTCGCTTATGTTTGCGCCCTCGGCGTATCTTGCCTGCCAGGACACGGCAGGGGAGGTTTCGGCATTTATGGTGCATCCTTTATATCTTGCAATCGTCAAAGACCGATCGGTGTATGGCGTTACACAGAAAAACGAAAACGGCGCTTTGCACGAGCTGTATGAGATCAACGGGTGGTGTTCGTCCCCCGCCTATCGGTGCGGTACATATACCTTTGGCGATGAGCCGCTGTATCTTTCTGAGCGCGGTGTGATGGCACTAAAGCCGGGCAAGGCCTGGGAAGAGGGGCGAATTGAGAACCGATCCTATTACATCGACGGAATGCTTCGAAGCGTTTGGGATGACAACGCGGCATTTGCCGAATGGAACGGGTATCTTGTGCTTTTGATCGACGGCAAGATCTTTTTGGCAGACCGTTCAATTGCCGAAAAGAAAAACGGCATTCTGGCATACGAGTGGTATTTTCTCGACGGCATCGGTCATTACGACGGGCAAAAGAGGCGCTATCATCATCTTTCATATGATCCGGTTGTGCAGGACAAGCGACTGACCTCTTTGACACTTAGCGGCAAGCCGCTTTTGGTTCTTGGCAGAGAAGAGCCTGTTTCGGGTGAGGTTTACAGCGCTGTTGTTGCCGGGATTTTGCTGTATTACACACTTGGTGAGGATGGCAGGTATTATCTTGTGGATTCTTACGGCGAAAGGGCGGGTGGCATCCTTTCGCCCGCAACAAGGCTTTTATCGGCGGAGGATTGCTTATATTTTTCGAGTGCCGACGGCTATCTTTTTTGCTTTAACACCGATAAGAGAGGAAAATCGGTGCTTGTGAATGAAACGCTGCAATCGGTGGCTTCGGATGAGATTCATGAAAGCTATTATTCCTTTGACGGACAAAAATATTCTTCGCGCCTGATCACCGGCAACGTGGATATGGGTGTGCCGCATCTTTGGAAGAGCACGGTACCGAGAAGCCTTGTGGTGCGAGCAAAGGCTATGCCACATTCGGCGTTTACCGTTTCGGTGCGCTGTGACGGCGGTCCTTGGGAGGATGTGGGCTATGTGGTGGCAAACGAGCTTGACTATCCCGATGCCGACAGATTTGTGTTTACCCCCGAAGATACGGTGAGCGAGACCCTTGCCGACAGCACACGGGGCTGGCTGTCAAAACAGGTGATGATTTCGGCGGAGGTGTTTGAATCACCGATTGGTATTGAAGCTTTGGCGTATCGCTACAAGATGGCGGGGCGCGCCAAGAGCAAAACAAGATGACTTTATGAGCATATACTGACAAAGCATATATCCCGAAAGGAGGACAGGATGAGAGAATCCACAGATTTTGAAAAGGCGCTCTTCTATTTTAACCAATGTCTGAGCGCTGACTATACACACACAGACAAAGCGGCAAGCTTTTGTGTTGAACGAAACGGTGATGCTGCGGTGATTTATTTTGAAGGATCAAACGGTGCTGTTGATTGGAAGCACAATTTTCGTTTTGCTTCGCGCCCTTATACACTGACAGGGGCAGACTACCGCTGTCATCGCGGCTTCTTATCTGTGTTTTTATCGGCGCTTCCGTTTCTTGAAAAAACGGTGAGAGACACAAGCGTCAAAGAGATCACGGTGGTGGGGTATTCGCACGGCGCGGCGCTTGCGCTTTTGTGCTATGACTACATAGCTCACAAAAGAGAGGATCTTTCAGATTCTCTTTTCGGGTACGGCTTCGGCACGCCGCGCGTGTTCAAGAAAGGGCTTTCCCGCAAGGTAAGGATGCGTTTTCGAAAGTTTACCTATATCACCAACCGTGATGATATTGTAACACATCTGCCGCTTTGGCTGTTTGGCTACCGCCATGTGAAAAGGCATTGCAAGATTGGAAAGAGGGGGAAGTATTCCATGGTTGATGCCCACCGATCGGAACATTACCAAAGTGAACTGAAAAACGCCGCCGAAGGGAAACAAAGAAAGGAATTTGTTTATGACGGGTGAAGAAATTGCCGTGACGTTGACACGGCATGAGGACAAGATCAAGTCGCTTGAGCATCGGGTGCACGCTTGCGAGTGCGAAAATGAAAGCATTCGCAAGATTGCGCTTTCGGTGAACAAGCTCGCCGTAACGATGGAGCATATGCTTGCCGAGCAGAAAGAGCAGGGCAAGCGGTTGAATGCTTTGGAGCGTGAGCCTGCCGAGGGGTACAGGCGCTTGAAGGACACGCTCATTAAATGTGTGATTTCTTCGGTGGTTGGCGCTCTGATCGGTGCTGTGATGATGCTTGTGGTGAAATAAACGAAGACGGGGTGCTTTCGGAGACTTATTTTCTTCAGTTTTGACGATTGACACAGAATGCCTCAAGGTGCTACAATACACAGGTGAGATTTTAAAAAAGGGAGTGATTGCCTGTGAACCGTGCCCACGTACACCGCGGATATGCCATACCGAGACACCACAGAGTGCAGCTTTGGCAAGCGATTCTTGCTTTTATCAAAAAGAATGTTGTGATGATGATTGCGTTGGCGGCGGCTTTGGTGACATCTGTGATCGTGCCTCCCGATGCTGAATATCTCACCTATTTTGATTTTAAGACTTTGACCTGCCTGTTCTGTGTGCTTGCCGTGGTATGCGCGCTGAAGAATATGCGCTTTTTCTATATGCTGGCGCACAAGGTGGTACAGCTTTTCAAGACGGCAAGACTTTCGGTTTTGGCGCTTGTGTATATTACTTTTATCGGTTCTATGCTGATTGCCAACGATATGGCGCTTCTGACCTTTTTGCCGCTCGGTTTTTTGGTGCTTTCGGCAACAGGGAAAGAAAAATACATGGCGTTCACCTTTATCATGCAAAACATTGCGGCAAACCTCGGCGGTATGCTCACCCCGTTCGGCAATCCGCAGAATCTGTATCTTTATACGAAGTATAACATTCCCACAGGGGAATTTATGGCGATCATGGCGCCGCCTTTTATCATTTCGATCGTTGCAATCACCCTTTGCTGTTTCATTTTTGTGAAATCTGAGCCCTTGACAATTGCCGATGAAGAGATTAGGTTAGACCCCAAAAAGACGGTGTTGTATCTTTTGCTGTTTGCGCTTTCGATTGCGATCGTGTTCCGCGGCATTCCGTATCTCATCGGACTGTTTGTGATTCCTGCGGTGCTTCTCGTAACAGACCGCAAGGCGCTCTCTCAGGTGGACTATCCGCTGCTTTTGACCTTTGTGTTCTTTTTTATCTTTGCGGGCAATATGGCGCGAATCGATGTGGTGCGCGATTTGTTCTCGGCGCTTCTTGAAAAAAGCACGCTGCTTGTGAGTGTTTTGTCCTGTCAGGTGATCAGCAACGTGCCTTCGTCGATTTTGCTTTCGCAGTTTACCGGCAATTACGCCGAGCTTCTTGTGGGGGTGAACATTGGCGGTGCGGGTACTTTGATCGCATCTCTTGCCAGCTTGATCACATTCCGTGAGTATCTTTCTCACAACCCCGGCAAGGCAGGCGCGTATATTGTGAAGTTTTCGCTGTTCAATTTTGGTATGCTTGCGCTTCTGACAGGCGCAATGCTTGTGATATTGTGATATAAAAAAGGAGTTTCGCGCGGAACTCCTTTTTCTTTTTATTGAATTGACACAGTCACTGCGGAACGAGGGATAATTTCTGTTACAACGTAATACACGGTTTGTCCGTTGAGTTGAAAGGTGGACAAATGATAATACTTGGTTGGCAGATCTGCCTTAACCGTACAGAAGCGACTGCTGATTTGGTTGGGCGTGGTTTTGGAATGGGTACAATATTCCGCAAGCGGAGAGGAATCTTTTGACAGGTCTTCGATCGGAATGATTGCCATTTCTTCATAGAACATCTCTGTGGTGTCTTCATAACTGTACGTACATCCAACGATAACATCGTTATCTGTTTTGCCAATGAACATGGTGTCAATGATGTCTTCACCCTTCTTCAGTGTGAAGGTGTCAAGTATCACAACGCCGTCGTAGTCTTCTTCTACCAACACGCGAATGCTTTCACGGTAGGCATGGAGCTCCTCTTCGTATTTCTTTTTGGCTTCGAAAAACCTGACAGAGGGAATTATCACGACAAGCGCAAGTGCAATAACGACACAAATACTGAGAATTTTCCGCAACGTGCGGCGGTTGGCAGGGTAGAGAGTGACTTCTTTCGGTTCGTTTGAAATATCAAACATTGGGGAAAAATCTTCGGAAGTCGCGGTATCTGTTTTGGCGAGTTCATATGCCGCCAATTTGCCGTAATTCAGTTGAGGGGCTTCGGTGGCGAGTGTTTCATAATAACGGCGAGCTTCGTCTGTGTTTTCTTGTACGGCGGCAAGTTTTGCCTTGCAAAAGGTGCGGTGATGTTGGTTAAGCGGTGAAGGCGTGGGAGCGTTTACCCAAGCCAGGCAACCATCGACGTCACCTTTTAAGTAGAGAGCATACAAGGTCATACGGGGGAGGCTTTGGCGGAGTCTTCTCTGTTTACTCGGCTTTTCTTTTGACAGCGCCGCTTCATACTGTTCATACACCTTACGGAGGTTTTCATCATCCCCGATATCAAAATACACATTGGCGAGATAGACAAGGTATTGGTATAAATGGCGTTTGGCTGTCTTGGGATCATTCAGCTTTATTTGGCAGATGCTGACGACTGTTTGGTAATGTCCGCAATAATACTCTGCGCATAATTGCCATGTGGCGGCGGGGGTATCAAATCTACCGAGATATACGGTGGCAAGAAATGTATCGGGATCTGACTTTTTTATCAGAATCGACAGAATGCATTTTTTGAAAACAATAGGGCTTCCAAACAGAATCAGCAAAAAGCCGACAAAGAAAGCCAAAAAGGAGGAAACGGCGAGTGCAATGAGGGTGTATCCCACGCCAACACAAAAGGCACATATGACACACCATATCCGATACCGCCGCAAATAGCGCTTGGCCTTTTGAATCACATCAGGATTGTTTTGCACGGTTGGCTCCTTATATTTTCTTTTTCACACCCGGTTTTGAGAGGGCGGCTTTTGCCGCTCGTTCTTTTTGTCCGGCAAGGCGGACACGCTCTTGCAAAAGCTGACGGCGGCTGACAGGCTCGGGCTTTACCTCTTTGGGTTTGGGCTGCGGTGCCGGTGTTTTTTTCGGTACAGGTGTTTCGGGTGCTTTGGGTGCTTTGGGTGTTTCGATCGGTTTTTCGACCTTCACTTGCACGGGCGTTTCTTTTTTGGCAGGCTTGGGTGCCGCTATTTTTGAGGGGTCGGTCGGCTGTGTGTCGGTGCTCGGCAAAAGCTGCGCGAGCGAGACTTTTAAAAGCTTTGCCAAAGCAATGAGGTGGTCGGCATCCGGCTCGGCTTTGCCCGATTCCCATTTGCTGACCGATTGACGGCTGACCGAAAGACTCTTGGCGAGCGATTCCTGCGAGATTTTGCGATGGCGTCTGACCTCGCGCAAAGCTTCGGGGAAGTCTTTGCCTTTTGCGTTGGGGATACTGTCTGATTCCAATATTTCTTCGCCCAAAAGCAACAGATCAATCGAAGCGCCGTAGAGGGCTGAAAGCACAGAATAGGTGATGAGAGAGGGAAGCCCTTTGCCCGATTCCCACTTGCTGACTGCCTGACGGCTGAGCGAGAGTTTGGCGGCAACCTCCGCCTGAGAAAGCCCTGCTTTTTTACGAAGCACGGCAAGTCGTTCTGCCAAGGTCATCTGTTTCATAAAAACCACCATGACTTTCGTTTACGAAAGTCTACCTTTCTGGGCGAATTTACTGCTGTTTGGGTTGTTTCATGGTGAGGGAAATGCGCTTTTTCTTCACGTCAACGGCAAGTACCCACACCTTGACGATGTCGCCTACCTTTAAGGCTTCGGAGGGGTGCTTGATGAAGCGCGAGGAGATCTGCGAAATATGCACAAGTCCGTCTTCATGTACACCGATATCGACAAACGCGCCGAAGTCGATGACGTTTCTGACAGTACCGGTCAGCTCCATGCCGGGAGTCAAGTCTTCAAGCGACATGATGTCGGTGCGGAGCATGGGTGCGGGCAGCTCGTCACGCGGGTCGCGTCCCGGGCGCTTGAGCTCGGTGATGATGTCTTTGAGTGTGGGAAGTCCCACGCCGAGTGTTTCGGCAAGGGCCGCCTCCCCTTTGGCGGCAACGCGTTCGTCAATGTCGGAGAAGTTGGCTTTTTTGAGATCGGTCTCGGTATAGCCGCACTCGGTAAGTAAGGTCTTGGCGGCGGCGTAGCTTTCGGGGTGGACTGAGGTGTTATCAAAATAATTCTTGCCTTCGGGAATACGGAGGAAGCCTGCACACTGCTGATACGCTTTGGGGCCGAGCTTCGGTACTTTGAGAAGCTGGCTTCTTTGAGAGAATGCGCCGTTTTCCTGACGGTAGGCAACGATGTTTTTGGCAATGCCTGCGTTAATGCCCGATACGCGCGCGAGAAGCTGAACCGAGGCGGTGTTCAAGTCAACGCCGACTGTGTTCACGCAGTCCTCAACCACGCCCGAGAGGGCTTCGGAAAGTCTTGCCTCGGGCATATCGTGCTGATACTGACCCACGCCGATGGCTTTGGGGTCGATCTTCACAAGCTCGGCAAGCGGGTCTTGCATACGGCGTGCGATCGAAACGGCAGAACGGAGCGAAACGTCATAATCGGGGAATTCTTCGGCGGCAAGCTTAGAGGCAGAGTAAACCGACGCGCCCGCTTCGCTGACCACCATGTAAGCGACCTTGCGGTCGATCTCGCGGATGACGCCTGCGGCAAATACTTCGGTTTCGTGCGAGGCGGTGCCGTTGCCGATGGCGATGACATCGACCTTGTGCTTGGCGATTAAGTTTTTGATGGTAACCTTTGCCTGTGCGACTTTGCCGAACTGTTCCACCGGGAAGATAACGCCGGTATCCAGCACTTTGCCTGTGGCATCTACCACGGCGACCTTACAGCCTGTGCGGTAGCCGGGGTCAAGGCCGAGGGCAACCTTGCCTTTCACGGGAGGTTGCATCAAAAGGTTGCGGAGATTGACCGAGAAGACCTTCATGGCGCTTTCGCAAGCGGTATCGGTCAAGGTGTTGCGGATCTCGCGCTCAATCGAGGGGAAGATCAATCTATCATACGCGTCGTTGGCGGCGGCAATGACAGTATCGGTGCAGAGCGAGCCGTCTTTGACGTGGCAGGAGAAAACGATGTTCATGGCTTTGGCGCGGTCAAAGGAAAGGCTGACCTTGAGTTTGCCTTCCTTTTCGCCACGGTTGACGGCAAGCACACGGTGGCCTGCGATCTTGTCGGTGCGTTCGCTGTAATCGGCGTAGGTTTCATAAACGCCCACGTCTTCTTCGGCGGCTTTGGATGTCAGCTGACCGTTCATGAAAGCCACATAACGCAAGCGCTTGCGAAGCTCGGCATCGTCGGATATCATTTCGGCAATGATGTCGGATGCGCCCTGGAGCGCTTCTTCGGCAGTGGCAACGCCGAGCTCTTCGTTGATATAATCGGCGGCAAGTTCGATGGGGGCTTTGCTGTCTTTGTTCTGTTCGTATATGGCAAGTGCCAATGGCTCAAGTCCCTTGGCTTTGGCGACCGAGGCGCGGGTCTTGCGCTTGGGTCTGAAGGGACGGTAAATATCTTCAATTTCGGTGAGAGTTGCGGCGGCGTCAAGGGCTGCGGCAATTTCATCGGTCATTTTGCCTTGCTCTTCGATCGATGCGCGCACCTTTTCGCGTGTTTCGTCAAGGTTGCGAAGATACTGAAGGCGGTCGGCAAGGGCGCGGAGCAACTGGTCGTCAAGCGAGCCGTGCGCTTCCTTGCGGTAACGGGCAATAAAGGGGATGGTGTTGCCATCGTCAATCAGACCGACGGCGGCTTCCACCTGCCATGTTTTGATACCAAGTTCTTCGGCAATTTTTGCGATAATGTTCATGTGTCTGTACCTCGTAGGGAAAAGTGTATTCGTTCTTTTATTGTAACAGTTTTTTGGAAAAAAAGCAAGAGTTTTTTGCAGAGAGAGATACATACGCGGTATAGGCGATTCTTTGCCGAAACAAGGTTTTATCATCGAGATCATAAAAAACGGGAGGATATCATCATCCCCTGCGGCGATGCAATCGTCTTTTGTTCTTTTTCGACAAGAAAAAATTATGAGAAAAATATATTTTTTTGTTTTTGATTATAGACATGGATGAAAATCTGTGATACAATGGATAGCGAATGAGGATTGCATTGGAGGCGCGGTATGGAGTTTGTTTCACTGACACTGGATATGCGTGAAAGAATTGATACCATTCGCAAGGCGTATTGCCACACAGCATCCTCTCACGCCTTTGTTTCGCTCTATCTCTGGCGTAACTCCATGGAGCTTTCGGTCAGCTTTTGGGATGATGCTTTTTTGGTGAAATGCGAAAACGGCTACTTTTTCCCGTGTGGCAAAGAGGAAGATGTCCTGTTTCTTGTAAAAACGGTTTGGGAAAACGAGCCGGATGCGCGCTTTTTTTATGCAAGAGAAGAGGATAAGCTTCTTTGCGAGAGGGCGTTTGGGGATGCGGTGTTCTGTGAATTTGACTCAGCATCGCGCGAGTACCTGTATCTCAGAAGTGAGCAGATTGAAATGAAGGGGAAGAAGTTCACCTACCAGCGCGCCAAGGTCAACAAGGCAAGGCGGCTGGGGGAGATCACTTCCTGTGAATTAACCGAATCGCTTGTGCCGATTGCCAAAGCCATCACCGAAGAGTGGGCGGCAAAGCGGGAAGACAAGGGCGATTTTGCCGAAACGCTTGAGGCGCTTGACAATATGCGCTCTCTTGGTATGTACGGCAATCTTTTGTATCTTGACGGGAGTCCGATCGGCTTCAATCTTGGCAGCTTTCTGTCTGACGATAGCTTTGATATTCACATTGCCAAAACGCTTTGCGACGATGTGGATACCTTGATGAAGCTTGAGCTTTACTTATCACTTCCCGAGCGGGTGGTGATCATCAACCGCGAAGAAGACCTTGGCATACGGGGTCTTGCCATACACAAGCAGGACGCACAACCCTGCGGATTTAACGACACCTACATTCTTTCTTACCGTAAAGAATGCCGATGATAAATATTTACATAATTTTTGGCGTGAGCCGAAAGGATGATTTGGCTATGAAAATGAAAGCACTTGTTAAAAAATACCCCGAGCGCGGACTTTGGATGGAAATGGTTGACGTTCCCACTCCCAAAGAGGGTGAAGCTCTTGTTAAGATTCACAAGGTGGCGATCTGCGGCACTGACGTACATATTTACGAATGGAATGATTGGGCACAGAAGACCATCAAGACCCCTATGACCATCGGTCACGAATGGGTGGGCGAGATCGTTGAGATCAACGGCGCTACCAACGCGTTTAAGGTGGGCGACCTTGTTTCGGGCGAAGGCCACGTGGTTTGCGGTAAATGCCGTAACTGCCGCGCAGGCAGACTGCATCTTTGCCCCAACACCCAGGGTATCGGCGTAAACCGCACCGGTATCTTTGCGGAATACGCTTGCATTCCGCTGACCAATCTCTGGCTTTGTGATCCTTCTATCCCTGAGGAAATGTATGCGATTTTTGATCCCTACGGCAATGCGACTCACACAGCACTTTCCTTTGGCATGGTTGGCGAAGATGTTCTCATCACCGGCGCAGGACCGATCGGTATCATGGCAGCTGCCATCTGCAAGCACGTCGGTGCGCGCAATGTGGTGCTGACCGACCTGATCGACTACCGTCTTGAGCTTGCCAAGAAGGTTTGCCCCGATGTTGTTACGGTGAATACGGGCAAGGAAGATCTTGCCGCGGTTTGCAAGAGCCTCGGTATGAAGGAAGGCTTCGACATCGGTCTTGAAATGAGCGGCAACGGTCGTGCGCTGAACACGATGATCGACAGCATGATCAACGGCGGTAAGATCGCGCTGCTCGGCATTCAGAACCCCGGTACTGTTGTTGACTGGAACAAGGTTGTATTCGGTTGCCTGCAGATCAAGGGTATCTACGGCAGAGAAATGTTTGAAACCTGGCACAAGATGACCACCATGATTCAGGGCGGTCTTGATATCAGCAACGTTATCACACACAGACTGCCTTTCGATGAATTTGAAAAGGGCTTTGAGCTGATGCTTTCGGGCAAGAGCGGCAAGGTCGTTCTGACTCTGTAATTTCAGGAGGGATTTTATCATGTACAATAAGACAAAAACAGTGATTACCGAGATCCTTGACGGCATTCGTGAAGCAGGTCTTTGGAAAAACGAAAGAATCATCACCACCGAGCAGTCGGGCAAGATTGACACCACCGAAACCACAGGTGTTCTCAACTTCTGCGCGAACAACTATCTCGGCCTTGCCAACAACAAGGAAATCATCGAAGCGGCGAAAGCAAGCTACGACAAGTTTGGCTACGGCCTCTCTTCGGTTCGCTTCATCTGCGGCACGCAGACCATCCACAAGGAGCTGGAAGGCAAGCTTTCGAGCTTCCTCGGCACAGAAGACACCATTCTGTATTCTTCCTGCTTTGACGCAAACGGCGGTTTCTTTGAAACCATCACCACCGCCGAAGATGCTATCATTTCGGACGAACTCAACCACGCATCGATCATCGACGGCGTTCGTCTTTCGAAGGCAAAACGCTATCGCTATAAGAACAACAACATGGAAGACCTTGAGCGTTGCCTCAAGGAAGCAGACGAAGCAGGCGCACGTCTTAAGGTGATTGCCACCGACGGCGTATTCTCGATGGACGGCATCATTGCCAACCTCAAGGGCATTTGCGACCTTGCTGACAAGTATGATGCACTTGTTATGGTTGACGACAGCCACGCAACAGGCTTTGTCGGTGCTACCGGCCGCGGTTCTGCTGAACACTGCGGTGTGATGGGCAGAGTTGACATCATCACCGGTACATTCGGTAAGGCAATGGGCGGTGCTTCGGGCGGTTTCACCTCGGGCAGACGCGAAATCATTGACCTTCTCCGTCAGAGAAGCCGTCCCTACCTCTTCTCGAACACCTTGGCTCCCGCTATGTGTGCAGCGACCATCAAAGTGATTGAAATGCTTGAAAAAGATACCTCGCTGCGCGATAAGGTAATGGAAAATGCTGATTACTTCAGAAGCGAAATGGCAAAGCGCGGCTATGACCTTGCAGGCGAGGGTCACCCCATCATTCCCGTTATGCTGTACGATGCCCCCCTTGCGGCAAAGGTTGCTGAGTTTATGCTCAAAGAAGGCATTTATGTGACCGGCTTCTACTATCCTGTTGTTCCGCAGGGCAAGGCAAGAATCCGTACCCAGATGTCTGCCGCACACACCAAGGAAGACATTGACAAGTGCGTTGCCGCCTTTGTGAAGGCAAGAGAAGAAATCGGCTTCTGATTTAGGAGAAAACATGGTTATACTTACCGAAGCAGAAAAAAATGAAATGTGCAAAATTGTTGCCGAGCATCTTCCCAAGCTTCGTCAGCTTCTCAATCTGACGCAGGCGGAGCTGGGTTATCTCTGCGGCTTTTCGCGCATTCGCGTATCGCAGATCGAAACCGGCAAGGCGCAGATGTCCTGGTCGCAGCTCACCTCGGTGATGTTTGTGTGCGAACTCAACCTGAGCGCAAAAGAGTATATTTACGCCAACAACATTTTGGGCACTCGCTTTTTACAGTTCATCCAGAGAAAGGATGAAAACATTCCGCCCGATATCAACGTCACGGTTCGCCGCGAGATCGTCAACCGTACCTTTGATATCTGATCGGATACCGACAAGAAAGGATATGACATGATCGTTTCGGGCTTGCAGAAGTTAACACTTCTTGATTTTCCCGGCAAAACGGCCTGCATTATATTCACAAGGGACTGCAATTTTCGCTGTCCCTTTTGTCATAATGCCGACCTTGTGATCGGGGATGCCGCACCGCTGGACAATGAGGAGATTTTCGCCTATCTCGACAAGCGCAAAAAGCTGCTTGACGGCGTGGTGATTACCGGCGGTGAGCCGTTACTTCAAAAGGGTATTGCCGACTTTATTCGCCGCGTGAAGTCGTTTGGTTATGCGGTGAAGCTGGATACCAACGGCACCTATCCCGACCGTCTGAAGGCACTTCTTGACGAAGGGCTTGTCGATTACGTGGCGATGGATATCAAAAACGGGGAAGCGAAGTATCTTGAAACCGCAGGGGTTTCCGGTGAAGCGCTCCTCTCTCGCGTGAAGGAGAGTATTGCCATCATTATGGCGTCGGGTGTTGCGTATGAATTTCGCACGACGGTGGTCAAGGGGCTTCACACAAAAGAGAGCCTTCTTTCGGCTTTTGCCATGATCAAGGGTGCCGAGCGCTACTTTTTGCAAGGCTTTGTAGATTCGGGTGCCTTGATTGAAGGGCAGGGTCTTGCGGCATTTTCCAAAGCGGAAATGCAGGAATTTGTCTCGCTTGCCGCACCGTTTGTGAAATCGGTCGCTTTGCGTGGATATGATTAAATGAAAAAGCGTTGTCGAAAGACAGCGCTTTTTTGATTGGTGACTGTCAAAACGTGATTTTATTTTGTAGGGGCGACCCTGCGTGGTCGCCCGTTGCAATCAAATTCAGTTAAACATAACTTGATTATCGCGGGCGACCACGCAGGGTCGCCCCTACAAAGTGTCGTGCGATTTTACAATCAAATTTCAATTCACAACATTTGATTGTTTTCGGGGGAGACCCATCCCCTTGTAGAAAATGTAAATCCATTGGTAGAGGTCAGCGCCTACGACGACCTGAGAATGATCAAGTATTGTAGAATTATAATGGATTGCCAAACGGGAGGAGCAAGCCCCTCCCCTACCGTAGACAATGTAAATCCGTTGGTAGGGGAGCGCCTTGGTGCTCCCGAGAATGATCAAATGTTGCAAAATAACAATTGATCGTGAACCTACCTATTGTGCCTTTGACACAACCGGTAGTGTTTGCGGGATACGTCTTGAAACTGTGAAAAAGTGTTGAAAAGCCTGTGTTTATGCGGTTTTATTGCGTTTTTACAGCAAAGGCGTGCGTTCTATATTTAGTGTCAATATTCTAATATGCACAAAAAATAATACAATATCTTGTGGTATTTGCCAATTGACAAAGATGTTCTCGGATGCTATACTGTACCTACACCACCCGAGAACAAGGGGGAGTATGCCCCTTTTTGGAAAACCACAATATATGGTATCATCACTTCACATATTTGACCAAATCGTAAAAAAGGAGAAACCAATGTATCAGGTAATTAAAAGAGACGGTAAAGTTGCCGATTTTAACATCAGTAAGATCTCAGCCGCCATCACCAAGGCGTTTGAAGCACAGAACAAACAGTATCATCCCTCGGTCATTGACCTGCTCGCGCTTAAGGTAACATCCGATTTCGAATCGAAGATCGTTGACGGCAAAATCGCCGTGGAAGACGTTCAGGACAGCGTGGAAAGCGTTCTGATCCAGGCAGGCTATGCCGATGTGGCAAAAGCGTACATTCTTTACAGAAGACAGCGCGAAAAGCTTCGTAACATGAAGTCCACCATCCTTGACTACAAGGAACTGGTTGACAGCTACGTAAAAGTTACCGACTGGCGCGTAAAGGAAAACTCCACCGTGACCTACTCGGTCGGTGGTCTGATCCTTTCGAACTCGGGCGCCATCACCGCAAACTATTGGCTTTCTGAAATTTACGATGACGAAATTGCCAAGGCGCACAAGAGCGGTGACCTCCATCTGCACGACCTTTCGATGCTGACAGGCTACTGTGCAGGTTGGTCCTTGAAGCAGCTGATTCAGGAAGGTCTTGGCGGCGTTCCCGGCAAGATCACCTCCAAGCCCGCAAGCCACCTCGCTACGCTTTGCAACCAGATGGTCAACTTCCTCGGTATTATGCAGAACGAATGGGCAGGCGCACAGGCATTCTCGTCTTTTGACACCTACCTTGCTCCGTTTGTTAAGGTGGATAACCTCGACTACAACCAGACCAAGAAGTGCATTGAAGCCTTCATCTTCGGCGTGAACACCCCCTCCCGTTGGGGTACACAGGCTCCGTTCTCGAATATCACGCTCGACTGGACCGTGCCGGATGACCTTGCTGAGCTTCCCGCAATTGTGGGCGGTAAGGAAATGGACTTCAAGTACAAGGATTGTAAGAAGGAAATGGATATGATCAACCGCGCGTTCATCGAAACGATGATCGAAGGCGATGCCAACGGCCGCGGTTTCCAGTATCCCATCCCCACCTATTCGATCACCCGTGACTTTGACTGGTCACCCACAGAGAACAACAAGCTTCTCTTTGAGATGACTGCCAAGTACGGCACACCTTACTTTTCCAACTATATCAACAGCGACATGGAGCCCTCGGACGTTCGTTCGATGTGCTGCCGTCTGCGTCTTGACCTGCGCGAGCTTCGCAAGAAATCGGGCGGTTTCTTCGGAAGCGGCGAAAGCACAGGCTCGATCGGCGTTGTTACCCTCAATATGCCGAGAATTGCCTACCTTTCCGCCACCGAAGAGGAATTTTATCAGCGTCTTGACAAGCTGATGGACATTGCCGCACGTTCGCTCAAGGTGAAGAGAACCATCATCACAAAGCTTCTCGACGAGGGTCTCTATCCTTACACCAAGCGTTACCTTGGCACCTTCAACAACCACTTCTCGACCATCGGTCTTCTCGGTATGAACGAAGCGGGTCTCAACGCGAAGTGGCTGCACGCCGACATGACACGCAAGGAAACACAGCAGTTCACCATCGATGTGCTGAACCACATGAGAGAACGCCTCTCCGACTATCAGGAAAAATACGGCGATCTTTACAACCTCGAAGCAACGCCTGCGGAAAGCACCTCTTACCGTCTTGCCAAGCACGATAAGAAGCTGTACCCCGATATCATCACCGCAACAAGCGATTGCAACACACCTTACTACACCAACAGTTCGAATCTTCCTGTTGGCTACACTTCGGATATCTTCGAAGCGCTTGACGTTCAGGATGACATTCAGACCCTTTATACCTCGGGTACTGTCTTCCACGCTTTCCTTGGCGAAAAGCTCCCCGACTGGGAAGCGGCTGCCAAGCTGGTTCGCAAGATTGCCGAAAACTACAGAATCCCCTATTACAGCATTTCTCCCACCTACTCGGTATGCCGCAACCACGGTTATATCGCAGGCGAGCACTTCACTTGCCCTGAATGCGGTGAGACCACTGAGGTGTACAGCCGTATTACAGGCTACTACCGTCCGGTTCAGAACTGGAACGACGGTAAGGCGCAGGAATACAAGGAAAGAAAGCTGTACGACATTGACAAATCGGTTCTCAAGCACAAGGGCGTGAAAAATGCCGAAGTGGCAGCTCCCACTGTGGAAGTGCCTGAAACCGAAAGCGTGATGCTGTTCACCACCCCCACTTGCCCCAACTGCAAGATTGCCAAGGCAAAGCTTGACAAAGCAGGTGTTGCTTACGAAGTGATCAACGCCAACGAAAACGCAGAGCTTGTCGGTCGCTTCGGCGTCAAGGGCGCGCCCACGCTTGTGGTTGCCGGAAGCAAGAAGTATGAATTGTACAAGGGTGTTTCGGACATCATAAAGTTTATCGAAAATCGCGGATAATCTATCACATGACCACGCATCTCGGTGCGTGGTCATGAGTGTACAGAAGAGGAATAATCATGATGTATGATGTTATCATTATCGGTGCAGGCCCTGCGGGTCTGACCGCTGCGTTGTATCTCCGCCGTGCCGAAAAGAGCGTGCTTCTTCTCGAAAAAGGCGCGTTTGGCGGACAGATCACTTATTCACCCAAAATTGAAAACTATCCCGGCATTGAATCGGCAAGCGGCAACGAAATTGCCGAAAAGATCGTGGGTCAGGTTATGGACCTCGGTGCCGATGTGGAAGTGGACGAGGCTGTTGCCATTGAAGACAAGGGTGCTTACAAAACCGTTGTCGGCAAAGAAGCAAGCTATGATGGCAAAGCAGTGATCATTGCCACGGGAGCCAAGCACAGAATGCTTGGTCTTGCGGGCGAAGAAAACTACGTGGGAGAGGGTCTTTCTTTCTGCGCGGTTTGTGACGGTGCTTTTTATAAAGGAAAAGACGTCATCGTGGTTGGCGGCGGCAACTCCGCCAAGCAAGAAGCGATTCTGCTTGCTAAGCTTTGCTCGAAGGTGACCATGGTGCAGAATCTTGCCGAGCTGACAGGCGAAAAGGTTTTGACCGAAGAAGTGCTTGCCACCGAGAATATTGAGGTGATCTATTCGTCTCTTGTCACCGAATACCTCGCCGAAGATGGCGCGCTTTGCGGCGTGAAGATTCGCTCGCAGGAAACAGGCGCGGAAAGTGACCTGAAAGCCGATGGTGTATTCCTCGCCATTGGTCTTGCGCCTGACTGCAAGGCGTTTGAAAATCTTATTGCGCTTGACAAGTGGGGCTATGCCGCATCGAGCGAAAACTGCGACACCAAAACAGATGGCGTTTTTGTGGCAGGCGACTGCCGCGCCAAAAAGGTACGCCAGATCTCCACGGCAACGGCAGATGGCGTGAACGCAGCTCTCGGCGCGCTTGATTATCTCGATGCACTTGCCAAAGCATAAAGCAAAACAACAACCAATATCCCGACGGTGACAAGCTGTCGGGATCTTTCGGGTTTATGTTTGAAAGATGAATCTTTCAAACGCGTTTTGTGGCTTTTGCCACCGAACCGGTGGCAATTTTGCTTCGCAAAACCGGCCCCGACTCCGCGAGAAAGGAAGCTTTCGCGAGGCGAAAGCTGCGGTTATAAACATGACTTTACAAGAACGCTTTGTGCGCGCCAAACGCGCGCTTTTTGATAAAATTTACGCGTCGCTCAACCGCGAACAACGCGAGGCGGTTTATACCGTCAAAGGACCGTTGCTGGTTCTCGCCGGGGCGGGAAGCGGTAAAACCACCGTGCTGGTTAAGCGTGTGGCGCATATCATTCGCTACGGCGATGCGTATTACGATACCGCGATGCCGGCAACCATGACCGAAGAGGAAGTTTCGGCACTTGAAATGGCCATGGCATACGATGACAGTTTGATCGCCCGGATTCTGGAGCGCTATGCTGTGAATCCCTGTCCGCCGTGGGCGATTCTTTCCATCACCTTTACCAACAAGGCAGCAAACGAAATGAAAGAGCGTCTTGCTAAGGCGCTTGGTACCGAGCTTACCGACCTTGAAACCTGGGCAGGCACCTTCCACTCGATCTGCGTGCGTATTCTGCGCCGTCACGGCTCAGTGGTGGGACTTGAGCGCAATTTTACCATTTATGATACCGATGATGCCAAAAAGGTGATCACGCAGGCGACTAAGGATTTGAATATTGATGATAAGATGTTCCCGACAAAGGCGGTGATGAATACCATCAGCCGCGCCAAGGATAAGCTGATCACGCCACAGGAGCTTGAAATAGAGGTGGCAAGGAGTAAGGACTACCGCCTGACACAGATCACAAAGATCTACAAGCTTTACCAAGAGCGTCTCGAAGAAGCCAATGCGGTGGATTTTGATGATATCATCATGAAAACCGTCAAGCTTTTGCAAGAGGATGACGATGCGCGCCTTTTCTATCAGCGCCGTTTTCGCTATGTTCTCATCGACGAGTATCAGGATACCAACCGCGCGCAGTTTGAACTCTCGGCACTGCTTTCGGGCTATCATCGCAATTTGATGGTTGTGGGTGATGACGACCAGAGTATCTACCGCTTCCGTGGGGCAACGATTGAAAATATTTTGCAGTTTGACAGTGGCTTTGTGGATGCCAAGGTGATCAAGCTGGAACAGAATTACCGTTCCACCGCTGTGATTCTGGATGCGGCAAACGCTGTGATTGAAAACAATATCAAGAGAAAAGGCAAAACCCTTTGGACCGCCAAGAAGGGTGGGGACAAGATTGGGCTTGCCGAAGTGGAAACGCAGAGCGACGAGGGTGTGTATATCGCTGAAAAGATCATGCAGCTTGTGCGCTCGGACAAGCGTGCGTTCAGTGACTTTGCGGTTTTGTATCGCATGAACGCGCAGTCGAACAGCATTGAAAAGGTGTTTTCACGCAGCGGTATTCCATACCGCGTTCTCGGTGGCACGCGCTTCTACGATCGCAAGGAGATCAAGGATATTCTTGCTTATCTTGCGCTTGTTAACAATCCCGATGACGATCTGCGCTTAACACGTATCATCAACGAACCGAAGCGAAAGATCGGCAGCGTGGCACTCGACGCAATTCGCGATATTGCCACCACTGAGCGTTGCTCGATGCTGACGGTCATTGAAAACGCGCACAAATATACCGCCCTTGCCCGTATGGTGGGTAAGTTACATGAATTTGCTTCGTTGATTGCCACGCTTCGTGAAATCGGTGAAAACGAATCGCTTTCGGAGCTTTTTAAGAAAACGATTGACTTAACAGGCTACCGCGCGATGCTGGTTGCTGAAGGTGAAGAGGGGAAAGATCGTCTGGAAAACGTGGAGGAACTTATTTCCAACGCGGTGGAATATGAAGAAAACAACGGCGGGGCGACGCTTGCCAATTTTCTTGAAGAAGTGGCGCTCGTTTCGGATGTGGATAACTATGATAAAACTGCCGATGCTGTGGTGATGATGACCATGCACTCGGCAAAGGGGCTTGAATTTCCCGTGGTCTTTTTGCCCGGTATGGAAAACGGAATGTTTCCTTCCATGCAGGCGTTGACCGAGCCGGAAGAAATGGAAGAAGAACGCCGTCTTGCTTATGTGGCAATTACGCGCGCAAGAGAAAGACTCTTTTTGACTCATGCGAAAGAAAGACTTCTTTACGGACAAACGCAGTACAATCCGCTTTCTAAATTTGTCAAAGAAATTCCGCCGTCTCTTCTTGACCGTTTTGACCGCGGTGAAAATCGCGCAAGAGTGGGTTATGGCAATCGGACTGCGCAGGCTTACGAGCCGCGCATTGTGGGAGGCATCGGCAAGAAGCCGACGGTGCCTCAAAAACCAAAAGCTGCGGTGGAAATTTTTGCGGTCGGTACAACCGTCAGCCATCCTGTGTTTGGAAGGGGTATGATCCTTTCTGCAAGAAATCTTGGCTCAGATACGCTTTACGAGGTTGCGTTTGACAATGTGGGAACGAAAAAACTCATGGCAAATATGGCAAAGCTGAAAAAAGTCGAGTAAAATCGACTTTTTTCCTTTGTAATCACTTATTTAAAATTTTTGAAAAAAAGTTTAAAAAAGGGGTTGACAAAGCCAATATGAAGTGATATAATGACAAAGCTGTCGCGTGAGACAGCGAGATCGGTCCTTGAAAATTGAACAACAAAGAGCGAAGTACAAAGCTTAGATAGAAGATTTAAGTAGAACTACAGAACTCGTACAATT
>JAFXJX010000020.1 GCA_017532025.1 Clostridia bacterium | reverse complement strand
ATTCGCCGTATACCAGTGCCGCGCAAAAAAAGACAACCGCGGACATCATCACGCAGGCAGTGATCGCAAAGATTCGTTTTATCATCGTTTCGCCTTTCCCGGCATCATACGCCGTTCACGCGGTTTGAGAGCATAAGTTGAAAAAGGGGCTGAGTCAAAAGCTTTATAGGAAGCGAATGGCTCAGCCCTTTGCAATGCAAGTCTACAAGTTTAAGCCCCAACAAAAGAAAAAGGGCCGAAAAAGGGCACAAGAGAGTACGACAAAAAGAGGATCCCCAAAATCCTTGTTTTTCAAGTCAATATTCAATTGTGAAGAGTTGGTCTAAGAAGCGTTCGAAGGGAACAAATCGAGGCCAATTCTTCCTTTTTTCGTGCGATTGCAGAGCTTTTCAATATTAAAAGCGAATGCGAGAAGAAAGAATTGCGTTTCGATGTTCCGCTTGCCTCTTGTCAGGAAGCGTCGAAAACCATAGTCTTCCTTGAGAACACCGAAAACCCCCTCGACTTGAATGGATCGATTCCGCCGCAGAAGAATGCCCTCGTCACTCGTCAGAGCCTCTAATACCTTGGGACGGTATTCGTTCAGCACTTGATTGACACGAATGGTTCTGCACCCTTTTTGTGACCTGTGACATTTGTTTTTATGGGGACACCTGCCGCACCTGTCGTTACTGTAATACCGAGTAGCAATGACATACCCGTTTTCGGTCGTCTTCTTGCTCTCCCGCCGAAATTTTAATTTTCGACCATCGGGGCAGGTATACTCGTCCTTCTTGGGATCGTAAGCCATGTTCTCAACGGAATACGGATCGGTCTTGTATTTTCTCGTCTTACTGATCTCGTAATTCTGAGGCTTGATGAAGCATTCCTGACCGTTTTCTTCGAGATACAGATAATTCTCGCTGCTCTCGTAGCCTGCATCGGCAATGATCCGTTCAAATTTTCTATGGGTGTGACTTTGAATGCGCTCCAGAAATGGGATCAGTGTATTCACATCTGTTCTGTTGGAGAACGAGCCTACGCCGACGATGTACTCACTCTCTACCCCTATCTGGATGTTGTAGCCCGGCTTGAGTTGACCGTTGCGCATGTAGTCCTCCTTCATGTGCATGAAGGTTGCGTCCACGTCGGTCTTTGAATAACTGTTTCGGTTTCCGAACTTGCCGAGATGCGACAAATATTCACCTTTCTTGCTCATAAAGGCTTCAATCATTTCAATATCTCTTTGCAGCTGTGTCTTGTGATGTCCCTTGCCCACGGCAAATACAAGATTCAGCCATTGCACTTGTCTGACAAGGGCGTCATGGCATTTTTCAAGGGTGATGTCCTGGGTGAAGCCATACCGCTCCGCTATGACAGGCAGAACCGACTCGATCTTTTGGTTCAGCTTGATGAAATTCTTCTCGACTGCCTTTTTCCATACGAAGGTATACTTATTGGCATATGCTTCGATCTTGGTTCCGTCCACAAACAGATTCCGGTACTTCACCTCGCCCATTTCGTGAAGCTTCACTACAAACTGATAAAACAGATCCTCAATCACCTCTGCCAGATGTCCTCTCATGAATCTGGTTATGGTGGAATCACTCGGCGCAGGCTCGCCGTTCAGTAACCACATGAATCGAATGTCCGTTTTGCAAGCGCGCTCGATCTCTCTGGATGTGAATATTCTGTTCATGAAGGCGAATACCAATATCTCAAACAGCGTGATAGGATTGATTTTCCTCCACGCTCTCACATACGTTCTCATCAGCTCCGTATAGTCCAAATCCTCGCATGTCTCGGCTACTTTGAATACAAAATCTCCCTCGGGAATACAAATTCCTAAATCTAACGGCAAAACCACTTGACTTTTATCTCTCATTGGTGTATAATTATCTCGCTTTCTGTATGGTTGTGTTTGGCGATATAATTATACAACAAAGCAAGCGGTTGTTCAATACCTTTCAGTAAAGAACAACCGCTTTTCTTTCGGCTGAGTTAATGACTCAGCCCCATGTTTTGCTTAATTTGGGGCAATCAGCATGGTGACGGCGTGCTTCTGTGACACGTCCGGCGGCGTGAGCCTGCCGGATGCGGTCAGCTCCTTCAGACAGTACAGCAAAAACCATCCGTCCGATGTGAAGGTGAACTGCT
>JAFXJX010000019.1 GCA_017532025.1 Clostridia bacterium | reverse complement strand
GCAATGGCACAAGGGCAACGCCCCGCTTTTTTACTTTCAGCGGTTATTCTGGTTGTTCTGCTGATTGTTTCTGTTCTGATTGTTCTGATTGTTCTGATTATTCTGGTAATTGTTTTGCATAATAGAATCCTTTCTTAATTGGTTTGTGTATAGTTTTTACTGCAATCTGACAAACTATACATAAAAAATTTAGGAGGTTTTTATTTGCTTTTAATACAAAACGGATTGGTTTTTACAATGGAGACCAATGAAGAGCGATATGTTGATTTGCTCATCGACAAAGAAAAAATCATTCGAATTGCAGAAAAAATAATACCAACCGAACGCATGAGAGTTATTGATGCTTTCGGTTTGCGCGTCTATCCCGGTTTTATCGATGCACACAGTCACATAGGCATTGCGGAAGATAAAAAGACCAGCCAAGGGGATGTAAGCAACGAGGGAACCAACCCGATCACACCGTGCGTTCGTGCCATTGATGCGATCAATCCCATGGATAGCGCCTTTCACAATGCGCTCGCATCCGGTATCACAAGTGTGATGGTGGGGCCGGGAAGTGCCAATCCGATCGGAGGGCAATTTGCTTTTGTGAAAACGCATGGCAGACGAATCGATGATATGATCGTGATGGCGCCTGCTGCAATTAAATTTGCCTTTGGGGAAAATCCCATGACAAATTACGGACCCAATGGCAATATGCCTTCTACCCGCATGGGAATTGCATCCTTGATTCGAGAAGAATTGACGCTTGCCATGCAATATTTTCAAAGCAATAACGGCTCACAGAAAACCTTTACCATGGAGTGCTATCGGGATCTGTTTGAGGGAAGAATTCCGATGAAAGCGCACGTACACCGCACGGACGATATTTTCACCGCCATTCGCATCGCCAATGAATTTGGTTTGGGGCTAACGCTTGATCATTGTACCGAGGGACATCTGATTGCCGATGCCATTGCCGAAAGCGGTTATCCGGCTATTGTTGGTCCTTCTTTGGCATCCCGAAGCAAGGACGAGGTAAGCCTTTCGGATTTTAAGACGCCGGGGGTGCTTCAGAACGCAGGCGTTTTGGTGGCGCTGACCACGGATCATCCGGTATCAAGGATCCAATATCTTCCGCTTTGCGCCGGACTTGCGGTTAAAGAGGGCATGAGCGAATGGGGGGGATTACGCGCTATTACCATTGACGCTGCCCGTATATGCCGTGTGGATCAGAGAGTGGGTAGCTTAAAAGAAGGAAAGGATGCTGATATCGCCATTTATGACGGCAATCCGTTGGAAATTGCTTCCTCTGTGAAATATACAATCGTGAATGGCGAGATCGCTTGGCAGGCAAAGTAGTCACACCCGAAATCCCTTATATCAAGGGGTTTCGGGTGTTTGTTTTGTTTTTTCTATGAAAGACTTGATTTTTCGATCTGTTCATGCTACAATATGATAGTCAATATCAAATTAGAAAAGTCAGGATTCTAACATGTCTCTTATTTCATGTGAAAATGTAAGCCTTGCTTACGGAAAACAGTCGGTTCTTTCGGAGCTATCGTTCACGGTAGAGCGAGGGGACTATCTTTGTGTTGTGGGCGAAAACGGCTCGGGAAAAAGCACTTTGGTGAAAACGCTTCTTGGGCTTTTGTCACCTGTTTCAGGCAGTGTCAGCTTTGGAAAAGGCTTTACGCGAAAGTCGATTGCTTATTTGCCGCAACAGAATGCCGCGCAGAAGGATTTTCCCGCAAGTGTTATGGAAGTGGTACTTTCGGGCAGGCTTTCTTCCAAAAAATTTATATCCTTTTATAATGCACACGACAGGGAAGTTGCCAAGGGCGTAATGGAGCGTCTTGCGATAACTGACCTTGCTTCGCGCTCTTTCCGTGAGCTTTCCGGCGGTCAGCAGCAGAGAGTGCTTTTGGCAAGAGCGCTCTCTTCCGAATCGGAGTTACTTCTCGTTGACGAGCCGACGACCGGGCTTGACCCGCTTGTGACCGCGGATCTTTACGGTTTGATTGAAGAGGTTTCGGCATCGGGTAAAACGGTGATTATGGTGACACATGATGTCGCCTCGGCTGTCAAGTATGCCACACATATTTTGCATCTGCACCACAAGCCTCTCTTTTTTGGCACAAAAGAGGATTATGTAAGCAGCGAAGTAGGAAGGGGGTATTTGGGCAATGGGTCTTATTGAGTATTTACAGACACTCCTTTCGAGTAACATTGTGTTATACGCCTTGATTGCCGGTGTGCTGTTATCGCTTACCGCCGCACTTCTTGGTGTTTCACTTGTTCTCAAAAAGTTTTCCATGATAGGTGACGGGCTTTCCCACGTTTCGTTTGCCGCACTTTCGGTGGCGGTTGCCACAAGACAAGCTCCGCTTGCTTTTTCGATTCCGATTGTCATTCTTGCAGCCTTTTTGCTGCTTCGTATCAGCGAAAACTCAAAGATCAAGGGAGATGCTGCCATTGCGGTGATTTCAACAGCGTCGCTTGCTATCGGTGCAATTGCGGCAAGGGGAACAAACGTAGATGTGGAAAGCTATATGTTTGGCAGTGTGGTCTCGATTACCTTTACCGATGTGATTCTCACTGTGTTTGTAACGGTTGTGACGCTTCTTGTGTATGTTTTCTTTTTTAACCGCATATTTGCCGTGACATTTGACGAAAACTATGTTCGTGCAAGTGGAGGGCACCCCTCGCTTTACAATGCCTTGATTGCGGTTTTAACGGCGGTTACGGTGGTGGTTGGTATGCGTCTTGTGGGAGCTTTGTTGATTTCGGCGCTCATTATTTTTCCCGCGCTTTCCTCTATGCGTCTTTTCAAATCGTTCAGACGGGTTGTGATTTCATCCTGTGTGATTGCTATGCTTTCCTTTGTGATTTCGCTCTTTATCAGCTTGTTCTTTGACATTCCGACCGGGGCTACCATCGTTCTGCTTGACCTTTTGGTGTTTGGTATTTCGTCTTTGATTTTGACCGTAAGAGAACGATAACCTAAAATAGTGAATTATTTCCGAGTTTATTGTGCTGTTTTTTAATTGAAAAAGTACGTAAATTGTGATAAAATGTAAAAAGAAGACAATAGTCACTTCAAAACCAAAAATCTCATTCATCATGCCTTAAACAAACGATCAAAGGAGTTTATCATGGGACTTACTGAAGTACTTATGCTATTCGGTGGACTTGCCGTGTTCCTTTACGGTATGTCCGAAATGAACGATGCCATTCAAAGAGCATCGGGAAACAAGCTAGAAAGAGCGCTTTCCAACATGAGTTCGAAGAAGATCAAAGGGATTCTTCTTGGCTTTGTTGTAACTGCTATTGTACAGTCTTCCTCAGCGACGACGGTTATGGTAGTTGGTCTTGTTAACTCCAGTATGCTGACCCTTTCACAAGCCACCAACGTGATTATCGGCGCAAACATTGGTACAACGGTTACCGCGTGGATTCTCTCTGTTGCCGGTATCAACAGTAAAAATCCTTTCGTTTTGCTCTTTAAGCCCGATTCTCTTGGCTTTATCCTTTGTCTTGTGGGAACGCTTATGATTATGTTCATCAAGAGCCGCAAGAAAAAGCAGATCGGTGAGCTTTTGGTTTCGCTTGGTCTCATCTTTGTGGGTATGATGCTGATGAGCGATGCCATGGAGCCGCTTGCTAAGTCGGAAGCGTTTAAGGAGCTGCTGCTGAGATTCAGCAATCCCTTCCTTGCTTTCCTCATGGGTCTGTTTATTTGCTGTGTGATTCAATCATCTTCGGCATCGGTTGGTATTTTACAAGCGCTTGTGACAAGTGCAACAGCGGCGGGTATTGGTCTTGTCAATTTTGGTCTTTCTGTTCCTCTGATTCTCGGTATGCACGTAGGTACTTGCATTACCGCAATGCTTTCAAGTATCGGAGCCGGCGCAAACGCCAAACGATCGGCGCTCGTTCACTTGTACTTCAATATCATCAATTCGGTCGCGTTGCTTGTAATCTTTGTTGTGGCAACCACATTCTTTGTCCCCGATTGGATAGATTTGCCGATTGATACACCGCTTCAGATTGCAATCATTCATACCGCAACAAGTGTGATCGGTGCGCTTGCCATGATTCCGTTCTCCGGATTTCTTACCAAGCTTGCTACTAAAAGTGTGCCTGAAAAGCCGAACGAAGACCTTAAGGATCTTCCCGATGAAAAGTTCCTCAATTCCACAGTTGTTGCACTCGGTCAAAGCAGAAAAGCGCTTTATAAAATGGCTGAGCTTGCACGTGATAACATTCTTGATTCACTTGATCAGCTCAAGGAGTATTCTCATACACGAGCAGAGGAAATTGAAAAGAGAGAAAGCTTGATAGACACTTACGAAGACAAGGTGGGCTCTTACTTGGTTAAGATTTGTGAGTCAAACCTTGGTGCGGATGAAAGCCGTGAAGCTGCCAAGTTTCTGCATATTATCGGAGACTTTGAAAGAATATCTGACCATGCGCTGAATATTCAGGCATCGGCAGAAGAGATTGCAGACAAGAAGATTGCCTTCTCTGATAAAGCCGGTGTTGAACTTGATACCATTATGGAAGCGCTGCGCGAAATGGTTGATGTTACCTTTACTTCCTTTGTCAATGAAGATACCACACTTGCACTTGAAGCTGAGCCGCTTGAAGAAGTAATCGATGAATTGAAGGCTGTCATTATGAGCAAGCACGTTGAGCGTGTACAGTCGGGTAATTGCTCGATTCAGAACGGATTTGTATTGAATGACCTTCTAACCAACATGGAAAGAGTATCTGACCATTGCTCCAACATTACTACCTGCACGCTTCGCGCCAATAAGGACTTTGAGTTCCACGGCTATTTGAGCAAGGTGAAAGACGAAAACAACCAAACCTTTACCGAAAAGCTCAAGATATACGTAGACAAGTATATGACAAGGATTTAACCGAAAAAACCTTTGCCGAAAGGCAAAGGTTTTTTGATTATTTGGTTTTCTGATGTGTGAATTTGCTGGCAAGACCGCCCGTTGACGTTTCGCGGTATTTGCTGTTCATATCTTTTCCGGTTTCATACATGGTTGCCACAACGGTATCAAATGAAATTTTACGTGATGTGGTGAGGAAGTTGGCAAGAGAAAGCGCATTGATAGAGCGCATGGCGGCAACGGCGTTTCTTTCGATACATGGAATTTGTACCAGACCATTGATCGGGTCACAGGTGAGACCAAGGTGATGCTCCATGGCTACTTCTGCAGCGTATTCTATTTGGTCAAGCCCCATTTCGAAGAGCTCGGCAAGCGCTCCTGCTGCCATAGAGCAAGCAGAACCGATTTCCGCCTGACAGCCGCATTCAGCACCGCTAATGGAGGCATTGGTTTTGATAAGGTTGCCGATGATACCGCCTGTGGCAAGTGCGCGAATGATATTTTGGTCGCTAAAACCTCTTGTTTCTTGCATATACTTGAGAACGGCAGGAAGTACGCCGCAAGCACCGCAGGTAGGCGCTGTGACAATGATGCCACCCGAAGCATTCTGTTCGCCGCAGGCAAATGCGTAAGAGCAAACAATGCGATTTTCTTTGGTTTGCGCAGATTCATCGATGTGTCTTTGATTATAAAGATAATTGGCTTTTCGTTGTGTGTCAAGTCCGCCTGCCAAAGTTCCCGTAACAGTTAAACCGTCGTTGATGGTTTGTTTCATTTGTTCCCAAATGGCAGAAAGGTGTTCCCGTATTTCAACGCCTTCATATTGTTCAACATAATCGGGGATGCGTATCTTATGGTGCAAGCAATAATCCGAAATAGCGCTGTATGTGGTATGAGGATAAATATCACCGGCAACGTAAGGTTCTTCACCGTCAAAAACAATCGTTCCGCCTCCTACGCTAAATACATATTGCGAGCAGAGAAGCCGGTTTTTTTGAAACACTTCGAAAAGCATGGTATTCGGATGTTTATCCTCAAGGTATTCATGGCAAAAGATAACCTCAGCCGCGATTGGCTTCAACGTATTGAGTATCACGGTATCGGTTAAGTGTCCTTTGCCTGTCATCGCAAGAGAGCCATAAAGCGTAACTTTGAAAAAATCGGCTTCGGGGTAACGTTCAAGCATAGCTTTACAAGCGCGCTCCGGACCCATGGTATGCGAGGAAGACGGACCTCTTCCGATCTTATACAGTTCTTTTAATGATTGCATGGGAAGTTACCTCAATTTCTTTCAAAGTTACATAAAAATAATACCATGTTCGGGCTCTCTTGTCAATACGGTATTCTTCTAAAAGAAAGAACCCGCCCTAAAAAGCGGATTCTTTTGGTATCATGTGTTTACTTCTTGATGATGTTTTTTGTCAACTCATAGAAGCCTTTTGCGAGCTTTTCGTAATTCTCGTCTTTGAGATGGAGTCCGTCACTGCCTGCAAACATATGAATGTTCTTTTTCGTGTAAGTGAAAATATCAATCACAGAACAGTTATTTGTGGAAGCGATCTGGTTGATCAGAGGATTGCCATACTTGATCAGATTATTTGTCCAATCGGCTGCTTGCTGAACGAATGGGCAGGTGGCGAAAATGATTTGTACATCGGGGTTGGCTTTGCGGTAGTTTTCCACCAGTTTATTACCTGAATTAAGAAAAGCCTGTGTACGCGCGGGGTCACTCCAATCTTTATAAGCGGAGTCGGCCCATCTTGACGGACGGGTGTCGTTTGTGCCAAGCATCACGATAACCACATCGGGCTTGGCAGCAGCACTCTTCCTAAAATAGTCATGGTTGAGGTAGCTGGGCTGGTCGGTTTCAATCAAAGAGTGGCTGGGCAGACCGTATTTTTCTACATAATAATTATAGCCAAGCATTCTTTGGTAATAAACAGGATAACAGTGAATCGAGGGGTCAGCCGAACCTGTGCCGAAGGTAATACTGTCACCAAGGCAAGCAACGTGGATGATGTCTTTTTGACCTGTGAATTCTAGTTCGTTTACTCGGTTGTTATTCTCGGCAATGGCAGCTAAGAGTGCTTCGCCCGCCGCATAAGCGGAAACGGGATTGTTACCTGCAAGGGAGATATTGCCGTTATCTAACATCTTCACGCCATACAACTTGACGCCTCCTTTGAAGAACGAGGCCGAATAAACGACATTATCATCAGAGGCAGAGGTGTTACCGAAAAGGATCAAGTGCTGATACTGTGAAAGATCAGCAGTGTCGGGAACGACTGTGAGGGTGTGACCTGTGAATTTTTCCACAAGGCTCGCAAAATCACGGGCAGCGTCGGCATATTTGGCACTTTGAATATTGACATCACTCAAAATGCCTTCTTTGGCATATACGACCGTATAGTCGGAAAGCTGATACTTTTCTTGCAGAGTCACATTGTCTTTGGTATGAGTTACCGAAAGGGAGAAGGGGAGAGTTGCTTTTTTGTCTACAGAAAGATAGTTGAGAATCAGATGCTTGGTGGCAAGTTCCAAACCGTCTTCGTCGATGGCAGCAAGAACCAACGAGACACCGTTGGTTTCATTTTCGCTGATGCTCAATGAATAGCCGCCGGCAGAAAGCGCTTCTAATGCGGATTTCGACTGTGAGCGGGAGGTATTGCCAATCAGAATTTCATTGCCACTTTGCGATGCAGTATCCTTTTGTACCGAAAGGGTAACTCCAAAGTGTGACATGGCATTGATGATTTGATTTGCGGCTTCCTTTTCAGCAGCACTTGCAGAGGAAGAGTAGACAATCTTAAATGTCTCGTCAATTGTTATAGTGGTGGGTTTGGGTCCCTCGGTAACGGGAGTTGTGGTAATAGGCGTTGTGGTAACGGGCGGTGTTGACATAGCAGGCTCCTTAGGCTCGGTAGCAGGTGTGGTGGTTTCGGTTGTGTTTGCGTTTGTGCTTGTATTTGCAGAAGTGCTTCCGCAAGAGGTTATGAAAAGGATAAATACAGAAACAAATAGAAAAAGAATTACGCAACGCTTTGTCATATGCTCTCCTTTATGAAAAATGTAGTATCTTTAGTATAGCAGTAGTTTTGTTTTTTGTCAAGTAAAAGTAAATTGATAAAACGTAAAACTGTTATGATACAATTGATAGGTGACAAATAAAAAATAGAAATAGCTACCAAATGTGATATAATGTTAGTGACCAAACCAAATCACATCACAAAAGGAGCTATTTCCAATGGCACCATCATCCTGCCGAACACACGACAGAAGAAAAAGAGATGATCCTGCGGCGATATCCTCGGTATAAGGATCAGGTAAAGCTATCGTAAAGTGTGCGAATGGTGGTTTTGAAATCGCTGTCCATCACGCCGATGATGATGTTGATTTCATCTGATCCTTGCTCAATCATGCGGATGTTGACGCCGATCTTGCCGAGGGTACCGAAAATCATACCCGAAACACCGGAATTGGATGCCATACGGCGACCGACGACGGCGATGAGACTCACGCCATCGCATACCTTGATGGTATCGGGCGTGCATTCTTTTTCAATATCGGCAATCAGCGAGTGGAGGCAGTAGGAAAGCTCCTTTGTGGCAATGACAAGCGAAAAGCTATCTACACTTGATGGAATGTGCTCAACCGAGAGACGGTATTTTTCAGTAATTTGCAACACGCGGCGAATGAAGCTGATATCCTCGGTCATGCGTTTTTTGCTAATTGTAATAAAGGTATAATGTTTCTTACCCGTGATACCTGTGATAAAGCGTGCGCGTTCTTCATCGCTTTCGTCATCAAAATCTTACATGATAAGCGTGCCTGTTGCAGAAGGGTCGTTGGTGTTCTTGATATACAAAGGAATATTGGCAGATCGAACAGGGAAAACTGTTTCTTCGTGAAGCACTTCGGCACCCATATAGGAAAGCTCGCGCAGCTCGTTAAAGGTAATGCGTTTGATTGGTTTGGGATCGTCAACGATTTTGGGGTCTGCCATGAGAATTCCGGAAACATCGGTCCAATTTTCGTAGCATTCTACACCGAGTGCGGCAGAAGCGAGCGCGCCTGTAACATCCGAGCCACCGCGTGAGAAAACGTGAAGCTGACCGTTGGGGAGGGTACCGTAGAAGCCCGGAATGACCATCTTTTCGTGCTTGAGGGCAAGGCTGTGAAGATCTTCGTATGTCTTTTTAAAATCGACTGTTCCATCGTAGTTGAAGTGAAGCCATTCGGTGGCGTCCACGAAATCATAGCCGAGATAATCCGCCATCAGACGCGCGTTCATATATTCGCCGCGAGAAACAATATCGTCAACAGTGGATTTTCTTGTCATGCCTTCGCGCACAGACGTTAGCATTTCTTCTACATCAATGGATAGTTTACAAGTTTCAGCAATTTCTCTGTAACGATTGGCGATGTTTTCCCAAACATCATCGTATCCAACTTTATAACGGATATGGGCATGGCAGATATAGAGAAGGTCGGTTACTTTATTGTCGGTAGAGAAGCGCTTGCCCGGTGCGGAAACCACCACAATTTTGCGGGATGGGTCGCTTGTGACAATATCTTTTACTTTTTGAAAGGTTTCGCCGCTTGCGAGCGAAGAGCCACCAAATTTAACGAGTTTCATAAAAACCTCCAAGGGTAACACTGTGTAGATTTTTCGTTTTTCCAAGAATTTTTAAGTTGCATTTGAAAATACTCTTGCAATTTATGGGGAAATGGTGTAAAATAGCAACTATAAATATTAAAAAACTATATTCAATAGTGTATCATGAATTTAGAAAAAAATCAAGAGGGAAGATAAAAGAAAATGCTTTATTACAGCACAAGAAACCACAAAATTCTTCGTACACCGTCCGAAGCCATTGTAGAAGGCATTGCGCCTGACGGAGGATTGTATTTGCCTGAACAGTTTCCCGCTTTTCCGATGGAAAAGTTGTTAACGCTGAGTGGAATTGACATATCAGTAGAGGTTCTTTCGCTCCTTTTGGATGATTTTAGTAAAGAAGAACTCAAAGTCCTCGTTCATGCGGCGTATGATAACAGTTTTGAGAATGGCGAGATTGCACCAATCAAGTCGGTAGGGGATCATTATATCATGGAACTGTGGCACGGTCCGACCTGTGCTTTTAAGGATGTGGCACTTCAGCTTTTGCCGCATCTTCTCACAGCAGCTGCCAAAAAATGCGGCGTTCGTGATGAGATCTGCATTTTAACCGCGACCAGCGGTGACACAGGCAGCGCGGCGCTTTCCGGTTTTTCAGAGGTAGAGGGTACAAGAATTATTGTATTCTATCCCGATGGCGGCGTGAGCCCGATGCAGAAGCGGCAGATGGTAACTTGCTCCGGTAAAAACACCGCTGTTTGCGCAATCAAGGGGAATTTTGACGATGCACAGAGCGGGGTGAAGAAGATCTTCGCCGAGCAGACACCGCCTGCAGGTATGAGGTTTTCATCTGCGAATTCGATCAACATCGGTCGTCTTGCACCGCAGATCGCATACTATTTTACCGCTTATCGTGATCTTGTAAAAACGGGAAAGATCAGTTTTGGCGACCGTGTGAATTTTGTTGTTCCGACCGGTAATTTCGGTGATATTCTGGCGGGATATTTTGCTAAAATGATGGGTTTGCCCGTGGGTATGCTTGTTTCAGCATCCAACGAAAACCGTGTTCTTGCCGATTTCTTTACAAGCGGTGTTTATGACAGAAGACGCGAGTTTTACCTGACTTCTTCTCCTTCGATGGATATTTTGATTTCGAGCAATCTTGAGCGTTTGATTGCGCTGGTTTGTGGAGAAGAGAAGACTGAACGCTATATGAAAGAGCTTCGAGAAAACGGCGTTTACAAAATTGAAAAAGATGATCTTGATACAATCTGCGCCGAGTTTTCAGCCGCTTGGGTAAACGGGGAGGAAACCGCAGAAACAATTCGCACGCTATTTGAAATGACCGGATATTTGGCCGACCCACATACAGCAGTTGGCGTTTGCGCGATGAAAAAATGGTTGGCTGAATCGAACAAAGACAGAGAAGCAAACACCGTGGTACTCTCGACAGCTTCGCCCTATAAATTCACGCGTCACGTTTTGACAGCGCTCGGTGAGCAGGTGACTGAAGATGAATTCGCCGATGTCAAGCGTTTGGAAGCGATAAGCGGTGTGCCGATTCCTTCCTCGCTTTCTGCATTGGAAAAGGCTACTGTGCATCACAAGGATGTTGTTGCTATCGATGAAATGGCAGACTATGTGATGCGAAAAACCAAGGAGGTGCTTTGATGGCTGTTACGGTTCAAGTGCCTGCAACCACCGCCAATATGGGTCCCGGTTTTGACTCGCTCGGCTGTGCGTTTGCGTTATATAATCGGTTTACCTTTGAACTTGCCGATGTTACCTCGGTACACGGCTGTGATGATGAATTCAAAGGTGAGGATAATCTTGCTTTGGTCGCCTTTCGTGAAACCTGCGTATATGCAGGTGTGACAGTGCCTTTTGTGAAGCTGACGATTTCTGCCGATATTCCTGTATCAAGCGGTCTTGGCTCTTCGGCATCGCTTTTGGTGGGCGGCGCGATGGGCGCTAACCGCCTGTTGAATTTGAATCTTTCAAAGGATGATATTTTCAGGATCACGAGTCGCTTGGAAGGACATCCCGATAACATTGCACCTGCGGTTTACGGTGGTTTGACGGCGGCTTTAACCGACGAGAGTGGGGAAAGCTATGTGGTGAGCTATCCGATTTCCAAGGTGTGGTCATTTTGTGCTTTTACCAATACCGATCTCAGAATCAGTACTAGGGAAGCAAGAGCGGTTTTACCGAAAGCGGTTTCGCGTGCGGATGCGGTGTTTAACAGTACGCACGTGGCGCTTTTGCCTGCGGTTTTGATGTATGGTGATGTGAAGTTACTTCCCGTCGCACTGCAAGACAAATTGCATGAGCCGTACAGAACTCCGTTAATTGCCGATTACAAACCGCTTTGTTCGGCAGCAAAAGAGGCGGGGGCACACGCATTTTTCCTGAGCGGTAGCGGTCCGACCTGCATGGCAATTTATACCGACAGCGCTTTCTTTGAAAAGATGCAAAATGCGGTGCAAACACTTTCTTCGAAATGGAATGTATTGTCGCTTGCAATCGATCGGGAAGGCGTGACGCAGATAGGATAAGAGGTTTTAGATGAAAGCGATTGTTTATACGTCAAACACCGGGCATACGGCAGAGTATGCAAGAATGCTTGGAATAAAAACAAATTTGCCTGTGTATTCGTTGAAAGAAGCTGCAAAGATCCTTGAAAATGGTGTGGATATTATTTACCTCGGATGGATTTTTGCAAACAAAATCAAAGGTTTCAAGAATGCGGCGAAGCGCTACACGGTATCTGCTGTTTTGGCGGTTGGTCTTTCTAATACCGGGACAGCTTTGGAAGAAGTTCGCAAAGCCAATTATATTGCTGAAGCAACGCCACTTTTTACGCTTCAGGGTGGGATGGACAAAACCAAGCTTCGTGGCATAAACAAACTTATGATCAAGATGCTGACAAAAGGCTTGACGGCGCAAAAAGAACGCTCCGAAAAAGACGAACGTATGCTGCATCTTCTGACACATGATGACAGTTATGTAAGTGAAGAAAATTTGACTGCTTTTTGGGAGTGGTATCTGACGTTAAGTGTTAAATAAAAAATATCTTTCGGCAGCTTTGTGAATCGATGCTGTTCTATGTCACTTTTCGATTTATGGCATAGAATAACAACAGGCGGAGCGTATGCATTCCGCTTGTAACGATTTACACAGGAGGATCCTATATGCCTGATATCAGAGGTGCATCACACGACTGTGCTCCGCGAAGAGAAAACGTGTGTATCGATTCATACAGAATACTTGACAGCTGCAAGGATAAGGATTGCTTCGAAGATACAAAACTTATGCTTACCGATTACGCACAGGAAGTGATCGATAAGTGCAGTTCGGTGAGGGTTGCCGCCACCGAGATTCTTTGGAGTGACATTTCCGTATCGCCTGTTAGGTTTAACAAAGGATTTTATCAAATCAGCATTCGTTTTTATACCAAGGTGCTTCTTGAAGCGTGTGTTGCTTTGGGAAAAGTACAGGAAGTGGAAGGGATTGCCGTTAACGACAAATGTGTTGTTCTGTACGGCGGCGAGGGAAGTGTAAAATCCTTTAAGAGTGGGGCTGTTGACGATTTTTGTATGTGCAGAAACGATGAGATGAAAAGCGAAGGAAAGCCGACCGTTGTGGTGGATGTGGTTGACCCCATTGCGCTTTCGGTCAAGGTGACAGAACAGAAGCTTGTGAACGCTTGTTGTTGCTGTTGTTGCTGTGACGAGCTTCCGTCCAAAGTGGTGAACTGCCTGAACGGATCGCTTTCTTCGGAGAATGGCGGCAAGAATGTGTATGTATCGCTCGGCTTTTTCTCTGTGATTCGCATGGAAAGACCGACGCAGTTAATACTTTCGGCGAGTGAATACTGTGTGCCCGACAAGGTTTGCAGCAAATGTGCGGCGGAGGAAGATCCCTGTGCGGTGTTTGCCAAAATGAGTTTTCCCGTGAACGAATTTTGCGCTTGCCCTGTGAGTGAGAAGAAGTGCTAAAGAATAAAGCATAGAACAACCGCCGAGAGTG
>JAFXJX010000018.1 GCA_017532025.1 Clostridia bacterium | reverse complement strand
TGCTCTCTGCAAAGCATACTGCGTTTTTACGCTTCCTTCCTGCCTTGTGATGTAAAGACCGACAATCAGCTTCTTTACGAGCTGATTCCCGAATTTGAAAAGCTTTGTATATTGAAGCGAGATGCAGACGGTGAGATCAAATTGGATATTCCGGCATTGCCTTTCACAGAGGTAACAAAGCATTGGAATCCCGTTTGTGAAGCGATCAAGAAAGAGCTTTTCGAGCTGCTTTCCGATGATCTTCGCAAGCTTTGGGCAAAGACCAAGAACCGCGTTCCCAAGCACGTGGACGAAGCGGAATATTTTGTACATGCAGGAGCAATGGGTGCGTATGTAAAAGCACAGCTTCTCGCAATCGTGAACAAGGAGCTGTTACCCTACCCTGTGGTCGTTGGTAAAACACCGCTGATCTACATTGCTTACCGAAAGAAGGATATGTAAATGGGATTTTGGTATGCACTGATAGGCATTGCTGCCGTTATTGCCTTATTTCCGTATATCCGTTGCTTTTTCAAGCGATTGAAATGCGCGCACAAGATCAAAAAGCTTTGCCACACAAAAGAATATAAAACTTACCCGACACACCCGCTTTGGTTTCTTGGTAATAAGCACGCAAAGAAATGTGACCTTTACATTGAAACCGCAAACGAGGTGTTTGCAGTCAAGCTGTTTGGTATGCCGAGAAGGTTGTCCATTCTGATTTTGAAAGAAAACGGCGACTACTTCATCCGCAGTTACATAGCTTTGATTTCGTATGGCGGCGGTATCCGCTTCCCAATCAACGGAAAACCAAAACCTATGCCTGTCTATGACTTTCGCTACAAATACAGGGATGAATGGGAAATCAAAACTCCAAGGCGCGTTCTTTTGGTCAATCCCGTGTCGATGGAGTTCAAGCGTCAACCGCATCACGGTGGTGAGGTAACCGTAGGCGCTGGTGAAATTGTAAACGGTATGGAGATTGATTCCTTGCCCCGCCTTTTAGGAGATTTGGAGAGTGCTCTATGATTAATGCACCGCGATTGTTAAATGGCAACAGTACGCCTTCGTTGCCCGATACACTTTTTTCAGATCTGCAAATTGATAAGATTTTAAGTCCTCAAGCAATTGCAGTGTTACAGCATCTATGTGAGCCAAGCGAGATTATGCGTCGTAACGAATTGTTCCTTCTGCTTGATAATAGCAATAACGTGGCACATGTGGAAAATACACTGTCTGTTCTGTGTGCAACCGAAAGAGCTTTATATTTGTTGAAAGACGCAAAGATTCCGCTTGATATATATTACCGTCAAGCGGAATTGTTTGAATCCTATCTCGCCTCGTGTGAAGCATTGGCTTCAATGTATAATATCGGAGAGTTGTTCGCTGATGTGGCAAATCATTATTCATCCGAAGAATCCCAAAAACTGCGTTCCGAAATGGAAAAATCGGCGCATAAGATCAGAAGCCTGCTTCGCGAAATGAGTGCAGGTCTTTTGTCCTTTGCAGACAAGAATTGGCTAACGCCCGATTATGATGCCGTAAGCGAAATCGACAGCATTTCCGAATGTGCAAAGAACCTTGGATTTGCCGCTCCTGCGAAGAAACCGCAGAATACCAAAATCAATCTTTCCTTGTCTGATGCAGTTTGCCATCTTTATTCGGACAAGGTTGCACAGATCGAAGCTGAGATTGCCAAATATACTGATGTTGACTTTTACGAGCCTACTTCGTATATTTCTGAGATCAAATTCTTTTTGGAGATATACAGCCTGTTACAGCGTGCTACCCATATCGGTGTTCCGCACTGTATTGCAAAGCTT
>JAFXJX010000017.1 GCA_017532025.1 Clostridia bacterium | reverse complement strand
GTATTCTGATAACTGTCAATCCATATTCTTCAAGAAAAGCAGTTCTTTCTTCATCGTATCGCTTTCCTTCTTCTGTGTAATGTCCCGAGCCGTCAAGCTCAATGACAAGCTTTGCCTCTGCACAGTAAAAATCTGCGATGTATTTACCAAGCACCTTTTGGCGTGAAAAGCGAACAGGATAGGTACGCAAAAAATCATACCAAAGATGTTTTTCTTCTTTGGTCATATTCTTTCGTAGCATTTTCGCGGTTGGTACGATATCTTTATTATGTTTTCTCTGCATTACAATCCCTCCGTCACGCTACCGCGTGCCACCTCCCTTTACACAAGGGAGGCTTTTAGCGATGCGCGTTCGAATGTTTCTTTACAAATTGAAGTTTATGGTGTTTTTATAGTTGAACACAATGGAAAATAGGCGAAAACAATTCCGAATTTCCTTTTCGTTTCTTCTTTAGCGTCATGACACATAATAAATCCCCACAAATATCGAATAGACAGTATCCCTCGTGATATACGCCTTCTACCTCAATATTTCCTAAGATTTTGCCATTATAGTCAATTCTCAAAATTTGTGTATATTTATTATTCACAGAACAAAAATAATAACTATTGTTTTCATCGAAAAATTGAGAAGTGCCTTTTGTATTAAAATCGAATACGATTTCACCTGTGTCAAGATTTAATGAATAAAAATGTCCGCCTTGACCTGATGTACCGAAAACGATGTTGTTCTGATTTAAGACTATATCGGTATAAAGATAACCTTTTAAGGATTTTTTCCATAATAACTGCTCATTTTTCTTGCATACATATCCCCACTCACCGTAATGTGAAATGGTGTACTCTCCAAAAACAAAATCGTCTAACGATAAGTCATGTAAATTGTGTTTTTCTGCAGAAGATTTCTTCTTGATTTTTCCGTCTTTGCTATACGTAAGAATTTGCCCATCTTGAGTATCAAAAGAGACCGACTTTATACCAACACCACGGTCAAAAAAATAGCAATTTAAAGCATGTTCCTCACGCTCAACTATTCCCTTGTAATACAAAGGCGAAGTTTTAACTAAATCAAAACCGTCAAACTTGTTTTGCCATAATAGTTTCATTGCTTATATTACCTCGTCAAATTCTTATTTATCGTTTATATACTTATCCTCCCTATTATAGCACAAAAACCGCAGAAAATCAATCTGCGGTTTCTATTGTTCCTGTCGGTAGGTAATATACTCCCAAAAACTGTCCTTAAGAGTAACACTCTATTGGCAGAGGACTTTTTTGTTTGTCTTACGTTTTTCGCTCACCGCAAGAAAAAATGCAAAAGCTTTTTATAAAACTTGCTTGTATAGGGCTGATACCGCATGGGAAGATCGATCCATGTTTTTTTATCCACGATCGATTTATGGTGTGAAAAAGCATCAAATCCGTCTTTGCCGTGATAGCTTCCCATACCGCTTTCGCCAACACCGCCAAACCCCATCGCACTTGTTGCCAGATGAATGATCACGTCGTTGATGCAGCCGCCACCGTACGACAACTCGGTCGTTACGCGTCTAATATGCTTTTTATTGCTTGTAAACAGATACAGCGCAAGCGGCTTATCTTTGGTTTTCAGTTCATCCACAACCGCATCAAAATCGTCAAAGGTAAGGATCGGCATAATGGGGCCGAAAATTTCTTCACCCATTACCGCATCATCCAAGGTTACGTGATCCATCACGGTAGGCGCAATTTGGCAGGTATCGGGATTGGTATTGCCGCCAAACACAACTTTCTTGTCGTCAATCAATCCGCAAAGCCGCACAAAGTGCTTTTGGTTGATGATTTTTCCGTAATCCTTATTGTCAAGCGGATTTTCGCCGTACTGCTTTTTGATCTCGGTCACAACAGCTTTCACAAACTCGTCCTTCACCGACTTTTCGCAGAGGATATAGTCAGGCGCCACGCAGGTCTGACCGCAATTGAGGTATTTTCCAAACACAATACGCTTTGCCGCAAGCTTGATATTTGCGTCAGCATCAACGATACAGGGGCTTTTTCCGCCAAGCTCCAATACGCAAGGGGTTAAATGCTCTGCCGTGCGGCGCAGCACTTCTTTTCCCACCGCCTGGCTTCCGGTAAAGAATACAAAATCAAATTTCTGATCAAGCAGTGCTGTGTTTTCGGCTCTGCCACCGGTAACAACGGCAACGTATTCGGGCGAAAAACACTCTTTGATGATTGTTTCAACAATCTTACCGGTTGCAGGAGAGTATGCACTCGGCTTGACAATGGCTGTGTTGCCGGCGGCAATGGCATTGGCAAGCGGTTCCAGAGTCAGAAGAAAGGGATAGTTCCAAGGGCTCATGATCAACACGTTTCCGTATGGTACAGGTTGCTTGTAGCTACGCGAACAAAACTGCGCAAGAGGCGTGCGAACGTTTTTTCTCTTGGCAAACTGTTTTGTGTGCTTGATCATATACGAAATCTCGGTCAGCACAAAGCCGGACTCACACATAAAACCCTCGTAATGACTTTTTCCGAGATCTGCGGTAAGAGCATCGTTGATCTCACGCTGATACTTTTTAACTGTTGCATACAGCTTTTTGAGCTGCTCAATACGAAATTTCACGGGGATGGTTGCACCGCTACGATAGTATGCTCTTTGCTTGTCAAGCAAGCTTTGTATGTCTTGATGTGTCATTTCATCTCACTCCAATCTGCGTCATTCTGCCATGCCAAAACGGTAATACGGGAACCGCCAAAGGGTTCCCGTATCTTTTTTATTTGGTGTAATCGGTCACTTCCTGATCCACAAGAACGTCCTCTGCGTTGTAACGCGAAACCGTTTCCTTGGCAACCGAGCCATTCTCTGCGTATTCGGTTTCGGTCACGGTTTTATTAAGCATCGAGCCGTTTTCCTTGTATTCGATCAGAGTGTATTTGATTTCTCTGTCAAATTCGTCATATTCATAGGTATCCTTAAAGCTTGCGATAAAACCGCCGTCTGCTTGGCGGTAGTCTGCCGTTTCTTCGGCAAGCAAACCGTTTTCATTGTAAGCAAAGCAGTAGATCCACTTGGTAATATGGGTTGCTTCGTCGCCGCTTTCATAATCCACCGTCTTCGTGCGGCGTCCGTTTTCATCATACTCATGTGTGGTAACGTAGAAATCCTCCACCTCACCCGAGTGGTTTTTCTGTGTCACGGCAAGACGAATCTTCTGATTCTTGTCGTTGTAGGTATAAACGGTTTCTCTCAAGCCAAAATCATCTTCAAGCTCAACTTTTCCCAGTCTGCCCTGGTTGTCGTAGGTATAGAAATAAATGTCCTCATAGCCGTCAACAACTGCATCTACCTCAACACAACGGTTGTATTTGTCGTATTCATACGAGTAATAGGCTTCATCGCCCTCTATCATGTTTTGCAATGCCACGGGATAGCCCGCATCGTTGTAGGTCACAACAAAATGCCCTACCTTGGTATACATCACCTCGTACAAAACCGTTGCTTCATTCCCCTCGTAAGCTGTTACCACTGCAAGCTCCATGTCACCGGGGATGGTTTCGCGGTTGAGTCTGCCATCGGTTTCGTAGTCAAAAACAAAGATTTCTTTTCCGTTTTCGAGCCAGATTTCATCATCCAGAGTGCCGTCATCGTTAAACAGAATGCGAGCAAACGCTTCACCACTCGCAGGGTCGGTCACAGTTGCCGTAAGCCCATCGCTTTCCCAAGTCACTGTACCCACCGTCTTTTTGCCGTAAATATCCGAGGTATAGCTGGTCAACTTGCCATTCGCATCGTACTCGTAACAGAATGCCAAATAGTCGTCGGGAATCTGCATGGTAGAGGGCTTGTAAAGCTCGCGCTTGACCGTCAACCCGTTTTCATCCATGGTGGTGTACATAAAGCCTGAGAAAAAGTAGCTGTAGCTAATTCCCACTTTAGCAGGCATTTCGGGTACAAAGTCAGGCGTGGTATCCGGTGTTGTCACAGTCGGTGTCGTCACAGGGGTTGTCACAACAAGTGATGTCACAGCAGGCGTTGTCATAGCAGAGGTGGTTACAGATGTGGTCACAACAGGGGTCGTTGCGGGTGCGGTTGTCACAGCCGCAGCGGTGGTGGCAGGTGTTTTGTCACCGCAGGCGGAAAGCGTCAGGCAGAGCGCCAACACCGTTGCCGCAAGTGTCAGCAAAAACAAAGCTTTTTTCATGGTCATATCTTCCTTTTATCTGTTACTGTCCGTTCTGTTTGGGTCATCAACCATTCCCGCATTGGGAGCAGATTGATTGAGCGATTCCTCAATCGAACCGCCATCGGGCGCCATTCCGTTTTCGGTCGAAACCGAGCTGTCGCCGTTATGGTCAATGCCCGGCTGAGGCTCTTTCGGCTTTTCTTCTTTGGGATGCTCTTCGGTAGCCGTATCTTTTTCCTCCTCGGGCTTTGCGCTCACATTGGGAGCAGTGGCAGATTCGTCTTCATCGGGACGCATCGCCTCGCCGGGACCGTTCTTGTCAGAATAATCCTCGGTGCGTACCACGTTACCGTTTGCATCGTACTCGGTGAATTTGTAAAGCTCACCGTCCTTGTATTCGGTCACGGTTCTTGAAACCATCTTGCCGTCGGCATCGTACTCGGTGCGGTCCTGCTTCGTTCTCCAACCGTTCTCGTCATAGGTATAAATGTCTTCGGTTCTGCCCATTTCATGGGTTACATTTTCTTTGTCGGTATCAATACGGTAATCTACCTTTTTGGTCACGTTACCGTTCTCGTCATACTCGCGGATCTCGTGATGCTTCAACTGATTCTGCGCAGTGTAAAGATGATCTTCGGTCTTCACGCAAACATTCTTGTCGTTGTAGGTAATCACCTGAACGCGCGTTTCATAAACAGTGCCCTCAGGCGTATAGACGGTTTCTGTTTCTTTCACGCGGTTGCCTTTGGCATCATACGCAAAGGCCATGCTTGAATGGTTTTCCACCTCACCGCGGTTGTTGTAGTCAACGGACTCGGTTTCAATCAATTGGTTTTTGTCATCATACTGCCAAGTGGCAACAGAACGGTTCATCAGCTTACCATCCTGATAAGACGACCAATCTTCCTTGATCACGTTTCCCTTCGCATCGTATTCGTAGAGGGAAACGCGCTTGTCTTCAAGCTTATCGTTCTCGTTGTAGTAAGATTCGGTTTCCGAGGCAACCTTACCGTTTTCGTTGTAGCTGTATTCCCACACTCTTTTGTCGATCTGTTTGCCGTCTTCGTCATAAGAAGTCATCGCAAGAGTTGCAACAAGATCCTTGTCGTTATAAACGGTTTCTGTCTTGAAACTGCCGTATTCGCTCTTGGTAAGCGACGAGGTGCAAAACTTTTTGCTGTTGTAGGTATAGGTAATCTCCATCTCATCGCCGTCGATGTTTCCCTTCACCGTCAAAGGATATCCTTCGGCATCAAAGGTATATTTGGCATCCACAACGATTTCGTCTTCTGCCGTTGCCACCTGATGCATGCCGTCCTTGGTATAGGTGTTCACGCATCTTGCTTCGTAGCCATCACCGAAATTCACTATTTCTTTCACAGTACGGCCCTTGTCGTCATACATAAAGGTCATGTGCACACCGTCAAGTTCAAGCGTTTCGCAAACGATCAAGCCGTTTTTATCGTATTCCCAGGAAGCAGCAACCACTTCACTCTTTTTTCTTGCCTCCGCCGAAACAGCTCTGCCGTTTCCATCATAGGTCACAGTCAAAGGTGTCAGCTCGCTGAAGGGATCCACCTTCACCGAATATCCCTTGAGAACACCCTTGGCGTCATATTCATAAACGAAGAGGATCGGATCGGTACCCTGCTGCATCGTTTCAAAATCATACACACGGCGCACGAGCGGATTGCCCTGCGCGTTGTACTCGGTGCCAAAATAACTATCAGCAGATATCATAAACTCAAATCGTGTTCCAATCTTTTTGCTAAAATCGGTAGCTTCCGGCAATTTGTCACCGGGAACAATACCGCTGCTGTCCGTATCACTTCCACCACAGGAAGCCAATGCCATAAGCATCGAAGCGATCAAAAAAATCGCCATCATAGTCACCAATACTTTTTTCATATTTGTTCTCCTTGTATTTTATTCATTATGATTATATCACCTTTGCCTTTCTCTGTCAAGAGAAAAGCCGCCCTGCCTCGCGGCAAGACGGCTTTTGTCTTATGAAAACTTATTACTCAGCCTCAAATTATCAGCTATCATCGCAATGAACTCCGAATTGGTCGGCTTGCCTCTTCCCTGTTGAATCGTGTAGCCGAAATAGGAGTTCAAGGTGTCAATATCCCCTCTGTCCCACGCCACTTCAATCGCATGGCGAATCGCGCGCTCGACTCTCGACGAGGTCGTCTGATACTGCTTTGCCACGGTGGGATAAAGAATCTTCGTCACCGAATTGATCACGTCGTTGTCGTTCACCGTCATAATGATCGCAGAACGCAGATATTGATAGCCCTTGATATGTGCAGGCACGCCGATTTGATGAATCACCTTTGTCACCTGCGATTCAAGATCGTTGCCAAGCGTCGGCGCACCCGAAGAAAGGCTTCTTTGGCTCTTCTTGCGCGCCATGATGCGCATGATGCGCTCGTTTAAGTTTTGGTAATTCAGCGGCTTTAACATACAGTATTCCGCACCCGACTCGGTCGCTTCATAGAAGACGTTTTGGTTGTTCACCACCGAAAGCACAATAAAGGACGGGCGCTGCTCGGGCAAAAAGGTCTGCGCCGCTATCGCTTTCAGCACTTGAATTGAATCAAGCTTCGAAAGCCAAATGTCAATCAGTACAATGTCGGGATGTTCCTTGGAAATGCGAAAGAGCGCATCCTCTCCGTTTGTCACTTCCATGATGTCTCGGTATCCGAGTACGGTCAGCTTTTCGCGGCATTCGCGGCGAAAGTCTTGGTTTTCATCAGCAATCAGTATTTTTACCTTGGATTCCATCTTTTTTGGTGTCTCCTGTCATGATTATTTTTTCAACACCAACATTTTACCATAATTTACCAATTTATGCAAGTAAAAATTACCAAAAATTTCCAACAAATTCACTTGAAAAAAATTGGTAATATTTACCATATTCAACAATTTAGTGTTTTGCTGTAAAAAAACCGCGCAGATTCATGTAATACACACCCTCATCATTCGCAAAAAAGCCAATGCGGGCAAGTACGGCGGCATCGATCTTTTCAGGATTGGGCACGTAAGCATCGTGAATACCGCAAAGGTCCACAAAGTTCAAAAGACCTCTGCCCATAATAAAGAGTGCTTCGGCATCGTCCACCCCATCGGCATTGCGAATGTCGGTCAGCTGGCAAGTCGCGCCCTTCAAAAGGAACTGCGCACCTCCCACCAACACGCCATCGTCATACGCGGCGTAGGCAAGCGCATTCAGGTTGTAAGGAATCGAGCAAAGCGCCATGATACGCGCCTGCTCATCTTTGGTTTCAATCGGTAAAATCTTTAACATAATAACCTCCATAGCTTTCGTTTACAAAAGCTTACCTTGTCTCTTTCATCTCAATCATCGGCAATGTCGGCAAACACCGCACCGCAAAGGTCGGCAAGCTCAGTCGGCGAAAGCTTGACCTGACGCCCCACGCGCCCTGCCGAAACGCAGATTTCCTCAAATAAATGTGCCGTGTCGTCAATTACGGTCGGAAAGGCTTTTTTCATCCCAAGCGGTGAGCAACCGCCGTGAATATAGCCGGTGAGTGGCAACAGCTCCTTTTGCTTGATCATCTCAATCGACTTGACTCCCACCGCTTTGGCGGCTTTTTTTAGATTCAAAGTCATACACACAGGTACGTCAAACACAAAGTACGCACCCTTGTCCGAGCGTGTCACAAGCGTTTTGAACACCGAATAGGGCTCTTCACCCAGCTTTTCGGCAATCGTCATGCCGTCTGTCGCATCAACCGAGTAGGCATACGGCGTATAATGCACCCCCGCGGCATCAAGAATCCGCATCACGTTGGTTTTTTCAATCTCTTTTTCCATCTTAACGCTTTCTGCCTCTTGTGTTGCCTTTTTCAGGCGCCGACTTGGATGCCGGAATCAGCCCGCAAGCCTCTTTCAAATAATCCACCTCGTGCTTGTCAAGGTAGCGCCACTTGCCCTTGGCAATATCCACTTCCAAATCACCCAGCGCCACACGGCGAAGCTTTTTCACCACAAGCTCGCACTGCTCGCACATCTTGCGGATCTGTCGGTTTCTGCCCTCAAACAGCACCATGCGGATCACGGTCTTTTCCTCGCTCTTTTTCAGAATATGGCATTCCACCGGCAAAATGCGGTAACCGTCAATCTCCATTTCAGAGGAAAGCTTGTTCAAGGTCGGGCGGTTGACAGCGCCCTCTACCGTCACGTCATAATACTTCGCAATGTGGTGGCGGGGGTGTGTCAAGGCATTGGCAAGATCCCCGTCGTCAGTAAAGAGAAGCAGCCCTTCCGAATCCATATCAAGTCTTCCCACGGGATACACACGCACACCCACGTCCGAAACAAGATCGGCAACCGTCTTTCTTCCCTTGTCATCACTCATGGTGGTAAGATACCCCGTCGGCTTGTTCAGCATCAGATAGGTATGATGCGTGCCGCGCTTTTTGGCTACCACAGCACCCTTGTATTCCACGCGGTCCTTGGTGGGGCGCACGCGCTGACCGATTTCCGCCACCTCGCCGTTGATCTTCACAAGACCCGCGGCAATTTCACGCTCGGCTGCGCGGCGGCTCATCAAACCGCATTCGGCAATGTATTTTTGAATCTTGATATCGTTTTCCATCTCAAACATCCTATTCTTTGTTATCGTAATCCGAAAAAGGAAAGTATCCTTTCGGAAAGCGTTTTTTCATAGTGTATCGCATCTACCGCTTCGTCAGCAACCAATTCGCAAGAAACAACCGCTTTTCCTTGGTCATAAAAAACAGCACGCCCAAGCACAGCACCTTTTTGAATCGGCGCATATACAAATGAGGGGACCTCGATTTCGTAAGTCAATTCTCCATACCCTTTCGGCAACACCACCGAAAGCGCCTTGGCATTTGTCACAGCCACAGAAGAATGCCCTCCCACCACGGGAAGCGTCAGCATAATCTCTTTTTCCTGCAGCAGCACCCGTCGCTCCAGGAGCGAAAAGCCATAGTCAAGCATCGCGGTGTGATCGTGCCAATCGTTCGGTGCCGAAAGCGTCACCGCAATCAAACAAACACCGTCGCGCTCCGCTGCCGAGACAAGACATCGCCCCGTTGCCTTGGTAAAACCGGTCTTCACACCAATAGCTCCCTTGTAAGAAAACAGCATCCGGTTGTGATTGGAAAGCGAGCGCGTCATCCCCTCGCCCGCAAAGGTATAGTGACGGGTGCTTGCCACACGGGCAAACAGCTCGTTTTGTAAGGCGCGTGAAGCGATCACACCAAGCTCATACGCCGTGGTGTAATGTTCCGTATCGGCAAGTCCGTGCGGATTCTTAAAATGCGTTGACACAAGCCCCCACTCAATTGCCCTTTGGTTCATCAGCAAAACAAACGCATCCTGATCAGCCGCCACTGCTTCGGCAAGGCAAGCCGCCGCATCATTGGCGCTGGCAAGCAAAGTGGCATACAACAGATCCACAAGACGCACCGTTTCGCCCACCTTCAGGTAAACCGACGAGCCTTCAATGCCGGCAGCCGTGTCACTCACAACCGTTGTTTTGTCTTCCCCCACCGACTGAATGTACTCAGCGGCAAGAAGAGCCGTCATGATCTTAGTGGTGCTTGCCATCCCGGCAGGGGTATGCGCGTCCTTTCCCCACAAAAGTCTGCCGTCACCCGAAAGGAGTGCCGCATAACGCGCAGAATCCGCCATGGTAGGCAAACTCTCGTCCCAAAGCGTTGCGGGCAGATCCGCTTCGGTATCCGAAAAAGTCGGAATCAGCTCCTCATCTTCCCTACCGAGCACAAACACACCCAAAGCATATCCGCTATACAAAAACACAAGACAAAGCGCAATCACAAGTGCCGTTACCGAAACAAACACCGCATCCGGCTTTTTCACCCGTTTCAAAGAAAAACCACCCCAATTCATTTTCACGCAAAAGAGAGAGTATTGCAGAGATAATGTATGAGATGATTCTTCTTCGTATGATTGCGAAGCAAAAAAACTTTACTGTGCCGTTACTGCGTTTTCCTTTTCTTCGGGCTTTTTGGCAAAAACGCGCTTGAATTTTTCCACAATATCAGGCGACTTCTGAATCAAATCGGCAATCGTACCCACCGTGCCGCCTGCGCCCTTCGTATCAGCGGCAAGGAATTCCACATCCCCTGTCGGTTTGATCACAAGAAAGCCGAGAGGAAGAATGGTCACACCGCTTCCGCCGCCTCCTGCAAAATTTTTTGAGTTATTGTTCTTGGAAGCAAAATCCGTACCGCCCGAAACGTAACCGAGCGACACCTTGGAAATCGGAATCACGGTCACACCGTTTTCGGTCTTGATGGCTTCTCCTACAACGGTATTCACATCCACGATCTTTTTCAGATTTTCAAGAGATGTTTCAATCATTCCTTCAAGTCTGTTTTCGTTCATAGCGAAATTCCTTTCTTGTTCTCTGTATTGTCAGGGGTGTTTTCAAGCTCCCCCATACTATCTTTTAAGGATTCTTTGGCAAATAGCCATAAAGAGGAAAAAGCAAAGCCCAAAAGGCTTCCCACGCGAATGCGAAAGAGAATTTCGGTTTCCACCCTTGTTTTCTCCGCACAAAAATCAGCCCGCACCGAAACACGGCTGTTTTTGAATCTCACGTTGGTATAACGGTCGGCGGCGGCAAGTCCGTAGGCAACCGCCTGAGAGAGCGCGCCAAACAAATAGGCAGTTGTCGCGGCATCTTCACTTGCCGCCACAATCTCAAGCTGTTTGATCTTTATGTGTAATTTCTTGCCGAATTTCGCGGCAAGAATACGCACAAAGCGAAAGATTCTGCCAAGGTCTTTCACATAGCCCTTTCCTTGTCTTTCTTTCAAGGAATCCGAAAGCTTTTTGGGTGAGGCTTTCTTCCCTTTTCGCTTATCCTTTTCACGGCGGCGCTCGGCGCGCGCCTCTTTTTTCATCAGTTTTTTCTTGAGCTTCCGTTTTTTTCGTAAGGATAGCGTGTCGGATAATAAATCATCCTCCCGATCGGGATAAATACGGAATCTCAAAAACGAAATGCCTGCTTTCACTTTCAACTTGCCGTCATAAAACAACAGCACGTGAATCGGGCAAAGTAGAATCAACAGGATCACAAATACAATGATGAACAGTATGTTTAAGAACACCGTATCAAGCCTCGCTTTCGGCAGGCTTTTCTTCAGGCGCTTCCCCACCGCTGTTCAAAATCTCCTCGTCAAAGCTGGTCTGCGTTTCATCAAGGAATGTGGAAGCATCGGGCAAGTCATCAAGCGAGGTCAGCCCAAAGCAACGCAGAAAATCTGCCGTTGTGCCAAAGAGTACAGGTCTGCCCGGCACGTCAAGACGGCCTTTTTCTTCAATCAGCTTTTTCATCGTCAAGGAAGATACCGCGTAAGAGGAATCCACACCGCGAATCTTTTCAATCTGTGAACGTGTCACAGGCTGGTGGTAGGCAACGATCGCCAGCACTTCAAGAGAGGAATTGGAAAGCTTGCCTCCCTGCTTCAGCCCCAGCGCATCGCGCACGTAGCTTTCATAAGTTTCTTTGGTGCACATCTGGCAGGCTTCGTCAAAGAGGAGAATCTGTATGCCAAACTCACCCGCCTTGTATTTGTCAGAAAGATCAGATACCACCTCACGCACAAGTGCTTCTTCGGCTTCGCAAAGCTCCGATAAACGCTCATACGGCACAGGATAGCCTGCGGCAAACAGCACAGCCTCAATCACAGGATACATATCGAACTTGTTGTCCATGTCGCATCTCTCCTATTCTTCGTCGGTGAAATCTTGCACCACAGGCGCTTCTGCGCCTTCCACAAGACACATATTCGGGTTAAACGCATCGTCTTCGGCATACTCTGCCACCACTCTTTGCGAGGAGATCAAGGAAAGGATTGCCATAAACGAGGCGATAATTTCACTTTTTGAGCGGCAGGAATACATAATATCGAGAAAACGCATGGTCTTTTTTTCTTGCAGCATCGCAAAGATCACGCCTGTGCGCTCGGCAATCGAGGCGGGCTTTTGATGCAAAATATGTGAAAGCGTCTTTTCGGCATCTTCATTTTTCATGCTCTCGTCAAGACGCACACGCGCAAGTAAACGGCTGAGCGCGTCAATCAGATAGACACTTTCCTGCTCCGAAACGTAAGTTTTGTCCACACCCACTTCGTCGGTTTCTTTGGTGTAGCGCCCATAGTAACGCGCATAGCGTTCCGAAAGATACACCGCTTCTTCTTTGGTGCGACGGTATTCGAGAAGGATTTGCACCAGCTCTTCACGCGGGTCAACCTCCACGCCGTCCACCACCGCTTTCGGCAACAGCATACGGCTTTTGATCAGCATGAGTTCACTTGCCATCACAATAAAGTCAGAGGCAATCTCCATATCCAGTCGCTTCATCGCGTTGATATAATCCATATACTGCTCAAAGATCACCGCAATCGGAATATCATAGATATCGATTTCATTCTTGGCAATCAGCGAAAGCAAAAGATCAAGCGGTCCTTCAAAAACCTCTAATTTGTAACTCGGTTTGATTTCTTCCATACGGAAAACCGTCCATTCTCCGCTTGAGGCGGAAGTTGTATCAGAAAAGCATCAAAATCATCAGCTCCGAAAATTTCTCCCATACAAAATCAACCACCAAGTGAATCGGCGACCACGGGAGAAAATACATCGAAAGAAGCACAACAAGCAAAATGTAGCGCTCGTATTTCATCACACCGAAATAATATTTCGGCGGCAAGAACACAAGAAAAATACGAGAGCCGTCAAAGGGCGGCAGCGGAATCATATTAAACACCGCAAAGGTGAGATTCAGCAAACCAAAATACTCAACAAACAAATGCACTGCTTCAAGCACACGGGATGCGTACGCCCACACATAACCGTATGTTGGATGATAGATAAAAGCCATGCTATCTTGGAAGAAATAAGGAAGTAGCCAATACAGCGCAATACCCAAAAAGCCGAGGATCAAATTGGTCAAAGGACCCGCGAGTGCTGTCAGCGCCATGCCCCTGCGCGGATTCTTGAAATAGCGCGAATTCACCGGCACAGGTCTTGCCCAGCCGTAGCCCACAAGAAGCATGAAAAGTGTGCCGATCGGGTCAAGATGCTTGATTGGGTTTAATGTGAGTCTGCCAAGATTTTTGGCAGTCGGGTCACCGCATTTGTACGCCACAAAGCCATGCGCCACCTCGTGAAAGGTCAAGGCAATCAGCATCGAGGGTACGGTTAATAAAAACACGATCAGGGCGAGTCGAAAATCCCCCATCTGTATCAGGTCTAAAAGCATAGTTAAAACCTCTTATATGATAAGTCAAAATCACTGCACGGCATCGAGAATCATCTTGATGACCTCTTCCTTGCCCTCTCCCGAAAGCGAGGAAAAAAGGATCACCCCGCTTGCTTTGGCAACGTAAGGGCTTGCCAGAATCTTGTCAAGCTGTTTCTTTCTGTCGGTCTTGTTGGGCTTGTCGGCTTTGGTGCATACCACAAAATGCGGCATACCGATCTCACCGAGGAAGTTCAGCATGGTTTCATCGTCTTTCGTCAAGCCCACCTTCAAGTCCACAAGCTGTGCCACTGCCGTCACAGTTGATCCCTCGGCGGTAAAATAGCTGTCGGTCAGAGCCGACCACTTGCGCTTTTCGCTCTCGGTACGCTTGGCAAAGCCGTAGCCCGGCAGGTCTACGAGATAAAACTGTCCGTCCACGTCGTAAAAGTTAATGGTTACCGTCTTGCCGGGGCTTTGCGAAACTCTCGCGTAATTCTTGCGCCCGATCACGGTATTGATCAGCGAGCTTTTGCCCACATTGGAGCGCCCCGAAAGCGCCACCTGCGGGCGGCTGTCTTTCGGAAACTGCGAGGCAAGACCCGCTGTGATTTTAAGTGTTGTCCGCACGATATTCGGCTTCATTGGAACTCCTTTTCACTTTGCAATCGTAGATCACAGGCGCGTGCAAGGTAGGGGCGCTATCTTTCACAAGCGCGTTGTCAAGCACGTCGTCAACCGTTTTGCAAAGCACAAAATCAATATCGTTTTTGATGTAATCTTCCAGTCTTTCAAGATCTTTCGCGTTGTCTGCAGGAATCAGAACACGGCGAATGCCGCTCTTGTATGCCGCCATCGTCTTTTCACGAAGCCCGCCGATGGCAAACACGCGACCCGAAAGCGTCACTTCCCCCGTCATGGCAATATCGTGACGAACGGGAATGCCCGAAAGACGGCTGATCAGCGAGGTCACAAGCGTCACGCCTGCACTCGGTCCGTCCTTGGGAACAGCGCCCTCGGGGAAATGCACGTGAATATCCTTTGTCTTGTAAAAATCAGAAGGGAGATTGTATTTGGCAGAGCGCACACGCGCAATGGAAAGCGCAATTTTTGCCGATTCCTTCATCACGTCGCCAAGCGAGCCGGTCAGTTCAAGCTTGCCCGTACCTTCCATCATAGCCGATTCCACGCGCAAAAGCTCGCCGCCCACTTCGGTGTAGGCAAGGCCGTTCACCACACCCACTTCATCTTCGGTCAAAACAGGATCGTCAATGATCTTCGCGCCGCCAAGATAACCCTTAATATCTTTGGCAGTCACGGTCACAATGCGGCTCTTGGGTTCTTCGGCGCTTTCCGCTTCTTCCACCTTCTTGGCGGCAATCTTGCGGCAGATCGAAGAAAGCTCGCGTTCCAGATTACGAACCCCCGCTTCGCGTGTGTAGTGATCGATCACTTCAAGAATTGCCTCGTCGCGGAAGCGCACCTGCTTTTTTGTCAAACCGTTCTTGTCAAGCACCTTGGGCACAAGATGACCCTTGGCAATGGCGAGCTTTTCCGAACGGGTGTAGGTTTTCAGTTCAATGACCTCCATACGGTCAAGAAGAGGACGCGAGATCGTATCAAGCGTGTTCGCCGTTGCAATGAACAAACAATCCGAAAGGTCAAACGGCAGTTCCACAAAATGATCGCGGAAGGCTTTGTTCTGGTCGGGGTCAAGCACTTCAAGAAGCGCCGATGACGGGTCACCGTGTGAATCTCTTGTTAATTTATCAATCTCGTCAAGCAGAATCACAGGATTCTGCACACCGGCATCGATCATGGCGTTCATGATTCTGCCGGGCATCGAGCCGATGTAGGTCTTTCTGTGACCGCGGATGTCCGATTCGTCGCGGATACCGCCAAGCGCCACGCGCACAAACTTGCGGTTCATCGCGTGCGCAATCGAGGATGCCACCGAGGTCTTGCCCACACCGGGCGCGCCCACAAGGCAAAGGATCTGACTCTTCTGCTTGTCGGTCAGCTTCTGCACGGCAAGAAATTCCAGAATACGCTGCTTCACATCCTGAAGCCCCCAGTGCTCCTTGTCAAGAATCTTTCTCGCTGAGGAAAGCTCCAATCTGTCTTTTGTCTTTTTATGCCAAGGCAGTTCAAGGCAGGTGTCAATATAGCCGCGGATCACCGTACTCTCCGCCGAGGCATAGGGCATTTTCGAGAGCTTATTGGTTTCCTTCACAAGCTTTTCTGTCACCGCTTCGGGAAGATTTGCCGTCATAATGCGCTTCATGTATTCAACGATTTCTTCGTCCTGACCTTCGTCCTCGCCAAGCTCCTCTTGCAACACCTTGATCTGCTCGCGCATATAGTATTGACGCTGATGGTCATCCATGCGCTCCTTCACCTTCTGGTGAATGCCGATCTCATTGCCGAGAAGCTTTAGATCACGCTGCAGCTTGTAGCAAAGCACCTCCGAGCGGCGGCGCGGGTCGATTTCCTCAAGAATATCCACCTTGTCGCGAAGACGCGCAAGCAGAATCGCCGCCACGCAGTCCACAAGCTCGCCGAGTGACTTACAGCGACTCACGCGGTTTGCCACCTGCTCCTTGCCCTTGCCGAGGTATTTCACGCACTCTTGGAAAAGCGAGAGCACCTCGCGGCGCAAAAACTCATCCTCACCGCCCAGCTCTCCTGCAGGGTCGGAATGTGCAATCACAGTCGCCACGGCAAAATGTCTGCCCGAGGTCACCGAAAGAATCTCGCATCTTTGGTAGCCTTCCAAGGGAATCGCAACGCGAGGGCCTTGCACAGGCTTCACCTCGCCCACTTCCGCAACCGTACCCACACAGCCCGAAAGCGCCTCCGAAAGATCATCCGAATCGGGCTCGGGTACAACGAGTATCAAGCCGCCCATCGCCTGCGCTTCCAAAGCCGCGGCGATCATCGGCTTTTCTTCGGTTTCAAGATTCGCTTCTGCAAACGGCAAAAGCAAATCATTCTTCAAAAGAATGACGGGGAGCGTCATTGTCTGTATATCTTGATTCATGTTTTCCATATTTAAGTACCTTTCCTGTTGCGGCCTGTCTTTCAAGCACCGCCGTTCTCTATCTGAAATGCGCCTATTCTCCAAAAGAGTACATTGCGCCATGTTAATATCATACTGTATCATTATATCATAATCCATATCAAAAAGCAATAGGAAAAGAGCCAACTTTTCCTGTCAAAAAGCTGACTCTTTTGTGATGGATTGAGGAATTTCGCGTGGGCGCTTTTTCGTAGAGAGGAAAGAGCAACACTACCACCTATTTACTTTTGGTAGGCTTTATGATATAATATAACTGACATACAAACTAAAAGTTAGCGGAAGGATATACCAATGTTTGATAAAGAATATACGATACAAAAGAATATGATTACGTCAGACGGAGAAGATGAGTTCCAAATTCGATATATTCGTAACGAAAATGTAGGCGTTTTAACCACGCGATCGGAAAAATCCTATTTTATTCTCGACAGCCAAGAATATTGGTATGATTTGATACAAGATCAATATCCCCCAAAGCAAAAGTGTTCTTGTAAGAATGATTTTTTCAAAGTGTGTTTTCAATATCTTACGCGAAAAGGAACCGATGATTTCAGAAAAGTTGAACTTGTTTCTCAATGCACAGAATGCGGCAAGATAAAAAATTGGGCAAGCATCGATATCGATTATTCCCCCTCATCTCAATTGTTTGAAAATGCAATTCCGTTTTGTGCCCAGCCAAAGATCAAATATAAAACACATACGGTAAATGGTTTTTGGCAAACAGAACAATTCTATGACTTATTAGAGTTTCTCTCCCAAAAACAACTGTTTATTTATATGTGGTATTGGGACGAAACAGACAACAAACGATACTTCAATCAATTTTCCCACACAGAACTCATGCGTTTTTTGTCCTCTGAAAATTCTCGTTATCTCGAAATATATTTTTCAACAGAGCCATTAAATGACCTTTTAGATTCTTCTTTTTCTGACGAAAAAGGCGTTTATATTGATCGCAATATGTGGAGAAAAAAGAATTTGATAAAAATACATGCACCCATTTACGTTATGGGTGAAAATAGCGGCAATTTGTATTACATGTATTTTTGCAGTGAGTATATTGATTCAGACGGTAAAGTACAAAGCAAAAATGAGCCGTTTTGCCTCCTGACAAAAGAAGTGCTGACCTACTGCAAACAAAACTTGAAATAATTATGATAAAATCAAAGCGCCCACCTCGGTGAGTGCTTTTTCGTAGGGGTCGACGGTCTCACCGCGGTTCGGTCACGCTCTGGCTCTGACAGTCCACCGGACTGTCATTCACTTCCCTCGCGCCACTGCGCTACCACGACGACCCGAAAAAATCAATTCCGCCAAACTCCCCTTGATATTGGGCAACCTTGCGTGGTCGCCCGTTACAAACAATATCATCGAAATCAAAATTGATCGCCTCAACCCAAGCAACCAAACCTTATATTCGATATTCGTTTTCTTGCGGGCGACCACACAGGGTCGCCCCTACACCCATTTGCCAATTCAACCAATCAAATCATCCTGTACTAAATTCGTATATTAACGGGAGGATGATATCCTCCCGAAAACAACCGCATACGGCAAATAGAATTTGATGCGATCAACACCCGCCAATTCACAAGATCAATCAACTCGGTAAGTCGCAATATACTGCATACTCTCGTCGTGGGGGATTTCGGGATCTTCCTGCGAAAAACGCAGCTTCAAACCACACTCTCGCGCAGCAAGATCAAAATGGCAAAGCGCAATGCCCATATCGATCTTTTGCATATCAAGGCCTTCATGACCGCCAAATCCTTTTGCGCGTTTGAGATAAAAGTGAACAGCATTATCCTTAACAACAGCGCGCCAAGGCTGCTTGTTGACCGCGGACGGAGCCCATCTCACCATGTCAAGCGGGTGGGCAAGTTTCCCCGCCTTTTCTTCGGTCAAGGGCGTATCAAACGAGCCATCAAAAAACAACGCTTCAAACGGCAGCCTCTCGTCAGCCTTGATTGCTTTGCGCATCATGCTCTCACGCCAGGACATTTTGCTTGCAGGATAACCAAGCGGACTTGCGCAAGGCATCATTTCGTCATCTCCGAGTTCCATTGCCGCTTCATACGCTTGGCGGTTCATCGTACCGCCGAGCCATACCGTACCGATACCGAGTGACTGTGCATACAACACGAGCATTTCAAAGGCATATCCGAACGCTTCAAACGCAAACGGCACACGCTTGATCTTGCCGCCCACGTACAACTCCGTACCCACCACAACAGGACATTTCAACCCATGCTCGCCTGCATCCATCAGCTTAAACGCAACGTTTATACCGTAGGGATTTTCTGTCTTTTCCATAAAAGCCAAAAGCTTTTCCTTGTCCTCTGCCGTAAGCTCTCTGCCGTCATAGGTTCTCACACTGCGTCTGTTCTTAATAAGCTCTTTCAGATTTTCCATACGATTCCCTTCTTTCACGTTCATCCAACATACCCAATTCTTTACGGTTAGAAAATGCCCTTGTTGTATTTTATCATTGCGTAAAAGCTCAGGGCTAAACCAACAACAAGACCTGTAAGTAAAAACACAGTTCCAACAAAAGTAAAGACGTCGTTTCCCGTATAAAATGTCACAGCCGATAAAGCACTGAACACCATTACGCCAATGCCGATTATCATTGTACCAAGCCCTACTTTCTTTCCGAATGGAATTCTATCCGCTTCTGAAACACGGTGCCTGTGATAAAAATGGAGCGATGATATGTTTCCTCGCATATTTAAAATACCAAGAACAACACATAGCAAACCAACAAAAAACGGAACAATATAGCCTATCATAAAAACTCCTTCAGCGAAATCTTATTCATCCACAAACCCATTATACCACAAAAACGCCCTGTCGGTCAAGATGTGAAATCCCCTCACCCCTCTCTCACTCCTTGCATACACTGTTTTTGAAAGGTCTTCCCTTTCAAAAAATCACCAAAGGAAGATGCAATATGGATTATCAACGCACCGGTTGGTACCGCCCCACCTGCGGCGTCAACCGCGCACAAAATATGCGCCAACAACAACCAAATGCGCACACTGCCCACACAGCCCCCACGCCAAGAGAATGCTGTGAGGAGCATGAGCATATCCACCCCACCTCGCTTGCTATGGTGTGGTCACCTGTTCAATCTTTTCAAAAGATCTACGAGCCGTCCAAGGCACTCATGCGCGGCACGCTGTTTGCCGAGCTCGACAAGCCGTTTTCCGGCAAATGCTAACGGAGGCGAACATGAACGATAAAAAATCACTCCTGAACGAAATCCGCGCCCTCGATTTCGCACTCCTTGAAACAGGACTCTACCTCAACGCCTATGACTGCCAAGAGGCAAAGGACTATTTCAAAGCCATCAAAGAAAAACGCGAAAATCTCGCATACGAATACGAAACAAACTACACCCCTCTCCGCATGGAAAACGGTATGCAAAACGGAGAGTGGCAATGGCACAAAGGCCCTTGGCCCTGGGAAAGTGAGGCAAATTAAGTATGTGGATCTACGAAAAGAAACTGCAGTACCCCGTAAAGATCAAAAACCCCAATCCCGCCCTTGCCAAAATCATCATTTCACAGCTTGGCGGTCCTCACGGTGAAATGGGTGCATCCACACGCTATCTCCAGCAGAGATACCATATGCCGGACGATAGAATCAAGGGTATGTTCACCGACATTGGAACCGAAGAACTTGCACACATGGAAATTGTATCCTCGATTCTCCATCAGCTCACCAAGAACCTTTGCGAAGCCGATATCAAAAAGTCGGGCTTTGACACCTACTTTGTTGATCACACGGTAGGCGTCTTTCCTCAATTCGCTTCAGGCAACCCCTTCTCCACCGAGACAATCTCGGTCTCGGGCGACGTCTTTGCCGACATCCACGAAAACCTCGCTGCCGAGCAAAAAGCGCGCCTCACCTACGACAACATCCTCCGCCTTGCCGACGACCCCGACGTTAAGGATGTCATAAGGTTTCTGCGCGCCCGCGAAGTTGTGCATTATCAAAGATTTGGCGATTGCTTGAGAATCGCGCAAGACAAAGCGAACGACAAATGCAATTTCTACCTCTACAACCCCGCTTTCGATTGCCAAAAACCTGATTGCCACTGCTAAAAATTGTTCCAAGTGAAAACAAAAGGAGTTTCACAATTCCGTGAAATTCCTTTTTGTTTTCCGTCTGCCGGGCTGATTCAATCAGCCCTTTTCTATTCCTGCCAAGTATATCCCTTTCCAATTCCGCCAACACTAATTCCATTACACCTCGGAGGATTATTATGGAATCGGTATGGGAGACAACAGCACAAAAACCGGGTTTCGATGCGCTTGATGGCAACAAAAGCACCCATGTACTCATCATCGGCGGCGGCATTGCGGGCATTCTGTGCGCTTATCAATTGAAAACCGCAGGCGTGGACTGTCTGCTCGCAGAAGCTGACGAGATCTGCGGCGGCATCACGAAAAACACCACGGCAAAAATCACGTTACACCACGGACTCATCTACGACAAAATGATCCGCCGCTTTGGCGAAGACAAGGCGCGACTGTACGTTGAAGCACAAACCAAAGCCATCGAGGAATACGCCCGACTTGGCAAAGAGATCGATTGCGACTTTGAATGGCGCGATAACTACGTCTATTCCCTTTCCGACCGCAACAAAATCACAAAGGAACTCGCCGCCCTCGCCCGCCTCGGCGTGCAAGCCGAGTCCGCAAGCGCGCACGAGCTTCCCTTTCCGGTTGCAGGTGCGGTGTGTGTCAAAAACCAAGCGCAGTTTCACCCCTTGAAATTCCTGTATGCCATCGCCAAAGACCTGCCCATCTGCGAGCATACCAAGGTCACAGAGCTCGCGCCCCACATAGCCAAAACCAATCATGGAACGATCACTTTTCAAAAACTGATCATTGCAACGCATTTTCCAACACTCAACAAGCACGGCTTGTACCCCTTGAAGCTCTATCAACACCGATCCTACGTCATAGCTCTCAAAGGCGCGCAGACTATTGGCGGCATGTACGTGGATGAATCGGATACGGGGCTTTCCTTCCGAAGCTACGGCAACCTTCTGCTCCTCGGCGGCGGCGGTCACCGCACCGGTAAGAAAGGCGGCTGCTGGCAAGAGCTTGAAGCGTAGCCAAGAAGCACTACAAAAAAGCCGAAATCGTGGAAAGGTGGGCAACGCAGGATTGCATGACGCTCGACGATATCCCCTATATCGGGCAGTATGCCAAGTCCACACCCGACGTCTTTGTCGCCACAGGCTTTAATAAATGGGGCATGACAAACGCCATGGTCGCCGCCAACATCCTCTGCGAGCTTGTGCAAGGTAAATCAAGTCCATACGCCGCCGTTTTCGACCCCTCGCGCACAATCTTTCGCTCACAGCTTGCCATCAACGCTTTTGATTCAATCGTCGGACTTCTCACCCCCACAACACCAAGATGCCCCCACCTCGGCTGCGCTCTCAAATACAACCGCGCCGAGCACACGTGGGATTGCCCCTGCCACGGCTCGCGCTTTCGTGAAGACGGCAAGCTGATCAACAACCCCGCCACCGATGATAAAAAAATGTAATTCTACCATTTCCCATCAAAAATCCGCCACGCAATCATGCAGTTTCGTTATTTGATTGCCAAAATCTCAAAAAAAACGCGTTCTCGCGAAAAAAGCCACCCTTTGGCGTACCTGCGATAAAGCAGGTACGCTCAGACTGAAGACAAAATACTTTTCGATAAATATGAATTTGAGAGATTGAAGCGAAAGATGATGAAGTTTCTCTAAACAATCCTTGATGATGTAGGGGCGACCCTGCGTGGTCGCCCGTCATAAACGATTGCGGAGAAAAGTGATTTGGTTATTCCAATAAAAGTACAATCAAATTATGCGACGGCAAAACAGTATGCTGCGGGCGACCACGCAGGGTCGCC
>JAFXJX010000016.1 GCA_017532025.1 Clostridia bacterium | reverse complement strand
AGATTGACATTGGCAAGTGCCGGCTTCTCTTGCCCTTCATACCGAAAGGTCATGTTCTTGAGTTCAAGCTTTTCAAAGGAAGGAACAACAGGTGCATTTTCATCCTCGGCAATATGTACCTCGTACTCCAAGAAATCACGGAGGTTATCCACATAAAGTGAATTTTCATCGAGCTTGAAGAAAACGTCACCTATATAGTTAACATTGCCCGCAACATTGGAAATCGAGTTGATCACAACAAAGCAATCTCCCAGGAGCATATTCTTTGCCACGAGTGTCTTGAACGCGGCAAGAACGATCGTACCCGCATACACAACCACGTCGAAAACAAAATCAAACAAATAGCGGAAGAACATCAATTTATATCCGTATTTGTTTACGATCTCCTTCATTTCGGAAATGCTTGTGTGCATACGCTTGTACATGACCTTCCACATTTCGGTAAGACGCATCTCTTTGGAGAAGTCGTTCAGATAGAATGTTCTGCGTACATAGTCGCGCTGTCTTGCCACTTCTCTGTAGCGCATATTGTAATCATATTGAAGTCGATTGCGCTTCTTCCCAATGAGAAGCGTACACAAAAACGGCAAAAATGCGAGAATTAAGAATATGGGGTCTATTGTAATAATCAGAGTTCCCACTGCAACAACGTTAATGGTGATCCAAATAACATCGAGTATGTTATTCATTACCGTATAGGCTCTGTTCGTTGCTTCGCTCGTAGCCTTTACGTATGTATCGTAAAAAGCCGAGCTTTCAAAGCAAGCGAGATCGACTTCAACCGCTTTCTTTTGAAGCAGATTTTGAATATAGGCTTCTACCTTTGGATATTTCAGTTCAAAATAGCAGCTTGATATGCTTTCGAAAAGCATATACAAAACTGAATATCCGAACATACATCCGAGAGTAATCAGAATAATTTTTAATTCTTTGCCCTCTTGCAATGCGTTAAGGGCGTATTGATACAGATAGGTGTTCAGCAAAAAAGAATGAACCGAACCAAGCACGGTAGCGATCAAAGCCAATATCGGCACTCCGGGACAAGCTTTGATGATCAGCCCAAGCATATATCCATTGTTCTTAAACGTTCGTTTCCAATCTATCTTTTTCTTCTTTTGCTTTTGTTCTTTTTCCTTTTTCATTGATTTCCTCTTACAATGACGCGCTAATATTTTTTATTCTTTATCATCTTTGACACAGTTCACCTTGCAGACACCGTTAACATTATACTGCTCCCCGTGAAACTGAAGGTTGATAAGATTGATTCCTTCAGAGCAGATATGCTCACTTTGCTCCATAAGCTTGCGACCGCTATAAACAGCGATACGGAGTTTTCCGTCGTCGTTCCACGGCACATTACCGACAAAACTGTAAACGATCACCTTGTCGCTTGTGTTCCCAAACAGTTCATCAATCGTGACGCCGAATATCTTGGCAAGTTCGGGCAAAAGCATAATATCGGGGCAACTGATCTGCTGCTCCCACTTGGATACTGCTTGGCAGGAGACACCAACTTTTTCAGCTAATTCTTCTTGTGTAAATCCATTAAGTTTTCTGTAATAAGCGATTTTGAGTCCGATTATGTTATCTTTCTGCATAGTTTCATCTCCTTCCGTTAGTAAAATTATACCATACATCCGATAAAAAGTAAATAAACCTTCGGTTTAGACACTATCAATGGCGGTTGAATATGGATAAAAAAAGTGTGTCTCCAAAAAGAGACACACCGAAAAAATGTATCCCTCATTGTCGTCACACAATTCTATTACCCTTAGAGAGCAAGCAGAAAAAGAGGAACGCATCTTTTACCAAGATACAGTTTCCCCAAGGGTAATAAAAATATAGAATTGTGTGACAAGGACATTTTAACACATTTTCAAAACAATGTCAATATTCAGGTTTTCATTTCTCGTGTCATCCTAAGCGAAGAAAACATCCCGGTGGGATGTTTTCGCAGTCGAACCCGACCAAAGGAGGGCGTGCGGAGCGCGGGATCTACAGCATTGAGAGCGCTCTGGGATGACACGGGCGGACATACAAAAAGGAGTCTCGCATCAGCGAAACTCCTTTTCTTTTTTTACAGATTGTAATACTTATCAAATTCCGCGGGGGTGGGAATCTTGGCAAGCTCTGCGCATTCGGCGCGCTTGGTCTTGATGAAGTTCTTGATGAGTGCTTCGGGGAAGACGCCGCCTTCGGTGAGGAAGCCGTAGTCTGCTTCGAGGGCATCAAGCGCCGCGTCGAGCGAGGTGGGAAGACCCTTGAGCTTCTTCTTTTCCTCTTCGGGCAGGTTGTAAAGGTTCATATCGTAAGGACCCCAACCGTTTTCGTGAGGATCAATTTCGTTCTTCACGCCGTCAAGACCTGCCATGAGGATAGCGGCATAGCAGAAGTAAGGATTGCAGGTCGCATCGGGGTTACGAAGTTCGAAACGGCGTTCCTTGGGTTCCTTCGCATACGCGGGAATACGGATAACAGCCGAGCGGTTCGAGGTGGCATAACCAACCGTAACAGGCGCTTCAAAGCCGGGAACAAGACGCTTGAAGGAGTTGGTGCTGGGATTGGTGAGAGCGCAGAGCGCACCGATGTGCTTGAGAAGACCGCCCATGAAGTAGTGTGCCGTCTTGGAAAGGTGTGCGTAGCCTTCATCATCGGCAAACACGGGCTGACCGTCTTTGAGAAGGAGCATATGCACGTGCATACCGCTGCCTGCTTCACCGTAAACCGGCTTAGGCATCAGCGTTGCGCTCTTGCCGTATTTGGCGGCAGTGTTCTTGATGATATACTTGATGGTCATGGTCGCGTCAGCCATCTTGGACATTTCGCCAAGCATCGGCTCAATTTCAAACTGACCGGAAGCTGCCACTTCGGGGTGGTGATACTTCACGGCAATGCCTGCTTCTTCCATCAGCATACACATTTCGGAACGGCATTCGTAGGAAGTGTCATAGGGCTTTGCAATGTGGTAAGCCTTCTGCTTGGGAACGATGTGGCCAAGACCTTCTTCCATGCTGTTCCAGTAGGACTGCTTGGCATCCACGGTATAAGCATTGTAGTTGGCGCTGACATCCCAACCCACGTTGTCAAAGAGGTAAAATTCAAATTCGGGCAGGATGAGCATGGTATCGGCAATGCCGGTTGCTCTCATGTATTCTTCGGCAGCAACCACGATGTTTCTCGGGTACTGTGCGAGAGGACGGTTTTCGGGGGTATCGATGATCATGGCGTTGCCGCTCATGGTCAGCGTCTTGATTTCGCAGAAGGGGTCGATCATAGCGGTATCGGGATCGGGGATGAACACCATATCGCTCTTTTCGACAACGGCGTAGCCGTAGTTGGAGGCATCAAAGCCGATGCCGCTCTTCATGGTTTCTTCGGAAAAACAGCCTGCGGGAATGGTGACGTGACGGAACTGACCGTTGATGTCAACCATCTTGAAGTCAACCATTTTGATGTCTTCGTCTTTGATCCACTGCATAATCTCCTGAATGCTTCTTTTCATGGTAATATCTCTCTTTCTTCAATAGAATTCCTTGTTTTCACCTTAAAAACTTTGTTTTCATTGTAGCATGAAGTATTCCTCTTGTCAATGCACCAAACGAAAAAGGTAGTATTTTTTTGAGTATTTGTTATGCGAAAATAAAGCAACGGTCAGAACGACCGACACCCAAAACGGGAGACGAAAGGAGATTTCATGGCAATCAAAAAAATCACGGATCAAGAAATCCGAAGCCTGCAGATTCAGGGGAATCTGCCAAACCGACCCACGCAAAAAAGCCTCTACCCCGACAACACCCTAACAGCAGAAGAGGTAAAAGCAGCGTTTGACAAGCTGCCCAAGCTGATCGCAGAACGCTACAACGAGCTTGTCAGCGCCATCATCGGTATCACAAACGGAGAGCTGAACGGCGACAGCTTTGCAAGTCTTGTGCATACAGGCATTCGAAACGGACACACACTTCAAGACCTTTTCAAAGATATCGCCAACGGCAATCTTGGCGGTGGCGGACAAAACGGAAAATCGGCATACGATATTGCAGTTGAACACGGCTTTCAAGGGAGTGAAGAAAAGTGGCTCGAATCCCTTAAAGGCAAGAGTGGCGTAAGCATTATCGGTGCAGTTCTCGAGAGAGTTTCAGACGATACGCCCACTTTGATCACCTTCACGATCGACGGCGTAACCTACAAAGCAACAAGCGATATGACATGGAATGAATGGGTGGAGAGTGACTATAACACAGCAAACGTCTATATCATTGACAGAAGTGTTCTGATTGGTAATGACTCGCTTTTGTTCTTAAATGCTTCTGCTGTATATAGCGAAAACACCATTCAAGCGAATACCGATTATTCGGTGATAGGTGGCTCTACTACTCTGATTTCCTTCACGATTGACGGCATAACCTACAAAGCAACAAGCGGTATGACATGGAATGAATGGGTTGACAGTGATTACAATGCTGATGGATTCTGGGTTGACGAGGATACTTCCTGTGTTCGCCCGAATGGAGATGCTACTTCTATCTGCGTTCATACATCACAGGAAGGCATCGAGATTCAGGCTGATGCTAAGATCACAGCTTCCGGAAGCTATACAATAATCACTTGTTAAAGGAGGAATCAATATGGCAAAATACAGACTCAAATTCAATATGTCAGACGGTTCGCAAATCAATGCGGGCGAAATTGTGATACCGAAGCCCGTGAAAGGGGTTGACTATTTCACTGAAGCCGACAAAGCGGAGCTCATTGCGGAAATACTTGATTACAAAGCCATTGCAATCAGCAGCTTTGCCGCAACGCCGTCAACGGCTGAAATGGGTAGCACCGTGAATAGCGTTGCGCTCTCGTGGGCGGTAAATAAAACACCTACGACTCTTACACTTGATGGGGCAACCATTGACACTACGGAAACGAAAAAGACTCTCACAGGCACATTCACCTCTAACAAGACTTGGACGCTCAAAGCAACCGATGAAAGAGGGGCAACGGCAACAAAAACGGCAACGCTCTCCTTCCTCAACGGCGTGTATTACGGCGCTGCAGCAAAGCCTTCGGCGTATGATAGTGCATTTATTCTCGGACTTACCAAGAACTTGCGTTCAAGCAAACTGACTTCATTGTCCGTGAATGCCGCAAGTAGTCAGTATATTTACTATTGCTTGCCCAAACGAATGGGAACTTGTGCATTCAAGGTTGGCGGCTTTGACGGCGGCTTCTCGTTGGTTGATACGATTTCTTTCACAAACGCTTCGGGATATACCGAAGACTATTATATCTATCGTTCGGATAACGCAGGTCTTGGACAGACCGCGGTAACGGTATCGTAAGGAGGTGTAAATATGGCAATTGAAGTAATTAGCACAATCAAGCCGAAGAATAACGGCAGTTTTCCGATTGTTGAAGCAAAAGATGTATCGGTTGATGAGAACGGCACAAGACTTTCCGAAAAGCTTTCAAATTTGGGAACGCCCTCCGTTTCTACAGATTTCTCCGTTCCCACCTTTGACTTGGCGGCATTGGGCTTGGTTGCTGTTTCACTTGACGGCACACAAACAATTCTGCAGACCGACACAACCGAGATTGTATCGGCACTTGAAAAAGGCACTGTCAGATTTTCCATCGATGTAGCTCTTGGCGAAGCTGTTGCACCGTTCTCCATAGTGCCTAATATTGCTTGTTCGTCTGCTGACGGTGTGTATATGTGTACCGCAGTTTATGAACTCAACGGCAAAATACTTGTTACGTTTATCGTACAAGAGGGCTTAGTTGTTGTTCAGGCATCAGCTTTTGGAGAAACCTCGGACAACGAAATCCCTTCTTTTGATCTTGCCGCATTAGGTTTGGATGCTGTTACACTTGACGGAAACGAAACAATTTTGCAGACCGACACAACCGAGATTGTATCGGCGCTTGAAAAAGGCACGATACGGTTTTCTCTCGATGTAGCTGTTGGCGAAGCTGTTGCGCCCTTTTCCGTGATGCCTAATATTGCTTGTTCCTCTGCTGAGGGTGCATATATGTGTACCGCAGTGTATGAACTCAACGGCAAAATACTTGTTACGTTTATCGTACAAGAGGGCTTTGTTGTCGTTATGGCATCAGCTCTTGGAGAAGCGGAAACAGAATCCGTTGCAACTAACATTGACCTGAGCAAATTCGATACAAGCGGTCAGATCACAGAAACCTATGCAGATGGTAGCACCAAGACAACAGCTATCGAATTCGATGCAGACGGCAATCCTGTCAAAATAACAGACGGTGACGGCAACGTGACCACATTGACTTGGTAAGGGGGTAGCGTATGGATATTAAATCTTATGTACTCGGCTTTGCCAAAGGTATGGCACAAGGCGGCGGTAGCAGTGGTGGTAGTAACGGCGGTGGTGACACTTCTACTGACGAGCGTGTAAAGTATGTCACTTTCATGTACGGCGCAACTGAACTCATCAAATACCCTGTTATTTCGGGCGATACTGTACATGACCCTGTGGCAAAAGGCTTGATTGAAACACCGACAAAGGAAAGCACTGTTTCCCATATATATCCGTTTGTCGGTTGGAGCATGACAAACGGCGGCGCTCCCAACGCTTCGGCATTGCAGAATGTGACCGAGGACAGAACTGTCTATGCGTCGTTCAATGAGGAAGTGAGATGCTACACCGTTCGATTCTATGACGGTGATACGCTTGTAAACACCGAGCAAGTGGCTTATAACACCTCTTCCTATTATATGTATTCAAAGATAGGATACAACTTCAACGGATGGTTGCCCGAACCCACGAACATTACCGCAGACACAGATTGCTATGCACAATGGGGTGCATTGCCTACTTTTGCACATTCTACATGGGCTCAAATCAAAGCCGTTGTGGACGAAGGAAAAGCGAGTAACGCTTTTGCTTTAGGTGATACAAGATCGGTTACTTTCACTTATTCCGATGGAACGAGTGAGACTATTGATTTTGAGGTTGTTGATACAAGCTTTTTAGATACAGGTAAAATGGCGGTAATGGCAAAACAATGCTTGAAAACACCTTATAAATTAAATTCAAGTGATAGCTACGATACTTATATAGGTAGCGAATTAGCTACATATATGAAAAACACCATTTTCAATTGTTTGCCGAGTGAATTGCAAGACGTAATACATAAGGGCACTATTGAACGGTACGCTACAAATGATTGGTATGTTTACTACTTGTATATTCCAAGAGCAGAATCACTTTCAAACTCAAACAATTTCGGTTTCGATGCTTTTATCGGTGTTGACAAGTATCCATGTACCACGGTAGATGGTACTAAGGTTAACTATTGGCTTGATGGTGTCATGAATGCTAAACCTCAATATGTTGAAACTGATGGAACCATAAAAGAATCACTGTATAATACCACCCCAAGGTATATCCGTCCTGTGTTCTTTATCTAACAGGAGAAGAGCATGATACTCGCTCTACTCGCCTATCAAATCCTACTCATACCGCTAATAATCGCAGACACGGACACCACAACAAAAGTTATTTTCGGTGTGATTATGTTCTTTTGTGCGCTAATTGCACAGGCTCGGTGGTGTGCGGTATGGGTAGAGCTTAACTCGCTGAAAAAGCGAGAGGAAAAGAGAGAAAACAGATTCCAACCGGTTCGTAATTTATCACTCGGCAGACCGAGAACCGTTGACAAAGATTCAACTTCCACTGATTGTTTATAAGATCGAGACACAGCAAGATAAGCCAAAACAGACCTCCGTTTGGAAGGTCTGTTTTGGTTTTTTACAGCAGTCAATCAACAACCTAACCGATTTTATGCTTGACATACTTTTCCATCATGGTTTTCGTTTTTTTGTTTCGCGGAATATCAAGTTGCTTGGTTATCGACCGACCTTTATATTTTGTCAGGTACAACACCTCATATTTTGGAAAATCCTTGTAAGTTTCGCCCCATCTTTTCTCAACAATACTTTTTATCTCATTGTAAGTTATGACTTTGGTTTGCAGAACAAGCCACACCACTTTTATTTCTTTTTTTGTAAAAACAAAATATATCGGCGACAGAATAAGCACAAGCAAAACAAACCAAGAAATCACCAAAAACGTAATGCCAAGTTCACGATCCCCGGAAGAAAAGAAGTCAATCGAGAAATAAATAAACAACAGGAATGCCAAAAAGAACAGAAGAATTCTTCGATTAAAAATTTTGTTTTCCATATTGCTTCCACCTTTCTATCAGCAGTTATATCATACTTTCGGTTAAAAATCAAGCCGATGGTGGGAGAATCGGAGGTGAACAGCACTAGTTACCGAACGCTATGGGGCCTTGCAGAAGCATTATACAACTCTTACACGGTAGAGGAAGGATAAAGAGTTCAGAGTGAACGAGCTCAGCAGTTTCCTCTTTGAATTCGGAGAGTTTGACCTCCTCGACGCCGAATGAAAGGACAGCCGTTTTCGCGCCATCGTAGAGCGCATCACCGTTCACAACGACGGTCGGCTCTTTTTTGCTTGTAAACGATTGAAAAATTCATAAAAATATGTTATAATACAAAAAAGTCATTTGAAAGGAGTCGAAGCTATGCTACTTGAAAAATTCTACGAAACATATTTTCCGTTCTGGAGTGTGCTTGCCGAGGCGGACAAGCAACTACTGTGCGAAAACACGGCAGAAAAACACTTCAACCGCTCCCAACCCGTTCACGACAATATGGGATGCACGGGGCTTTTCATCGTGCGCTCGGGCAGGCTTCGCCTCTATATGCTTTCCGAGGACGGCAAGGAGATCACGCTCTACCGCCTCTCGCCCGGTGACATCTGTATGCTCTCTGCATCCTGCGTTTTGCAAAGCGTGACTTTTGATGTGTACGTGGATGCGGAGGAAGAAAGCGACTGCTATCATATCAGCGCCTCTGCCTTCGGCGATGTCAGCAACCGCTATCTTGAGGT
>JAFXJX010000015.1 GCA_017532025.1 Clostridia bacterium | reverse complement strand
CTATATCCCAGACGATGCTTACGCATATCTATTATAACACTCGCTTTGAATTCTGTCGAGTATCTTCTTTGATTTTGTCCTTTCTTTGCCATAAAAAATATGCACCTCCAAAAGTGTCTAACTTTTGGGGTGCATATCAAAAGTGAGATTCCTTTTTTTCTTTACTTGATCTCAAATTCCTTGATTTCGGGTTTAATCGGCTTGGTTTTGGGCAAAATAATCGAAAGCACACCGTTTTCGTGCAAAACCTCAATGCCGTCGGTGTCAATGCCCGAAAGTGTGAAGCTTCTCGTCACGCTGCCCACACGACGCTCGCGGCGAAGATAGAGAGGCGAATCTTTCTTTTCTTCTGTGGGCTCATGTGTTGCCGAAACGGTCAAAAGCTTTCCTTCCAGCGAAACCTTGATCTCTTCTTTTTTGAAGCCGGGAAGCTCCATGTCGAGACGGTAACTGTCGCCGGTATCCAAAATATCGGTGACAAAGGAACTTGTGCTGTCAAAAAACGCTCGTTCCATGCGGTCAAAATCCGAGAAAAAGTCGGATACTGTTCTGTGTGTCATAGGTGTTAAAAACATATCGTTACCTCCTTGATATCATACCTGTATTGATGATTTTGTTTTGATTGAGTTGCAGAAGTTAGCACTCTAATGTTTTGAGTGCTTATCTTCTGTACCCTTATCCTATCACAAAATTATGAACAATTCGAACTCTTTTTGTTTCTAAATTGTAAACATTAGCACACTTAGCACTTGATTGCTAAAAGCGCTCTATAAATCTCTTTCCGTTTCCTGCATAGCATAGCACATAGCGCAATAGTTTGCTATTCATTCATCATATGATTGACAAAATGCAAAATCTCATATATAATAACAATACCAAAATCCATATTTTACAGACAAGGAATTATGACTATGGGTAAATATTTCGGTACAGACGGCTTTCGCGGCGAAGCCAACATCACACTCACAGCCGATCACGCCTTCCGCATCGGACGCTATATCGGCTATCTCTTTTCCAAAGAACACCCCTGCCGCGTGGTGATCGGTAAAGACACCCGCCGCTCGAGCTATATGTTTGAATACGCGCTCGTTGCCGGCCTCACCGCATCGGGTGCGGAAGCGTATCTGCTTCACGTTACCACCACTCCCTCTGTTGCCTATGTGGTGCGCGCAGATGGGTTCGATTGCGGCATTATGATCTCGGCAAGCCACAATCCCTATTATGACAACGGCATCAAGCTGATTTCCGCTTCGGGTGAAAAAATGGGCGAGGAGATCACCGACGAAATCGAAGCTTATCTCGACGGCAACCGCCCCGAGCCGCCGCTTGCGCAAAAAGAAAACATCGGCGCCACCTACGACTATTCTGCGGGCAGAAACCGCTACATCGGCTATTTGATTTCGCTCGCCACACGCTCCTTCAAAAAACTCTCGATCGGTCTTGACTGCGCCAACGGCAGCGCGTGGAATATTGCAAGATCAGTCTTCGAAGCGCTCGGTGCCAAAACCTACACCATAAACAACGCGCCGAACGGTTTGAACATTAACAAAGATTGCGGCTCCACGCATATCGAATCGCTCGTTGCACTCGTCAAGGAAAAGAATCTTGACGTCGGCTTTGCTTTCGACGGTGACGCCGACCGTTGCCTTGCAGTCGATAACACCGGACGCGTGATTTCGGGCGACCGCATTCTTTATCTTTGCGGCAAGTACATGAAAGAACGCGGCGAACTTGCCGGCAACACGGTTGTTACCACGATTATGAGTAACATCGGCTTGTATAAAGCGCTTGAAAATGTCGGCATCAACACGGTCAAAACTGCGGTTGGAGACCGCTTCGTGTACGAAGCCATGCAACAAAACGGCTACCGTCTCGGCGGTGAAGAATCGGGACACATCATCTTTGGCAAATACGCCACCACAGGCGACGGCATTCTCACCGCGCTCAAAATCGTGGAGGTGATGCTGGAACGCAAGGAAACGCTTTCGCACCTCGCCGATGAAGTGACCATATATCCGCAGCTTCTCAAAAACGTCCGTGTGAGCGATCAGAAAAAACTCCTTTCCTCCCCCGCTCTTGCCCAAGTCATTGCCGAGCAGGAAGCCATTCTCGGCAGCAGCGGCAGAATTCTCGTGCGCGCCAGCGGCACAGAGCCGCTGATTCGCGTCATGGCAGAAGCGGAAAGCAGTGAGCTTTGCGAGAGCGTTGTGAACGCCATCGTCACCGTTCTTTCTCATATCGAAGCTAATAAATAAAGGAGACTTTATGTGCGGAATTGTGGGATATGTCGGCAACTTGAATGCCGCGCCTGTTTTGATCGACAGTCTGAAAAAGCTTGAATACCGAGGCTACGACTCGGCAGGCATTGCCGTCTTAGGCAAGGAAGTTGAAATCAAGGTCATCAAAACCCAAGGAAGACTTTCGGCACTCGAATCTCTTGTGCTGGATCAAAAACCACAAGGCAACATCGGCATCGGCCATACCCGTTGGGCAACCCACGGCGAGCCCAATACAGAGAACGCCCATCCGCACTATAACGCAAGCCGCACCATTGCCCTTGTGCATAACGGCATCATTGAAAACCACGGTGATTTGCGCCAAGAGCTCACTTCGCGCGGCTACACTTTCCTCTCCCATACCGACACCGAGGTGGCGGTGCATCTGCTTGACTATTATTACAAGAGCGAAAAAGACCCCAAAAAAGCCATCAGCATGACGCTTTCCCGCGTCAAAGGCTCATACGCCTTCGGCATCCTGTTTGCCGATTGCCCCAATACCGTCTTTGCCGCCAGAAAAGACAGTCCTCTTGCCGTAGGGCTTGGTCAAGGTGAAAACTTTATTGCCTCCGATGCCCCTGCCATTCTGAAGCACACGCATGATGTCATATATATTGACAATGATGAAATCGCCGAAATTCAAAAAGACAGCGTTAAGGTGTATCATCTCAACCTGAAAGAAACCGCAAAAGAAGCAGTCCACATCGGATGGGATCCCGAAGCTGCCGAAAAGAACGGGTTTGCGCATTTCATGCTAAAAGAAATTCACGAGCAACCCGCCGCCATCCGAAACACCGTTTTCCCGCGCATCACAGACGGCAATATCTCGCTCGACGAGCTTGCGCTTTCAGAGGATGCCATCAAAAATCTTCGCAAAATTCATATCGTCGCCTGCGGCTCAGCTTACCACGCAGGGGTTGTGGGCAAATACGTCATCGAAAAACTCGCGCGCATTCCCGTGGAGGTTGACCTTGCCAGCGAATTTCGCTACCGCGAGCCGATTTTGGAAAAAGATTCATTTTGCATTGCCATCAGCCAATCGGGCGAAACGGCAGACACCCTCGCTGCCCTGCGCGAAGCCAAGCGCCAAGGACTTTTTACCGTTGCCATTGTCAACGTCATCGGCAGCACCATTGCACGCGAAGCAGACAGTGTGATCCACACCCACGCAGGCCCTGAAATTTCAGTTGCCACCACCAAAGCCTATAGCGCACAGCTTGCCACGCTCTATCTTGTGGCACTCCGCTTGGCACTTGTGCGAGCCACCGTTACCAAAGAAGACTTTGCCAAACTCGTCAAAGAGCTCAAAAGTCTCCCTGAAAAAATCGAAATGCTGCTTGCCGAGCAAGAAAGCATCAAACAGTTTGCCAACAAATGCAAAGAAAAAAAGGATATTTTTTTCATCGGCAGAGGCATCGACTATGCCGCCGCTTTAGAGGGCTCTTTGAAGCTCAAGGAAATATCCTATATCCATTCGGAGGCTTATGCCGCAGGTGAACTCAAGCACGGCACAATCTCGCTCATCGAAAAAGGAACGCTTGTGGTCTCTCTTGCCACACAGCCCACGCTTTACGAAAAAACAGTGTCCAACACCGCCGAGGTTATTTGCCGGGGTGCTGACATCCTGGCACTCACCTTCGGGGACAATCCCGCCCTTTTGCAAAATGCCGCATTCTCCGTGATCCTGCCCGAGACAGATCCCATCTTTTCCGCTTCCCTCTCGGTCATTCCGCTTCAGCTTTTTGCTTACCACATTTCCCTTGCCAAAGGGCTTGACGTGGATAAACCCCGCAACCTTGCCAAGTCGGTCACAGTGGAATAAAAAAGCCATATCACATAATCCGGTTGATTTTTTTCGAGATCCCGCCTTCGCTTGCGCTCGGCGTTGCTTCGCAGTTCGATTCCGACTGCCCGTGTCATCCTGAGCGAAGTCGAACTTTTGTGCCGTTGCACAAAAGCGCGAACCATCCGGTGAAGCGGGATCTCGGGCAGTCTCCACTCAGGATGACACGTAAAATATCTGCCGCTCAATGTGACGAAAACGAAAAAACAACAAATTTCAAAGAAAAAAGCTCTTTTTCAAGGGCTTTTTTCTGTTTTAGAGCAAAAAATTCTTGACGGCGCAAAACTTTCATGTTATAATGGCAAGGCATAAATCAGTGTAATCATACACATTTGGAGGAATCATGGAAAGAGAAAAGCTCGGAAGCCGTCTCGGCTTTATTTTATTGAGCGCAGGCTGTGCCATTGGTCTTGGCAATGTATGGAAGTTCCCCTACATGGTCGGGCAGTACGGCGGCGGCCTGTTTGTTTTGATGTATCTCATCTTTTTGGCAATCATGGGTGTCCCGGTTATGGTCATGGAGTTTTCCTTGGGCAGAGCCAGCCGCAAGAGCCCTGTCGCCATGTATCAACAGCTTGAAAAAAAGGGGTCTAAATGGCATATCCACGGTTACGCTGCTCTTGCCGGCAACGTGATCCTTATGATGTTTTATACATCGGTTTCGGGTTGGTTGCTTCAGTATTTTGTCAAAATGGCAAGAGGCGATTTTGCAAATGTTCCCACAGAAACCGTAGTTCCTCAGTTTGGCAGTATGCTCTCCGATCCTTGGATGCAGATTTTGTTTGTTGCCATCGTTGTTGTCGTCGGCTTCTTGGTCTGTTCCTTCGGCGTTCAGAAAAGCCTTGAAAAGATCACAAAAGTGATGATGCTCGCGCTTCTCGGCATCATGCTCGTGCTTGCCGTCAACAGCTTCACGCTCGACGGCGCTAAAGAGGGTCTCAAATTCTACCTCGTTCCCAATTTCGATACCCTCAAAGAGATCAGCCTTTTTGACATCATTACAGGTGCCATGAGTCAGGCATTCTTTACCTTGTCGCTCGGTATCGGCTCGATGGCAATCTTCGGCAGCTATATCGGCAAAGAACGCTCGCTTCTCGGCGAAGCGGTCAACGTTGCCGTTCTCGATACTTCGGTTGCACTCGTGGCAGGACTTATTATTTTCCCCGCCTGCTTCACCTATAACGGCGGCAATGTCAACGCAGGACCGCCTCTCATTTTCGAAACACTCCCGCAGATCTTCAACAATATGCCGCTTGGCAGACTTTGGGGCAGCCTTTTCTTTGTGTTCCTTTCTTTCGCCGCCCTTTCCACCGTCTTTGCGGTGTTTGAAAACATCATCGCCTGCATTTGCGACATCACAGGCTGGTCAAGAAAGAAGACCTGCCTTATCGGCGGCATCGGTATGTTCCTTCTCTCGCTTCCCTGCATCTTCGGCTTCAACCTCTGGTCAGGCTTTGAGCCGTTTGGCGCAGGCACGGGCGTTCTTGATCTTGAAGACTTCATCGTTTCGAACATTCTTCTTCCTGTCGGCTCGTTTGTTTTTGTTCTCTTCTGTACCTCTAAATGGGGTTGGGGTTGGAAAAACTTTATCGCCGAAGCCAACGAAGGCTAGGGCGCCAAGATCAAGCCCTGGATGCGCGGCTATATGCGCTATGTTCTCCCGGTTCTCATGTTCGCCTTTATCATCATCAGCATCGTAACATTCTTTATTTAAATAAAACAAAAAGGAGATTCTTTTATGAAAACCGTGCTGTTTCGCACTTTATCGCTTCTCCTTCTTCTTTCTTTGGTGCTTCCCTTTCTGTTGTCTATCCCGGTTTCTGCGGCAGACGAAAATCATGCAACCGTAATCTTCACACACGACTTGCATTCGCATTTTCTCCCCACGCCTACCGATCACGGCGGAGAAGTAGGCGGTTATGCCCGTCTTGCCACACTGATCAAACAGCAAAAAGAAAAGAACCCGAACGCCATTTTGGTGGACGGCGGTGACTTTTCGATGGGCTCACTCTTCCAAACAGCTTATGCCACCTCTGCCACCGAACTTCGCCTGATGGGTGAGATGGGCTTTGACGTTACCACCTTCGGCAACCACGAGTTTGACTATCTCGAAGAGGGTCTTTCGGATATGCTGAATGCCGCCAAAGCAAGCGGCGATCCGCTTCCTGCCATTGTGGAAAGCAACTATCTGCCTCCCAAAGCCGGTGACAAAAACGAAACCGAGCATTCCCAAGACGTGCGCGACGCGTTTGAGAATTACGGCGTTAAAAATTATATCCTGCTTGAGCGTGGTGACGTGTATTTTGCCATCTTCGGTCTCATGGGCTTTGACGGTGATGCTTGCGCCCCCAATTCGGGCATGATCATGACTGACCCCGTAAAGACCGCAAAAGAAACCGTCAAGCAAGCCACCGAGGAATGCAAGTCGCGTTACAATGCCGACCCAATCGTGGTCTGCCTTTCACACAGCGGCACCGACAACGGCAAAGGTGAAGACTACACCCTCGCCCAAAAAGTGCCCGAGATCGACCTCATCGTTTCGGCTCACACCCACACCACATTAAAAGAAGCCATCCGGGTGGGCAACACCTACATCGTTTCGGCAGGTGATTACGGCAGATACCTCGGCGTTGTTGATCTTGTCAAAAACAGCGACAGCACCGTCACTCTCGAAAAGTATTCTCTCATTCCCGTCGATGAAACAGTAAAAGAAGACCCCTCCATCGCAGGCAAAGTGGCAGAGTTCAAGCAAGCAGTGAATGACGATTATCTTGCCGCCTACGGCATGACTTTCGATCAGGTGCTTGCCAACAACAAAATCGAATTCGAACCGCAAAGTGCGGTCGGTGCGACCCAGCACGAATCTCCCCTTGCCAATCTCTACGCCGATGCGTATTTTTGGGCAGCCGAACAAACGCTTGGCTTCCGTCCCGACATTGCCCTCACCGCCACAGGCGTCATCCGTGAAAGCCTGCCGCTTGGCAACATCACCGTATCCGATGTTTTCAATGCCGCCTCGCTCGGTGTTGGCACAGAGGGTGAGCTGATTGCGGTTTACATCACGGGCGAAGATTTATGGAGCGCTCTTGAAGTGGACGCTTCGGTACAGCCCATCATGCCCGCCGCACAGCTTTTCTTCTCGGGCATTGAATATTCCTTCAACACCAACCGCATGATTTTCAATAAAGTCGATTACACAAGACTCCGCCTTGCCGACGGAACGCTTGCCGAAATCGACGATGACAAACTCTATTGCGTCATTGCCGGTATGTATGCAGGGCAAATGCTCGGCTCGGTCAAGGAAAAATCCTTCGGACTGCTTTCGATCACACCCCGTAACGCCGAAGGCAAAGCCCTTTCGGCAGATGAACTCAAGGATTACGTCATCCGCGATGAAAACGGCAGACCCTTAAAAGAATGGTACGCCATCTCCTCTTATATTGAAAACATGGGCGGCGAGGTGGACGAAGCTTACGCCACAACTGACGGCAGAAAAGTGGTATATTCCAGCTGGAATCCCGTCAAGCTTCTGCGAAACCCCAACATTTTCACCTTTGTTGCCTTAATTCTGATTCTCTTAATCATCCTCCTGATCGTTCTGCTTGTCCGCTTTATCATCAAGAGAGTCAAAAAGAGAAAAGCGAAAAAACAAATTCCCGAAGAAAAACCCGAGGAAAGCAATGAAGGATAAACTGAAAACTTTCATCCCACTCTACGGCTACTTTCCCATCATCACGCTTTTCGCTTTCAACAGCCTTGTCTATTTTCTCACAAAGCTTGTGTACGATCCCGCAAGGGCATATGACCTTTCGCTCGGTATCGATCATGCACTTCCCTTTGTGCCGGCTTTCATTCTCTTTTATATCCTCGCTTATCTGCAGTGGGCGATCGGCTATATTATGATCGCAAGAGAAAGCCGCGAGAAACTTTACAAAGTGGCGACGGCAAACATCCTTGCCAAAATTTTCTGCGGTATCATCTTTGTGGCTCTCCCCACCGCCATGGTGCGAGCCGAGATCACAGGCGGCGGCATTTTCAACTGGCTGACATCCTTTATCTACGCCGCCGACACCCCCGCTGTTAATCTCTTCCCCTCGATTCATTGTCTTGAGAGCTGGGCAGTCTTCCGCTGTTCCTTAAAATGCAAGCTCCCGATCGGATATAAGATCGCGATGGGCGTCTTCTCGCTCGGCGTTTTTGCCTCGGTGCTGCTTGTCAAACAGCATATCATCCTCGATATCCCCGCAGGCATATTGGTGTTTGAACTTGGCTATCTCATCGTGCATCTTACAAAGGTTGATCAAAAAATCGCAACGATTTTCAAAACCAAAACAAAGGAGTTTCACTCATAAAGTGAGACTCCTTTTTGATTGCCAATCCAACACCTCTTGTAAAAATGTTGACAGAAAATAGAAAATGATGTTATAATGAAACGGGTGATAACAATGGACGAGAATCGCCCGAAATAGAATTAACCAAATACGGAAAAATTGTTGATCGTTATATCAATCCAATCCCCGAACAATACACGGCAACGGTGGATCAATATGTTATTATGCCAAATCACATACACCACATCCCTGTCATTCGCAATTATGATGAATTGCGGGCGATTCGTGAATCGCCCCTACGGGTTAGATCGATCCTGTCCAAAACAATTGGTTATATCAAAATGAATGCATCGAAAGAGACACATAATCGATATGGAAGCATGGCAATATGGCAACGCTCTTTTCACGATCACGTCATCCGCAATCACCGTGATTATGAAAAAATATCGAAATACATCTGCGAGAATCCAATCAAATGGCAATATGATTGCTTTTATACAGAAGATTAAAACAGATGTTTTCTTGTTCGGTTCAAACATAAATTTCCAACACGAAGACAAAGGCGTCTCGCACAAGCGAAACGCCTTTGTCTTCGTGATTTATTCCTCAAAACACTCGGCAAATCGTGAATCTGCCTTGATTCGCTCCTTCAAATCATCCGTGAAAACGCCAAGCCAATTTTGTGTCCAAAAATGTTTGGGAAATGAAGGAAAGTTCTCGCTCGGAAAGGTAACCTTGGATACCAACGGTGCGGTATATTGGTATTCGCCTTGGTTTCTTATAGACTCATACACCTTTTTGTGTTCAAAGCCTTTCTTGAAGTATTCGAAAGCCTGATCGGTATCTTTACCAAATTTCGCTTCAAGAAATGCCGCTTTCAGATATAACCCGCAGATATGATAATGACCAACGCCACACCTGCCATCGCTGAAAATAGATTCATAAAGACGAGCAAGTTCTATCAAAAGCGTGACACCTTCTTTTTTCGTAAAAAGTGAAACTCTCGTACTGACAGCGTTTGCAATAACGGTTTTCAATGCTGTCAAAACTTCAATAATAGCTTCTCCCTGATATTTATCCTTTGTCTCTCCTTCGTTTGCGCTCGACAGCAGAAATTCTCGGCTCATAAGAATACTGTTTTGTTTGGAAGCAAGCGCTGTAGCTTTATCAAAATACCCCATTTTGGCGTAATGGTAAACCAATTGTAGGGTCGCAACATCTCTATCTTCAGAAGATATATCCATGGTTAACGCCTTTTCATATGCTCTCAGCGCTTCCTGCCAATAAAGATTTTGGGCGTTATATTCCGTATCTTCAAAAGCATAATCTGAGCCGTCTTTTGTGTAACTTCTTGCACCGTGCTTTTTCCATCCGAGCAAGACCAAAGCCGCTCCCAGATTCATATACACCTTATACTCTGACGGAAATTCCTCTGTAGCGGCACGAAGCATCTCCACGCATTCTGTCATATCGCCGTTTTCGCCTATTGCTTTTTCTGCTTTCGATAAGATTGTTTTTAACCGTTCTTCTCTGTCTTTGCTGTAGCCAAAAAGCTCATCAATGCTAACATGAAAGTAGTTGGCAATTGCCGGAATCATCTCCATATCGGGATAACTGCCGCCAGACTCCCAACGCGACACAGCCTGCGCACTGACGCCGAGCGCTTCTGCAAGATTATCTTGTGTGCGCCCGTCGCGTTTGCGCAATTCTCTGATTTTAGTACCTAAATTAAGTTGCATAAAACAGTCTCCTTGAAATCGTTATGTCCGGTGTGATTCTATTATAGCACTTATTGATAAAAAATCAATTATCAAACAGTTGTTTATCGCTCAACCAATATTTGATTTTGTGGCAAAAAAAAGACATAGCCCCAATGGGCGTAGTCCTTATCGGAGAATTTGTAAATCGACCGCTCATATTTGATCCGCAGTAAACAAATAATTAACGCCGACAGATTTTCAGGGTCTGTCGGCGTTTGCTATTCGATATATTGTAATTTAGTAATTTATAAGATAAAGTCTCACAATGCCCTCTTTTTATGTTTCTTTTTACATTGTTTGTTAGAAGAAGTAGCCATCATAATAGCAAAAAAGGATATGACTATGAATATGAGTTCAAGTACTGCGAAGCCTACAGACACAATAACCCGTACAAGATATTTATCTGAATTATATTGGTGATAAGAAAGATAAACTTTATCTTCCGAAAACGCATCAACAACCAAATTTGTTTTTTCAAATATTCCGCGTTCTTCTATGTATGTTATCGTTATAATATCGCCTTTGTTGATTGCTTTTGATACATCTAAAATGCTGTGATACTCGGTCGATAATGCTCCTTTTGAAAATTTGTATCCAATAGAATGATCATACACATATAAACTCGATTCGTTATATCTTCGTCGATAATCTACGGCTTCAACGACAATATTGCATTGTGTGGCAGTAGTTATATCTGCAGGTTGACTCATACTCAATATAACAATGAAACATATTAAAATAAAAGTCTGTATAATAACAGTCCAGATAATAACTTTTTTCACACCAACACCACCTTGCTAAATTTCTATTTATCGTTTGCCTTTATCGCCAGTTTCGCCTTTGTATTACAAAGGCACGGGGCTTAGCCCATACACCTACAATGCTGATGATATTATATCATAAATCTGCAGAGAAGACAAGAGTTATATTCCGACTTCGTCGGAGTGATATTGTCGCACATCGACAGTGATATTGAAGCCTTTTGGCTTCAGTGATATTTTATTCGCCCCCAAACTCGCGAAGCGAATATCACTCGTCGTAAAACGAATATCACTGCGAAGCAATAAAACTCGCCGCAGGCGAATAAAACTGGCGTGATACTCCGTTAAGAGTATCACGCCAAACAAGCTATGTCTTTTCTCTGTCATCTCACAAAACCTGTTCTAATCGGTGCTTCTTTTTCGGGAAGACCGTATGCTTCTTTGCCAAGGGCAATGCTCTTCATCAAGAACGCCATGTTGGCACCCAAGGTGCGCATGGTCTGCATACCCTCGCCATCCTGTGCCACGTCGCCCGGAACTGTGCCGTGCGCAATATTCCAATATTGGCTGGAGGCAATCGGCATACCGCAGATGGCAAAATACTTGTTCAGCTGATCAAAAGTTGCCGTTGTGCCGCCACGGCGCGCCACAGCCACCGATGCACCCACCTTCATGCGCTTGTCAAAGGACGATGAATAAAACAAACGGTCAAGCACCGCCGTCAGGGTGGAATTTGCCGCCGCGTAATACACGGGACTTCCCACCACCATGCCGTCGGCTTCTTTTAGCTTTTCGGCAAGCTCATTCACAATATCGTCAAACACGCACTTCCCCGTTTTGCGGCAGGAAAGGCAAGCCACACAGCCGCGCACTGCAAGATGTCCCACCTGCACGATCTCCACCTCAATGCCCTCTTTTTCCAAAACTGAGGCAATTTCACGCAAAGCAAGCGCCGTGTTGCCACTTGCCTTCGGACTTCCGTTCAACATCAAAACCTTCATACCAATTTCTCCTTGCTATCGGTTATCTTCCCTTTCATTATACCGAAAAGCATCGGAAATTTCAACCGTTTTATAAAAAAATCATCACCGTTCTCTGCCGATGATGACACCGCAAGCAATCTTCTCTCCCGCGTTGCCGGCAGGCTGACTTGTAAAATCATCAAGCGAATGGTGTACAACCACCGTTCTGCCAATCACATCCCGCACCTCAAATCTGTCAGTAAGAAATGCCGAAAACGCGTATCCCCCCGCGCCAAAGAGCGGCACAAGATCCCCTGCGTGGTAAGGGTGCTTACAGTTTTGCGGATTATAGTGTAAGCCTACATTAGCAAAAGGGTCTTTTTCGTTCCCCGTACAAGAGCTTCCCTCGTGAATGTGAAAGGCAAAAAACGAATTTTGGCAAGCGCCGCCCGCCACGGGAAGCCCTGTGAATTCTGCGGCAACCAGAACACCAAATGCCGTTTGATAAAAACGGACAAGCCCCGAAACGCCGGGATAGCTCACACTTCCCTTCACCACAGCCCATCCCTGCGGATGGTATTGAAGCAAAGTCCCAAGCGACAAAAACAAAGAATTTCCGATCAAAAAAACACACCCTTTCTGTCTTTTATCCCTTCCATTCTATTCTGCCGTTCCGAGATTGCCAATCCAAAAAGCACGGAATCGCACAAGGTAATTCGTGAAAAAGGACAAAAAAGAAAGCGTAAATTCGTCAAAAAACCCTCTTAACATAATTTTTTGATTGTGATATAATAGATTCAACCAAGTCAGGAGGATGCCCGATGAAGACACCTCTCGTGCGCATGCGAAAACACAGTACCCAAAACCAACAACGAAAACAACAGCGCCCGAAACCACAGGAGAACGTATGAACAACACCCTTTTGATCACAAAGCCTACTGTCAATATGGCAGAGATTGCGCTTGGTATTGATACCACTCCTTTTTTTGGCTGGACAGTCACAAGCAGCCGCAACAATAACGCACAAAGCGCCTATCAGATCAAAGTCTTTTCTTCCAAAGAAAAAGCAACATCAGGCAGTGCCGACGTGTGGGATAGCGGCAAGGTGGAAAGCGCAGCCTCAACCTCGGTGACCTACGGCGGCGAAAAGCTTGCCTCTACCTCGACTTATTATTGGACCGTTACCGTATGGGATACATACGGCAACACCGCCGCAAGTAAGATCAACGAGCTGCGCACAGGCATTTTTGCAGGCGACTCTTGGCAAGGTGAATGGATCACAGCACCCGCCAAAGGTGATCGCGCGGCAACCCTTCTCAGAAAAGAATTCACCGCTAAGACCAACATCACCGAAGCCACCGTCTATATGAGCGGTATCGGCTACTCGCTCCTTAGGGTCAACGGCACCCTTGCCGACGACTCGTTCCTTGACCCCTGCAACACGCAATATAATAAAACCGTGCTTTACCGTACCTTTGACGTCACAGAGCTTTTGACCAAAGGCAACAACGCCATTGCGGTGGAGCTCGGCAACGGCTTTTTCAAGGAAGAAGGCGGCGTTTGGAATTGGGGCTCTGCCGAATGGAAGCGTGATCCCATGCTTCTCTTCTACATGATTGTGAAATACGCCGACGGCACAAGTGAAACTCTGCTTTCCGATACCACTTGGAAAGCCACCACCGAAGGCCCCACCACCTTTAACAGCATCTATTACGGCGAATACTACGATGCAAGACTTGAAAAAACAGGTTGGGACAAAGCAGGCTATGATGACTCTGCATGGTTGGTAGCTATCAAAGCCACCGCCCCCAAGGGTAAGCTGGAATGCCAGACACAAGAACCCGTGCGCCGCGCAGAAAGCTTCAAAGCCACCGAAATCAAAAAACTGCGCGACGGCTCGTACGTTGTCTATTGCCCCGAAATGGTGGCAGGCTGGATCAAGCTGAACATCAAAAATGCCACCGCAGGCGAAACGATCACCGTACAGTATGCCGAAAAGATCAACAAAGACGGCTCAATCGTGAAAATGGGCAAGGACGGTGTCAATGGCAACTGGTGGCGCGAAACCTACATCATGACCGACAAATACACCGCCAAAGGCGAAGCTTGTGAGGTGTTTGAGCCGAAGTTCAGCTACAAAGGCTTTGCTTACATTCAGATTTTCAACTACCCCGGTGAACTCACCGCTGATGATATCGTCATTTACCGTATCCGCAACGATGTGGAAACCACGGGGCAATTCGAATCGTCCAACAAACTCATCAACGATCTGCATCAGATGATGCTGACCACCGTCTTAAATAACCTCCAAGGCAAGCCCACCGATACCCCCGTGTGGGAAAAGAACGGATGGCTTGGTGACTTCAACGTCGGCATGACCTCGATGACTTACAACTACGATATGCGTCTGATGAGTGAAAACTTCGTGGAGATCATGGAGTCTTGCTTTGAGCAATACGGACTTGTGCCGCCCATGGTACCCACCGCAGGCTGGAACATCAGCGATCACTTTGTGTGGAGCTCGGTCTATATCCTTGCCGTCGCCGAAATGTACGATGTTTACGGCTCGCTCGATTACGTCAAAGAGCAGTACGACACCATGAAAAAATTCGCCGTCAATACCTCGCGCAAACTGATGGGGAATGGATGGGTGTGCGCCGACGGACAGCTTGGTGACTGGGTCTCCCCCATGGGAAACAACCCCAACGCCCCTTATACCGAATCGCCCTCCGAGGGCTCAGGTATCGTAGGTACAGCCATGCTGTATCTCATGTATGATAAGCTTGCCAATATGGCTGACTTACTCGGCAAGACCGAAGATGCCCAAACCTTCCGCGGCTATATGGAAAAGATCTATGAAGGCTTCAACAAGAAGTTCTATGTCGAAGAGGGCGGCTATTACCAAACTACCGTTTGGACACAGTACGGCACACGCACAAGATTCCGCCAGACCTCGCAGATTCTTCCCCTTGCCGTCAGTCTTGTTCCCGATGAATACAAGGATAGAGTCTTGGCAAGCCTGATTGCCGATATCAAGGCAAAGGGCAACCATCTCGATACCGGTTGCGTGGGCGCTAAGTTCATTCTGCCTGTGCTTTCCGACCTCGGCTACGCCGACCTTGCGTATAAGATCGCTACACAGACCACCTACCCCTCGTGGGGCTTTATGATCGAAAACGGTGCCACCTCACTGTGGGAAATGTGGGAGCTTACCTCACGCTCGGTTGACCACTACTTTCTCGGCACATACGAAGAATGGTTCTATTCGCACCTTGCAGGCATTCGTAACCCCAAGAACGGCTATGAAAGCTTTACGATTCAGCCACACATTCTTGGCGACCTCACCTACGTCACCTGCAAGCTGAACACCGTCAGAGGTGAAGCGGAAAGCTCCTGGACGAAAGCAGAAGACGGCAGCGTCACCATGAAGGTCACCGTACCCTTCGGGTCCACTGCCACCGTGATCTTCCCGCTGAATACCGCCACCGTCAACAGCGAAGCGATTACAACCGACAGCATCACCCTCTCCTCGGGAAGTTACGAGATTATTTGCAAGTAAATAAAAACGTCTGCATGGTGTCATGCAGACGTTTTTGTTTATTCTTTTTCAGTGGGTAGTCCATCCTTCCCTTTCTGTTTGGCGGAACGTACCACAATACCTGAAAGCGCAACGAGCGCAATCACGTTGGGAAGCACCATCAACTGATTGAACATATCGGCCAATTCCCATACCAAATCGTTGGAAAGGAAAGAACCAAGCACCACAAAAACAAGAGCAATCACCGAATAAATCGGCACAGCTTTTTTGCCAAAGAGGTATTCCACGTTGATTTTGCCAAACAGATTCCAACCAAGAATGGTAGAAAAAGCAAAGAAGAACAGGCAAATTGCCACAAATGCACTACCGATGCTATTACCCCAAACGCTCGAAAAAGCAACCTGCGCCATGTTCGCCTTATCAATACCCTCTGCCGCACCGGATGCCAGCACACCGTTTCCGGCATACAGTGTGGAGATCACGATCAAGGCTGTCATGGTCAGAACCACAAAGGTATCGATAAACACACCGATCATAGCCGCAACACCCTGCTCGTGCGGATTCTTGACATTAGCCAGCGCGTGCGCGTGAGGGGTTGAACCCATACCGGCTTCGTTCGAGAAAAGTCCGCGCTTTGCGCCTTGGCTGATGGCAGTTTTCAAAGCATAGCCAATACCGCCGCCCACAATGGCGTGAGGCATAAAGGCATAACGGAAGATCATACCAAAGGTTTCGGGAATATAGCGAAAACGGAATCCAAGCAGAACAAGACCGCCCACAAGATACAGAATTGCCATGATCGGAACTAACTTTTCAGTCACGGTGGCAATACGCTTCACGCCGCCAAGCAAAATAATACCGGTGATCACCGCAACGCCAATACCAATACCCCAAGCGGGGATGCCAAATGCCTTCTCGGTGGTAGAGCCAATCGAATTGGACTGCACCATAGCACCCATAAAGCCAAGCGCCAGAATGGTCGCTACCGAGAAAAAGCCGGCAAGAATTTTACCAAAACGTCCTTTGAACGCCTGACGGATATAATAAACAGGTCCACCGAGAACGTTGCCGTCCTTGTCCACCACGCGTGTTTTTTGCGCGAGAACCGCTTCGGCATAAATCGTTGCCATACCAAAGAAGGCAATGATCCACATCCAAAAAATCGCGCCGGGACCGCCGATCAGAATCGCGCCGCAAGCGCCCACGATGTTACCGGTACCAACCTGCGCCGCTATCGCCGTTGTCAAAGCCTGAAAGGAACTGATACCTCCTTTTTTATCTTTCGAGGAACGTCCAAACACAGCGCGAAATCCTTCGCCGAAGCAACGCAACTGCACAAATCGGGTACGAACGGTAAAATAAATACCCACACCAAGCAACAAGATCAATAAAATGTAGTCTGACAGATAGAGGTTGATGTTTTGTACGATTTTAAGTAAGAAATCCATAGTTTTGTATCCCTTCACATAAGTAGAACTTCCGCCAAAACCAAATCAGAATTCTAAAACAAAAAGGGCTGCTTAACAGCAGCCCCTACAGTTGAAAAAGTCACACCCAACGGGTTTTCATTTTCCACTCTGTCCTTTTGCCTGAGAGATTCAGCTTTCGCCTTTCACCTTCGGCACTCTTGTTAGGAGCTTCTCCAGAGGATCCTCCGCTTTCGGTTTCCATAGGATTCCAAAAGTTTCAACGGAAATATGTATGTATTCTATCACAAAAAACAAATTTGTCAAGTACTTTTTCAAAAATAAAAATTCTTTTCTAAACGCTTATAGTATAAAATTCTTTTCTTCCAGCCATTGCCATAGCGCAAGGCAGCCTGTTTCAATGTCAGCATACGCCACGTCAAACGCATCGCTGTACCACGGGTCGGCAACATCGGCATCACGCCCCGCAAAAGACAAGAGCTTATGCACCTTGCCCTCGCGATCACCACCCACCGTGCGCAGAATGTTTTTGATGTTCACCGTGTCCATGCCGATCAGAAGATCGTATTTGCGGTAGTCGGTCTTTTGCAGCTGTACCGCGCGCTTGCCCTCGCAAGTCAGCCCGTGCTTCAGAAGCTCAGCTTTGGCAGGCGGATAGACAGGATTGCCAAGCCCACCCCAGATTTCTTCACTGCTCGTGGCGGCAGAGGCAATCACAAACTCCTTTTCCCTGCCCGCTTTTTTCACAATTGACTTGAATATAAACTCCGCCATCGGCGAGCGGCAAATGTTGCCGTGACAGATAAATAAAACTTTAATCATATCAATAGGTCTTGATCACAATGTCTTCAATGGCGGCAAACGCTTCGTCTTCAAGAGAGGCCATATCCAGCTTCTTTTCCTCGGCAATCACCTTGTCGAGCGCAGGGCGAGTCTTCGGATGCTTGGGCGTAAAGACGGTACAGCAATCCTCATAGGGCAAAATCGAGGTCTCAAAGGTGTTGATCTTACGCGCAATCGTGATAATTTCCTCTTTGTCCATACCGATGCAGGGACGGAAGACAGGCATATTCACCACGCTGTCAGTCACGCCAAGCGCCTGCATGGTCTGGCTTGCCACCTGACCGAGGCTTTCGCCCGTCACAAGTGCTTCGCAGTGATGCTTCTTGGCCACGCGTTCGGCAAGACGCATCATCGAACGGCGCAGAAGCAGGGTGAAATATTCTTCGTTGATGCTCTTTTTTAATTCTTCCTGAATCTTGGTAAGCGAAATGACGTGAACGTTCATCTTGCCTGTGTATTCGGTCACAAGACGGGCAAGCTCCAAAACCTTTTCCTTGGCGCGCTCGCTGGTGTAGGGGAAGCTTTCAAAGTGAAGCGCTTCGATCACCGCACCGCGCTTAGCCACCATATAGCCTGCCACAGGGCTGTCGATACCGCCCGAAAGTAAAAGCAGTGCGCGTCCGCTTGTGCCGGAGGGGATACCGCCCGCACCGCGCGAATCATCGGCGTGCAAAAAGGCGGCGTTTTCACGGATCTCCACATGGACGAGCTTTTCGGGATTGTACAGATCCACGTCAATTTTAGGCATCACCGAAAGGATGGCGCCGCCCACCTCGGCGGAAATCTCGGGGGATGTCATGGGAAAACGCTTGTCAGCACGCTTGCCCGTCACCTTAAAGCTTTTTGCACCGCGCAGATAATCGGGGAGGTATTCTTTGGCTGTAGCCAGAATCGCATCCAGCGTCTTTTCGCAAGATGCCGCGCGGATGACATTGACAATACCAAACACGCACTTCACACGGCGAAGCGCTTCTTCAAACGCAAAATCGTCGTCAAGCGGTTCAATATACAAAACAGACTGACCGTAGTGAATGTCACAGTTGCCAAGACCTGCCATTCTTCTCTTCACGGCAGACACTATGGTCGATTCAAAATAGTTCTTGTTCAAGCCCTTCAGCACGATCTCGCCGTACTTACACAAAATAACTTCTCTCATTTTGACTCCTCTTTTCAAAAATCATATCCTTAATCATAAGCCGCCCTTATTCTATCACAACTTCGCATAAATTGCAATGAAATTTCAAAAAAACTATTGTTTAAGAGCGAAAGCTATGGTAAAATATGATAGTAAGAAATTTCACCTTTGGGAGGAATCATATGAATTACGTCATGAGCGACCTGCACGGTCATTTTGAAAAATACAAAGAAATGTTAAAAACCATCAAGTTAAAAGACTCCGACAGCCTGTTTTTGCTCGGCAACGTCTGCGATAAAGGTCCTGCCCCCTTTGCCATCATGCAAGATGCCTTAATGCGCTGCAATATTTTCCCCATCATCGGCGAATGCGATTACAGAGCACTGCGAATGCTTTCAAAAATGAATAGCGAGAAAGCGAAAAACGACCCCGCCTTCCGCGCAACCTTTGCCAAATGGCTCTCCGAGGGCGGCATGACCACCGTCACTGAATTCCGCGCGCTTGACGAAGAAGCGCAGACCGACGTGCTTGAATTCATCCGCGATGAATTCGTGGCATATGACGAGATCAAAGCAGGCAGCACAAACTACGTGCTCGTACACGGCGGACTTCCCGATTTTGAGAAAAATAAATCGCTCGATTCCTACAGCATCAAGGAGCTTCTTGCCGCCGAGCCGGATTTTTCGCGGGAATATTTCGATGACAAAATTTTGGTCACCGGTAAGACGCCCACCTTTATGTACAGCGAAGACTACCGCGGCAGAATCTATCGCCGCAACGGTCAGATCGGCATCAACTGCGGCGTTGCCGAGGGCGAAGATCTCGCCTGCCTCTGCCTCGACACCGGCGAGGAATTTTACGTGTAATAAAAAGAGTTCTGCTGTCAAAAGCAGAACTCTTTTTGATTGCATCGGATAACTCGAATCCGATTATTCGCCACTCTCCTCCGGCTCAACTGTAACCGAAACTATTAGAGTGTATGTATTACCCTTATCCGTTGTAATTGTTACCGTTGTATAAGTTATTCCTACGCCTACATAAGTAACAACGGCACTTCTTTCACCGTCAGACGTAATGGTAACAACGCTTTCATCCAAAGAAGTCCAAGCGCACGATTCGATGGCTTCGCCATAAAGAGAATCATCGCCCTTAGAACCGTCAACCTGAAGCAACTCTAATCGAACCGTATCTGTTTCATTAACAGATGCCACCCGATGAATACCGGTATCCACTACACCATCAACATCTACATCAGACTGATAGCCTCGCCCACCACCGACATAACATACAGCTCCTTTTATAGGAGCCCACACGGTGAAGTTAACTCTTACGGAATATTCATTGCCCTGAACCGTTTCAATCGTTACCGTTACCGTGGTGCTTCCTACTCCTACAGCAGTAACTACCGCGTTCTTATCACCGTTTTTCATAACGGTAATCACGCTATCATCCAAAGAAGCCCACGTGCACGACTTGATGCTCTCGCCATAAGTGGAATCACCAACAAAGCCATCATTCTGAATCAACACAGCTTCAAGCGTCATCGTTGCATTAAACTCGATTTCCTGATCATCCGCAACCACAGCACCTTCAGCCGGGGCATACACAGTAACCGTCTTCTTCACCGTCATGAGAACACCGTTTCTTGTCAGAATAACAGCAGATATTTCAGCTTCTCCAACTTCACCTGTGGGATTGAGAAGAATGTGAGTGGTATCTCCGTTATGAACCACCTCAAATACTTCTGAACCTACAGGGAGCGTGTGTAAAATGGTGTTGTATTCGGTAACAGCAGTTTTTCCGTTTTCAACCAGCTCAGCATTTAATGCATCAAGAACTGCATTAGCCGCTTCAACGGTAACACCGGCAGTCTGAGAAAGAATCTCTTCTGCATTGTAAACAGCAATTCTGAGAGCAGCAAGATTTGCAATTGACTCGTCATCATAACCCTCAACAGACTTTGCCGATTGAACGGCAAGGGTCAAAACTGTACGCTGATTAGCCGTCATGTCAGCCGTTGAAGTATCTGCTTCCTGATCAAGTTTTGCTTCTTCTTCGGCAATGATTGCTTCAAGAGCCGAAATAGCAGCCGTTGCTTCCTGCTCGGTGGGCATATTCGAATCCAGTACTTTACTGTCATCCAGAATCTTGATTGCGTTAACAACCTCAACAGATTCCACACCTAACGCTTCAGCCTTGGTGATTAAAGTTTGAAGATAAGTTCTCTGTGAAGTCGTAATCACTCTTACAAACATTTCGTTTGTATTCCAATGCACCGCAATAATCTCGTCTGTAAGATTAGGATAAATCTCACTCTTAATCTCAAGCGAAGGATTGATTACATGATTATTCGGAACATACTCGTCAATTTCAATCTCAGCAATCTCCGCAGGAACAGCTCGTGCGTCAAGTTCAAGAATCGTAAGATCTGCCACAACGCGCTTCAGATCAGCATCATACCACTTACCGTAGGTGTCGGTTTCATCGCTGACAGCAAAGTAATACAAAGCGCCGTTATAATCGTAAGGCATGAAGAACACGGCAAACTCAAGTGCGTCGTATGCGGTTTTCATCGCGGTAACAGCATTATCAATAGCCGTATAATCCGTATTATTCCACCGATAAACCACTTCCGCATCATAAACTGTTGCTGCAAGGTTTGACCAACTGCTGTCGGTATACACACGAGTCTTGATGCCATCTCCCTCGTCTCTGAGGTTGTTATGATAATCAACTCTGAAAATCTCGCCAACCTTGCTTTCTTTCTGCTCCTCGGTATATGTATCCGTACAGTAGTAACGCTTGTTTGCTTCATCATAGAAAACATAACGAGCAACGTCTGTGGTTTCACCCATTAACTGACACATTTCGTCAATTTTATTACCAAGTACACTGAGTTCAATTTTTTCAAGACCGGAAGCGGCTACCGTAAGTGCCTTGGCAGCCTTATAAACCTGTGATTCGTTGGCATTCAAGTTTTCATTCACGTTAACAGCAAATTCGTAAGCTTCCGTGTATTCGTTCCAGCTTACAGTGGTATACAGACCTTGTCCTGCTTCATAGGTTTCCTTGTTTGCAACAATCAGTTCGTTTAATTCATCCTTATCAGGCGTGATATTAAGAAGGCTGTTATTATCTGCCGGAACAAGATCCGCACTGCTTGCAAACTGAAGATTCAGAATACCGTTAAGTGATGTTTCGGATTCAGCGGATACCATAGTATTATCAACGATATCACCGTCAAGCCAAACAAGAACGGTTACCGCCTTGGAAACATTGCGATCCAGGTTGGTTATGGTATTGTCGAACTTGCGGCGTTCGCCCATAATCAAAGCACCGCGATCTTCATCTTCATTACTGAAACTAAAATCATAAAGATAGAGAGGTGCCTTTATGGAATCATCCACAGTAATACGATTACTGGTATTCAGCTTTGCAATGCCAAGGATAGCGTTCTGATCATCGATAAATGCAACACGTACCGCATCCATCAATTTGATGGTTTGCTCAAATGTGAAATTCTTGTCACTTGACTTAAATTCCATATAGCTTCCTCCTCCCATTGTACTGGCAGAGAAAGAATCCTCATAAATCCTCTGAAGAGCCTCGGTTTGTAACAGAAGCTCTGAAAGAGGTGCGTTACAACGGAATGCCATATCCAAAGCATATCCATAAGTAGATGTAAGATCAACCTTAGTAGAACCGCTACCACTGCCGTCTACCGCATCAAGCTCACGTACAACGCTCGCAAGCTCAGCAAGGTAAGCAGGATTCTGTTGAGTCACGGTAGAGATTTCAACGTCAGAGCCCATAACAGAAATCCAAGATGAAAAATCTCCTGTGAAGTCTGCGATATCAGCAAAAACACCGGATCCGGGCGCAAGCGTCATTTTGAAATTCGTACCTGCAAGTGCCATGATATCAGCAGCTTTCATGTCTGTAAACTTGCTTTCACCGATATATATACCGTCAAGACTCATGAGTTTATCCATTATTGCGCGAATCTGAATCCATGTATACTCACCGCCCGAAAGCGCTGTACATTCATTGCTCGCAGCGTTCAAATCATTTTGGATAGACTCTTTCTCTTCAATCCAAGCAATAAAGCTCCGGGGAACATCAAAATTTCCACTCACCCACTCTTTGATCGAGGACAGATCCATGCCTGACGTGATAGTATCTCTAACTTGTTCAAAGGTTTCTTCATCCGCGATAGTAGCAGCAGCGTACGCAACCAAAGCCTGTCTCAATGCAAGATCAATATAGTTAACCGAAGTATTCAGTGCAGCAATCATGGATTCAAGCACGTCAATATCAGAATCGTCATAGGTGGCACTTGTATTTGCGCTGTGAGCAATAACAAGACCCATAATAGCGTCACCGTTATTCTCCATTGCAGACGTTGCATGGCTCTTTGCGCTGTTAGTATATGTGATAATATTGCTTTTTGCCATAGCAAGAGCGCTTCCCTGTACAGTGATCGAGGATGAAGTGCCAATCACTCTTACACCATAGTCTTGTTCACCGAGAATATAAGAGAATGACGAGTCTCCGTAAATAGCACTGACCGTATCGTCGGTAAGCTCAATAATACGTCCGTCATAACCGTAAGTAGGCACAGAAAGCATACCCGAGTTAACAACGTAGCCCTCACTAGACTGAGGAACCGCGTTTAATCGTGCCGGCATCAAAACAACGTTACTTAAACCGTATGCTTCACTGCTGAGATCAACAAGGTTACCCCATGTATTATTGGCAGCCGTCACGTTCTTTTCAAGAGATTGACCGACACTGGTTTTAATTTTCGTCAAGTCATTTCTTGTTTCGGTAGTCAGAAGTGCAATTTCCAAGCTTCCGTTTGCTCCAATATTTGTTGTAATACCGCGAAGTTCGGGTGCAACTGACATTGTCAGCCAAGCAAAGCTGGCTAATGTAAGCAGAATAGAGGAAACGAGTAACATGGCAATTGCTGCAACCATTTTCTCTTTTACGGTTTTGGGAGACGATCGTAAAAAAACTTTAGTTTTCATCAAAATTCCCTCCTACGGAAATACATAAATAGTTTAAAAATGAGAAAAACTTTTGTTTTCCCTCTAATTTTGTTGATTTTGGGAGAACACTCCCATCGCATTATATCACAATAAGACTAACTTGTCAACCTTAAAAGTATAATTATTGCTTTTCTTTTGTGCTAACATATCCTTATAAGACTAAACAAGGAGCACAATTATGAATGTTAGCAAAAGATTGATCACCTTAAGAGAGCGCTGCGGTTACACACAAAACAGACTCGCCGAACGCGCAGGTGTATCACAAACGCATCTGCGCCGTGTTGAACTCGGACAAGCGGATATCACGGTGGGGCATTTGCAACTTTTGTGTGATGCCATGGGTATTTCTCTCAAAGAGTTTTTTGAAGATGAATCTGAGTCCGACGAAATCGCAACCGTTTTTTCCAAACTATCTCCAAAACAAAAAACACTTTTGCTCACTTTCCTTGAAAGTTTATAAAAAAAATCCGCATGACACCATGCGGATTTTTCATTTTCATACCGTCCTCGCAAAAAAGGAGTTCCGCCACGCGAAACTCCTTTTCAAATTTTCACTCCATCGCAAGCGCAATCAAACGGTCAATTAACTCCGCATACGGAATGCCCGAAGCTTCCATCATCTTGGGGTACATACTGATTGAGGTAAAGCCGGGGAGGGTGTTGATCTCGTTGAACACCACGCGCTCGCCGTCCACGAAAAAGTCCACACGGGCAAGACCCTTGCAGCCGAGGATCTTGTAGATCTTCTGCGCATACTGTCTCACCTTTGCCATAGCGGAATCCGAAATGCGCGCGGGAATATAATAGGATGCCGTATCGTTTTTGTATTTGGTATCATAATCGTAAAATTCACTGCCGGGGGCAATTTCACCGGGGATCGAAACGATCGGGTCGGCATTGCCAAGCACCGCCACTTCTACTTCCGCACCCTTGATGCACTCTTCAATCAACACACGGCTGTCCGAAAGAAGCGCTTTTTCCAGCGCGGGCAAAAGCTCCGAAGGACTATTCACACGGCTCACACCGCAGGATGAGCCCGATGCAGAGGGCTTGACAAAGAGCGGCGAGCCGAGCGCTTCGGATGCCAGCGCAATACGGGAGGGCATTTTGCGAATCTCGGCAGCATCCACCGCAAGCGCTGCCGCTTGAGGAATGCCGTAATTTTTCAGAATCATTTTGGTGGAAGCTTTATCCATGCACACCGCAGACGAAAGACAACCCGGACCCACAAACGGGATGCCGCAAAGCTCAAAAAGACCTTGAAGTGTGCCGTCCTCGCAGTTTTTGCCGTGCATGATCGGGAATACCACGTCGATCTTTTTGCGGCTGATGGTATCGCCCTCTAAAATATAAATCTCCCCTGTCCCTTTGGTCGCGGGCAGAATCACTTCCTTGGCGGCGAAATTTTGCCATGTTTCGGCAGTCAGATCGGAAAGCGCGCCCTCAAAAAGCAACCACTTGCCCGCTTTGGTAATACCCACCGTCGTGATCTCGTATTTTTCAACATCTATCTGTGAAAGAACCGAAGCGGCGCTGACAAGCGACACCTCATATTCCTCCGATGCGCCGCCGAACAGACAGCACAATTTGATCTTTGCCATAGAAAACCACACCTCTTGTCAAAATTGTAAAGACTTTGTCACATAGCAATGGTTGATATTTACGAGATCCCACCTTCGCATTCGCTTGGTGCTGCTTCGCAGTTCGATTCCGACTGCCCGTGTCATCCTGAGCGAAGTCGAACTTTTGTGCCTCTGCACAAAAGCGCGAACCGTCAGGTGAAGCGGGATCTCGGGCAGTCTCCACTCAGGATGACACGTAAAATATCAACCGCTTATTGTGACATAAACCTCTTAAAATATCTTTTTGCTATTTATATTCTTTCTTTTTCCAAAAAATAAACCATCGAATCCGAAAGCGCCTGCCAGCTTGCGTCAATGATGTCGGGAGAGACACCAACCGTGCGCCAAACGCTGCTGTTATCGGTGGTGCTGACGCGTACCAAAACTTTGGATGCCGTATTGCTTCCCGAATCGAGCACGCGCACCTTATAGTCGCACAGACGAATTGTTGCAATGCTCGGATAAAAACGGGTAAGTGCCTTACGAAGAGCGAGGTCAAGCGCGTTCACAGGACCCTCTCCTTCAGCGGCTGTGATCTCCTCCGCACCGCCCACCGCAATTTTGATCTGTGCCGAGCACATCGGCTCGGTTGCGTTTTGCGATTCGGAGATCATCACGCGGAAATTTTTGAGTTCAAAGAAGCGATTTTGGTCTTTTCCCGTCCAGGTCTCGGAAAGACGCAAGGTTAAAGATGCCTCGGCATCTTCAAAGCGGTAGCCTTCGGCTTCAAGCGCCTTGATTCTCTCCACCGCCGCCGAAACAGCAGGCGAAGTTTTGGTTGCCTCGGGAAAAATCTCGTGAAGCTTGGTAAAAATCGCGCTTCTGCCCGAAAGCGAGGAGATCAGGGTGTTTCTTTCGTTACCCACAAGAGAGGGCTCGATGTGTTCAAACGAAGCGGGATTTTTGTTCACCGCATCCACGTGCATCCCCGCTTTGTGGCAAAATGCCGAACCGCCCACAAAAGGCTCACTTTCGTCAAAAGAGCGGTTGGCAACCTCGTTGATATAACGCGCCGTGGCAGTGAGTTTTTCAAGATTCTCTTTCGGAATCAGTTGATAACCCATTTTCAACTGTAAGAGCGGCAAAACGGTAGAAAGGTTGGCGTTACCGCAACGCTCACCGATGCCCGAAACCGTCACCTGCACGTGAGACGCCCCCGCCAAAACAGCAGAAAGCGTGCAAGCCGTTGCCATACCAAGATCGTTGTGGCAGTGAATGCCCACCACAGTATCCGAAAAGATTTCTTTTACACGCCCGGTCACCATGCCAACAATATCGGGGAGCATACCGCCGTTGGTATCGCAAAGCGTAATCACCTCAGCACCCGCTTCTTTTGCCGCCGCAAGGACCGAAAGTGCATAGGGCGCATCGTCCGAATAGCCGTCAAAGAAATGCTCGGCATCAAAGAAAACGCGCTTGCCCTTTCCTTTCAAGTAGGAAACCGTATCGCGGATGATTCTGAGGTTCTCCTCGGGTGTTGTGCGCAAAATCTCCCTCACGTGAGAAAGACTTGCTTTACCAAAGATCGAAACACAACGCACATCGGTCTTGGCAATCCGCTTCAGAGTCTCGTTATCGCAAGCGTTGGTATAAGGATGGCAAGTTGCGCCAAACGCCACGATTTCGGCAGAGGTCAGAGCCAGATCCTTCACGCTGTCAAAAATCTTCATATCTTCTTCCAGCGCAAAGTTGCCCGCCTCAATATAATCCACACCAAGTGAGTCAAGGCTTTTGATGATCTTTCTTTTGTCGTGTTCACTGAACGACACGCCAAATCCTTGCGCGCCATCGCGCAACGTGGTATCAAACACCTGTATTTTCATGGCAAATCTCCTTTGTCATTCAAAAACAAAACCGCCACGCGGTCGTTTTTTCCGTAATCTTTGTAGATCTCGCAAGTATAGCCGAGTGTTTCGGCAAGGGCTCGCATCGCTTTTCCCTGATCAAATCCGATCTCGAAAAAGAAACCGCCGCCCGCTTTTAAGTTATCACGGTAGAGAGAAAGAATCGCGCGGTAAAAATCCATGCCGTCAATGCCGCCGTCAAGCGCCATCTGCGGTTCATAGGAAAGCGAGGGGTATTTTGGAATATCCTCGCGCGGAATATATGGGGGATTGGATATGATCGCATCAAACAACTCTCCCGCAAAGGGATTCTTGGTCATGTCACCCTCGCAGAAGGTCAGGCGATCGGCAACGCCAACCATATCTGCATTTTTCTTCGCTACAATTAGGGCATCGGGCGAAAGGTCAAGCGCAGTACCCACTGCATCGGGGCGGTGTTTCAAGAGCGTCACAGGGATACAACCGCTTCCCGTACCAAGGTCAAGAAAGCGCGCATTTTTCGGTAAAAAGCGAAGTACCGTTTCCACAAGACGCTCGGTATCGGGTCTTGGAATCAGCACCCTCTCGTCCACATACAGCACAAGATCGTAAAACGCCTGCTCTTGGATGATATAGGCAAGAGGACGACCTTTTTCCATTTCCTCTTTCGCCGCGCGGACAGCCTCGTCGAGCGCTTCACCGCAAAGCCCGCTTTTTTGGAAATACTCGCGCAAAAGCTTCGATTCATAATCGATTGCAAACAAAGCCATCCTCGTCCCTCCTTTATTTATGAAATCGTGTTTTTGCCGGCAAGGGCAAAGGCATCGCACGCTTCTTTCAAAGCTGTGTTTTCTTCTGCTAAAAGATCAGCATCTTCGGCAATTACGCGCGTTGCTTCGGCAAACGCGCTTGATAACAGCTCGGTATCATCGCAGAGCGATGCCACACGAAATTTGAATTCGCCGCTTTGGCGGTTGCTCTCTTCCGAGGCAAAAAAGTCACCCGGTCCTCTTTGTGCCAAATCAAACTCGGCAATGCGGTAACCGTCGTTCGTCTCGCAAAGCGCGCGCATACGGCGGAGTGAATCGTCGTTTTCGCTGTCACTCACGAGAATACACCAGGATTTATGCACACCGCGCCCCACACGTCCGCGCAGCTGATGGAGCTGCGATAGACCAAAGCGGTCGGCATTTTCAATCACCATCAAGGTGGCGTTGGGAATGTTCACACCCACCTCAATCACCGTGGTGGAAACAAGCACCGAAATCTCGCCGCGCTCGAACTCCGCCATCACGCGGTCTTTTTCCTGCGCGGGCATTTTGCCGTGCAAACAGCCAACCGTCACCGTCGGCATGGAATTTGAAAGTTCTTTGGCATACTCCACCGCACGGCGGAGCGGCTTTTTGTCAATCACTTCGCCATTCATCGTCACAAGCACGCCGCCCTCGTCTTCGTCATCGGCGGTGTCTTCAATGGCAGGGCAAACAATATACACCTGACGCCCCTCGTCAGCTTGCTTTTTGATAAAGCCGTTGAGTCGTGCGCGGTAGCTTTCGTCAACGAGAAAGGTCGAAACCTTCTGCCGTTTCGGCGGAAGCTGATCGATCGTTGAAATATCAAGGTCTCCGTATAAAACAAGCGCAAGCGTTCGCGGAATCGGTGTTGCGCTCATCACAAGAATATGCAAATTCTCACCCTTTTCGGCAAGAGTGGCTCTCTGCTTCACGCCAAAACGGTGCTGTTCGTCGGTAATCATCAAGGCAGGTCTTGCAAAGCGCATCGACTCGGTGAGCAGCGCGTGCGTGCCGATCACAAAATCAATCTCGCCCTTGGCGGCATCCTCATGCAGCTTGCGCTTTTTCGCAGGTGTCATGTTGCCCACCAAAAGCCCCACGCGAATCCCGAGAGAGGTAAACAGCGGTGCCAAGTCATTGTAGTGTTGGCGTGCCAAAATCTCGGTGGGCGCCATCATCGCCGCCTGATAGCCGCTTTTCACGGCAATATAGGCAGCCGCCGCGGCAATCACCGTCTTACCGCTGCCAACGTCACCGCTCACAAGGCGATGCATGGCAAACCCGCTGGCAAGATCGCGTCTGATGTCAGCAAGCACGCGGCTTTGCGCTTCGGTGAGGGTAAAGGTGAGCGCCGACAAGAAGTCATTCATCTCTCCCTCGGAAATCTTCAATACAATGCCTGTCTCTCCTGTGCGCTCTTTTTTGGAGCGTGCCACAGAAAGCGCGAACAAAAACAGCTCTTCAAACACAAAATACCGTCTGGCTTCGGCAAGCCGTTCGGGATTCATGGGAGAGTGCACGGTATAGAACGCATCCTGCAAGGAAAGTAACTGATACTTTTCGCGGATGGATTTCGGAATCACATCGGGCGCTTCATCCAGTGATGCCAGCGCAATGCCAACCGTCGAGCGCATCATCTTTTGCCCAATGCCGCCGCCCAAGGGATATACCGGCACGTAGTCAGGCAGACTGCGTGCGCCTGTAAACGGCTCAAACTGAGGCGCTGTCAGGGACCATTTGTTTTTTTGATGCGTCAATTTACCCCAAAAGCGATAGGTTGCGCCGAGGGCAAACGCATCTTTGATGTAATTTTGATTAAAAAAGACGACCTCGCACTTTCCCGTATCGTCAAACGCCGAAAACTTGGTCAGCGCCATGCGGTTTTTTAAGAGTGCTGTCGAAGGGCGCGTGCCGACTGTCAGCATCATGGCACAAAAGTCGCCTGTCATACCCGCCTCGGCAAGCGTGCGGATGTCACCGCGGTTTTGGTAAGCGCGGGGAAAACGCCTGAGAAGATCGCCCACGGTGTACACGCCGATTTTTTTGAACATTTCCGCTTTTTTCGGACCAATGCCGGCAAGGCTTGTCACGGGGCTTTTAAGTGTTACCATGCGCTTTTCCCCTTTCTTTAGTAAAATCAATACATATCCATAATAAAGATAGCACATTTTCCGCCTTTTGTCAACGAAAAGAAAGATTTTCCTTGCATCATGAAGGTTTTTTTGTTATACTATAGAAGAGGCGGAGTGTCACTCTCTTCGCCGACACTCCGTTAGTATCAAAAGAGATTGTAAGGTAGTACTCGTTTATGATCCTATCGGGAAAAACACTCAAACAAGCAGTCAAAAGATGTACAAGCTGTATCGGCAAACCAAAAGAGCCGTATCTTTCCTGCCGTTTTGACACAAGCCACGCCTTGTATCAAAACAAGCATGATAAAAAACCGCTGTTTGCTTGCTCTTATCAAGGAAATTTCAGCCTGCCGCTTGTCAAAGCACTTCTCTTTGTTGCCGCAGGCACGCTGATTCTCTCTTACTGCTGTCACAAAAGAAAAAAAACAAATCACAAGAAAATGTCATAAAACACTCGGCTGTTGCCACGCAACAGCCGAGGACAAAAAGAAAGGATACAAAAATGGCTATCATCCAAAAAGGCTATCACAGCAATGAGGACTACATAGATTTTATCAACTACGTCTTCGGCATGAACGGCACACCTGCCTCCTCTTTTTCTACCCTGCTCCCCAAGCTTTACAGTGCAAAGCGCGAAACCGACAAGGTCACCTATTTTGCCCTTGACAACGAGCGTATCGTGGGCACTGTTCTTTCTTATCCGCTCACATTCCGTATCGGCAGCAAAACACTGACCGCGCGCGGCATCGGCAGTGTGGCAACCCATCCGCGCCACCGCGGCGAGGGCTTTATGAAGGACCTCATGAAAACTGCCATTGACGACATGGTCAAAGATGACATCGATTTTTCGGTGCTTGGCGGCAGACGCCACCGCTACGCCCATTTCGGCTTTGAAAAATGCGACGGCATGATGTATTTTTCGATCACACCCAAGACGGTTTCGTATATCAACCCCAACCGTGAGGGCATCACCATGCGCGCGATCAAAGAAGACGATACCGCACTTCTCGATACCCTGTTTGAGAAAAAGCACGAAAGACCCTATTATACCGAGCGCTCGCGCGAGGACCTTTACGACATTCTCTGCTCTTGGCGCTCTCGTCCGTATGCTTTCTTCCAAGGTGAAACACTCGTTGGTTGGGCGGTACATTACGTTTCCAAGCGTCAGTTTTCGGAGTTTTGCCCGCTTGATCCCACACTGACACAAGCCATGCTTGCCGTTGCCATCGACTCACTCGGTCAGCTTTCGATCGCCATTCCTGCCTATGACCATGCCCTTGCCGCCGAGGTGGATGTTCTCGCCGAGGACGTCAATATCATCTCCAACGAATGCTTCCTCGTTCTCAATTGGCAAAAGGTGCTGTCGGCACTTCTTGCTTTTAAGAATAGCCAAAACCCATTGGTTGACGGCGGGCTCGTTGTCACCATCAAAGGTCAAAAAGAAACCGTCACCCTGCAGCTTTCGGTCAAAGACGGCAAGACCTCGGTGGAAGTCACCGACGAAGCGCCCGAGATCACCCTCTCGCAGACCGAGGCTGAAGCCTTGTTCTTCCGCAACTACTCTGCTCTGCGCGCCAAAATCAATCCCCAAGCCGCATCCTGGCTCCCCCTGCCACTCTTCATTTTTGAACCGGATAATGTGTAAGAAAGAGGGATGATTTTGTGTTCAAAAACAAAAAAGAATGGTTACTTTGCCTGAAAAACATTCTGTTTGCATCCTTGGCTTCGGGCGGTGTTTTAGTGATGGGCTCCTTAGTACTTGCAGCCGCACTGACAGAAATTGAAAATCAATCGATCCGAAATGTCACTCTTTTTGTGATGATGATGGTTATATATGCTATCTTTTTCTACCGATTCCATCTGTATCCTCGATTAGACACCTATGCAGAGCATACGGATGATTTCTCCCCCAAAAAAGAGTTGCTTGCCTTTATCCATGCCGAAGGCAAGATCATATTTGCCATCTACGGTATTGTTGCAATTGTGGCGGAGTTTTCCGACTTGATCATACAAAATACCCCTCAGAATCCTATTTTGTTTTCGGCCGTGTTTTGCTTGAGTCCTTTGATGGCGATACCAATTCCCGTTGTGCGTTCCATCCTTGCACTCGCATACTCTGTGTCACTCGTCTGTCTGCTTGTCTTCTTGCGAAGCCGTAAGATCCATCGAGAGAAGATTTCGGCAAAAAAGAGATAAAAACATACCGCCGAGGGTGACCGTTTGGTCCCTCTCGGCGTTTTTTTGTCATCGAATCGGCAAGGAACTTAATTCCATCACACCGAAATCCCCCTCGGTTTTGTAGGGGCGACCCTGTGTGGTCGCCCGCGACAATCAAATACACTTAAACCATACTTGTTTATTGCGGGCGCACACACAGGTGCGCCCCTACACGGCGTCTATGATTCAATGGCAGACACCCCTTGGGCGGATTTTTCAAGTGAGTAACAAACCGTCACGGTAGGGGTCGGCGCCTCGACGACCCTAAAACGAACAAGACATTCTTATTTCATTTTACTCGTATGTTCTCGGGCTGTCGAGGCGCCAGCCCCTACCAAAAGATACTCCAATCCAAACCCGCTTGTACCAAACTTGGTGCAAGCTTCTTTGTTTTATCCCCCAAACACAAATCTTCCTGCGCGCAGAATGTCTTTTTCGCAAGACGAAAGAAAATCGGCATAGGGGCAATAACCCTCTTTGGCAAGATAGAGCGAGCGGTAACGCTTGCAGCCGCCGCGGCAAAAGCGCGCAAAACGGCAAGCCTTGCACGCTTCGGGAAACTGCGGTTTCAAAAAGCGTTGCATTCTTTCCTCCTGAAGAATCTCATCAAACGAATTATCTGAAAGATTGCCGCAGCGGTATTCGTCAAGCACGTAAAAATCGCACGGATATACCCCACCGTCGGCTTCAATCACAAACTGCGGTGAGCAAACACCGCACATGCCGCACATTTCGGGCATTTGTCCAAAGGCTTGACGTACCAGATTGTCAAACAAACGAATGCTGATATACGCCCCTTTCGTCAGCGCATCCACCCATAGCGGAAAAATCCCCTTCAAAAAATCGGCATAGGCTTGGGGAGTCAGCGCCCACTCATTTGCCACATCCCCCGATAAAGGCGCAAGGCAAGGAATAAGCTGCACAAATTCAAAGTGATTCTTTTGGTAAAAACGCCAAAGCTTTTCACCGCGCTTCGCAAGCGGTGCCGTCACCACCGTCAAGATGTTGAAATCCACACCAAAATGCCTCAAGCGCTCGGCTGTGGCAAGCGTTCTCGTAAAGGTATCTTTCCCGGCGGCATCGGGACGAAAGCCGTTGTGATTCTCGCGGTAGCCGTCAAGCGAGAGCCCCACCAAAAAGCAGTTTTCTTTTAAGAAGGCACAAAACGCATCGTCAAGCAGCAAGCCGTTTGTCTGGATCGAATAGTTCACACGCACATGGGGCAAAACCGCCTTTGCCTCTTTCACAAAGCCTTCAAAATACGAAAGACCGCACAAAGTCGGCTCGCCGCCCTGAAAGGCAAATGTCACCGACTGAGCACCGCTTTCCTTCACGCGGCGGAGGATTGTTTTCACCACGTCTTCCGACATCATGCCGTAAGACGGAATCACTCTTTGTTCGCTCACATCGGCATAAAAACAGTACCGACAGCGCATATTGCAAAGGGAAGAGGCAGGCTTGATCAGAACCGAAAGCTCTTTCATGGCAAAAACTCCTTTTGTTATCATGCTCTCATTATACAGCAAACAGGAGCAAAATGCAAGAAAAAACGCCCCTTGACATCAAGGAGCGTAGCATATTTCGTTAAGAACATCCTCTGCCGTGCAGGGTGTGACGGTTTCTTCCGAAAAGAGCAGGAACAAATCGCTTGCGCGCTTTTCGTCATCGGTCAAAGCATCAAGGAAAACAAATTCGCTTTTTTCGCCAAACGTTTCTTCAATGAGGAGCGAGTACACAACCAATCCCCTCTCGGAGCGCTTTGACAGCGTGTAATCGAGAACCAACTCATCCCTCGCCCTGACCCGCCGTTTTTTGATCACAATCTCGCGTTCCATATCGCTCCGCCTTTCCTCTTTCGACACTATATCTTGTTGCCACGGGATGGGTACATCATACAAAATATAGTGGCGTTACACCACCTTGCTGCGTGTAACCGAAAAAGCGTTTTCAAAAGCCATTTGTCGAATTGATAGACCGCAAAAACGCACCTTCTCTCAAAAACACCGATTTTCGCCCTGTTTTGAAAGTTTTTTCCTGTTTTCCCTCACCTTTTTGTCGAATACCGCAGCAAACAAAAAATCCCCGACAGATTTTTGGTCTGTCGGGGATTTTGCATATTCACTTCTTTCTCTCTTCCCTCTTTGCCATCATTTCCTTGAACCAAGCGGGACGGTCGGTATCCATATCGGACACAACGCCGTCAAGCATCACGGCAATCTGCGTAAAACGAAGAGAATTATCATAGAAATACACCTCATCGCAACGGTCAATCAAAGGAAAGAGGAAATTGTACATATCGGCAAAGCGCTTTTCCATAATTTTCTCGTCAATGCCGTGACCGCCCTCTTCCACGCGGTGGCGTACTCTCTCCTTGGCAATGTCAAGTGACGCCACACCAATATAATGCAGCACAACCCGATAGCCTTTCGATTTCGCAAGATCGGCATAACGAACGATCGCTTCTCCCGGAAGTGTGGTCTCTTGGTGAAAATTCTTTCCTTCGTCAATCACCGCGCGAAGCTCGCCCATCGCTTTTCGTGCCGCCTTGATCTGCACGAGCGGGTCGCGCCAATCTCCCATAGACAGAACAATATCGTCAATGCTGATGCGCTTGCCAAGGTCGGAATATTCACTAAGCACTCTGTGAAGCGCGGTTTTGCCCACGCCGTTGATGCCGGCAAAGATCACGTATTTTTTCGAATCGACCATCAAACAAGCACCTTTCCGATCAGTTTTTCCTGACTGATCTGCAGTTTTAAGTTCAACAAAGCGCGATAAAATGCCTTTTCTTCATGCGTGTTGCAGGAAATAAGGGCATCTTCCAACTCCTTGATCGTACAGGCTTCAAATTGCTCATAAAGACTTTTCTTTTCAGAATTCGCCATAAAGCACCTCGCATATATAGTCCTTGATTTTACTTGATTCTACCATATTTCTTTCCAAAAAGCAACAGCTTTGTTGATTTCACCGAATTCAATTGTGAAAATTTTCACAAATTTCCCTGATCTTTTAAAAAATATTTGCAAAAACACCTTTACAAAGGCGACAAAAAATGATAGAATAACAGCGTATGGGATTATGATGCCCACAAAACAATCATCGCTGTTTGCAAAACAAAATTATCATATACTATCAAACGGAGGACTACTATGGCAAGAACGAAAGTTTCTATGGATGGTAATACATCTGCGGCGCACGTTAGCTATGCGTTTACAGAAGTTGCAGCCATCTACCCCATCACCCCTTCCAGCCCCATGGCTGAACTGACAGACTCTTGGTCTGCCGCTGACAAAAACATCCTCGGCAAGCCCGCACGCAACATTTTCGGCGAGCGCGTAAGAGTGGTTGAGCTCCAGTCCGAAGGCGGCGCTGCAGGCGCTGTTCACGGCTCTCTGGCTGCCGGTGCTCTCACCACCACCTACACCGCATCGCAGGGTCTTCTTCTGATGATCCCCAATATGTACAAGATCGCAGGCGAACTGCTTCCTTGCGTCATTCACGTTTCGGCTCGTTGCGTAGCATCTCACGCTCTTAACATTTTCGGTGACCACTCCGACGTTTATGCTTGCCGTCAGACCGGTTTCGCTATGATGGCAGAATCCAATCCTCAGGAAATCATGGACCTTGGCGCTGTTGCTCACCTCGCAACCATCAAGGGCAGAGTTCCCTTCCTTAACTTCTTCGACGGCTTCAGAACTTCTCACGAAATTCAGAAGATCGAAGTTTGGGAT